>CANIVF010000070.1 GCA_947470895.1 Bacteroidota bacterium
GAAAGTCGTTGATCGGTTATGGCTAAAAAAGTAAAATTGATCATATGCAACTAAATGCCATCCTCACCAATCTATTTAAAATGATCGTTGGAAAATTAAGCACCGGTTTTTGTTACCCTTTTGGCAAATGTCCAGTATACCGAGTCAATACCCATTGCTATGTTCAAGAATTATGTAGTTATCACCATCCGCAATCTCTTCAAAAACGGATTTTATTCATTCATCAATATTGCGGGTCTTGCTATTGGCATTACGTGCAGCATTCTCATTTTGCTTTGGGTGAAAGATGAAACCTCGTACGATAAATTTCACCCAAAGGCCGATCGTCTTTATCAGGTGTGGATAGAAGCCTTCTTTGACGGAAAGATCAGTTCGTGGACATCCGTGCCGCTGCCCACCTACGAGGCATTCAAAACAGCCGATAGCAATATCAAAAGATCGTTGGTGATGGATTGGGGTGGCGACCATTTACTTACCGTAAATGACAATCGCCTGATCAAAAAAGGATATTGGGCCAGTGAAGAGTTTCTGGAGATGTTTGAGTTTCCTTTACTGAAAGGTGATCCTGCTCAAGTGATGAAAGACCCGCGTTCTATTGTGATCAGCGAGTCAACCGCCAAAGCTTTGTTTGGTGATGAGGATCCGATCAATCAAATCGTTCGCTTGGACAATGAACATGAATTGAAAGTGACGGGTGTGTTAAAAGATATTCCAACCAACTCATCCTTCGAATTTGATTTTGTGATGCCGTGGAAGTTTCACGAGCAAGCTAAAAAATGGGTGCGCGATAACATGACTAACTGGGGCAACTATTCGTTCCAGGTGTTTGTCGAGCTGAATGACCCTTCCAATCACGCAGCGGTAGAAAACACGGTGCGCAACATGCTGCAAGAGCATGGTGAAACGGAAACCAAACCAGAATATTTTCTTTATCCACTACTGCGTTGGAGGCTACACAGTCAATTTGAAAATGGAATGGAGACCGGGGGCATGAGTGATTACGTACAAATGTTCACCATCATCGCCATCTTCATCATTGTGATTGCGTGCATCAACTTTATGAACCTGGCTACGGCCCGCTCCGAACGAAGAGCGCGTGAGGTGGGCATTCGCAAAAGTGTTGGATCAAGAAGACATGAGCTGATTTTACAATTCATTGGTGAGTCTACTTTTATTTCATTCATCGCCTTTGCCATAGCCATACTGATGGCACAACTGCTATTACCTTATTACAATGATCTCGTACAGAAAAAATTATTCATCGATTATACCTCTTCAGAGTTTTGGATTTTTTCATCGGGGATGATCTTCCTCACAGGAATTATTTCAGGAAGCTATCCCGCATTTTATCTATCATCATTTCAACCGGTGAAAGTTTTGAAAGGCAAACCCACCATCGGCAAAGGAGCCAGCACGCCACGCAAAGTATTGGTAGCACTGCAATTTGGATTTTCGATTTTGCTGATCATCGGTACGATTGTGATTTATCAACAGATTCAACTCGTGAAAGGACGCGCTTTAGGTTACGATCAGGAAAATCTGATGGTCGTTAGCTACACCAATGAAATTGGGAAAGTCTATCGCGCCATCAAGTTAGAACTGTTGGGCTCCGGTGTTGTAGAGTCGGTGACAAAATCAAATAGCTCGATCACAGACATCAACTCCAGCAATTTTCTTGGTTGGCCAGGCAAACCAGAAGATTTGCGCGTGAACTTCACCACCATCGCCACCGAATATGATTACACCAAAACGATGGGCATCAAAATACTTGACGGCCGCGATTTCTCGGAAGATTTTAAAAGCGATACCACTTCAATCCTCATCAACAAAGCCGCGTTGCAACTGATGAACCTAAAAGATCCCATCGGCACTGAACTTGATTTGTGGGGTAAGAAACGAAAACTGATTGGCGTAGTGGATGATGTATTGATGGGCTCACCCTATCAACCCGTGAAACCGATGTTTGTCATTCTCGATCCGGGTTGGATTGATGCCGTTAGTATCCGATTAAAGAAAACCGATAATTTGCAGGCATCGATTAACACGGTAAAGGGCATCTTCGAAAAATATGCTCCCGCTTATCCGTTTGAATATCGTTTTGCGGATGTAGAATTTCAAAAGAAGTTTACTACCATCAACCTCACCAGCACGTTGACGAGTTTGTTTGCTACCTTAACCATCATCATTACGGGTTTAGGATTATTCGGTCTGGCATCCTTCACCGCGGAGCAACGCACCAAAGAGATTGGTATCCGTAAAGTATTGGGAGCATCCGTACCGAGTTTAGTAGGCATGATGTCGAAAGATTTTTCGCGGTTGGTCATTATTTCATTTGCGCTCTCTGCACCGCTGGCATGGTGGCTGCTAACAAAATTTCTTGAGCGTTATCCGGTGCGCACGGGCATTGCCTGGTGGATTTTCCCTGTGACGGGTTTAATTGCACTAATATTTGCCGTGGCGATCGTGAGCACCCAAGCAATGCGAGCCGCCAAATCTAATCCCGTGAATTCGTTAAGAAGTGAATAGGGCTGGTTGTTAGATTTATACTCTGGATAAATCCAGCAACCCAAGACCTTTACAAGCCGTTAGAACTACTTTCGACAACAATTATGAAAGTACTACTTCTCATCTTCCTTACCGGAATAGCTTTTAATGTTATTTCTCAAAGTAAAAAAGAATTTGTTTGCACACCTTGCGGCTACGACTGTGATAAAGAAGTACATGATGGACCTGGCACGTGCCATTCTTGCAACATGAAGCTCGTTGAAAAATCCTCCATCAAGTTTTCAAATATCACGGCAGATGAACTTTGCAAAAGGATAGCAGCCAACCCCAATGCCCTATTGCTTGATGTGCGAACTCCCGGGGAGTTTGACGGAACAATAACAGGGAAACAGTCTTTTGGACATTTTAAAAACGCCATCAACATCAATGTAGAAGAACTGGAGTCACGTCTCGGTGAATTAGATCAATATAAAGAGCGGGAGATCCTCGTTTATTGCAGTCATAATCATAGAAGTCCGCGAGCCAGTTATTTACTAAGCACGCATGGGTTTAAACAAGTGAAAAATATGACCGGAGGCGTATCCACTTTTTCAGAACCAGAAAATGCATGCCTTAAGAAATCATTTGTATTCCATAAGAACTGAAAATTATATTGTTTCTTCGAGGGTAATCTTAGGCCATTGTAAACCGCCATCCTCCCCACTTCTTCCATTCACGTAATTTAATTTCGATACCCTTTCTTTTAACTAATTTTGTTTTGGTGAAAAAGATAATCGGCATAGTATTTCTCAGCATCCTCTTCCTGCAGGTAGCCGGCAGCTATGTTTATTTCATCGTTCGGTTGTCGGGCATACGCAGCGAAATGCGCGAACAACTTAAGGATAAACCCGATGATGAACTCACTTTACTCACACTTACTTCCAGCGAATACCGCAAGGCAAAAGTGAATGATCACGAAGTGAAGGTGAATGAAAAAATGTACGACATTGCCCGCATTGTTATTCAGGATGATCAAGTTTTAGTCTATGCCCTGCATGACGAGGCCGAAGATAACTTGCTGGCTTTATTGAATGAGATGGTAAAGCGATCATCGAAAGATAAGAAGCCTATACCTTCACAATTGATTCAGCTACTCACGCTTCAGTTTGTGATCATTGAAAATACCCTCCCGGCAGTTAGCGCCACACCGGTAGAACATACTACCGCGTACACCGTTTCTATTCCGGCCTTTATATCATTCATTGAAAGTCCACCACCACGAGGTTAATGTTAAGCTTGCCTGTTATTCATATGTTGAAGTGCCTCCACAAAATCGCACCTTCATGCATTTGAATTTCTAATCGCATCTTGTATTCACAAAGATTACATTGATTCCTTAAGACAATCGCTTGATAGCCGATTGACTTATCCTATTCATTCTATAACTGATAAACATGAAATTTTTATACACTTCTATATTTCTACTTCTGGGAGTTCCTCTCTTTGCGCAGTATGCCGAGAAGGAAAACAACCAGGACACAACCAAAGTATCATACCTTGATGAGGTGGTGATTGCTGCCAATAAAATCCCCGAGCAACGCAGAACGGTTGCACAACAGGTCCGTGTGATTACTCCCGCCTTTATACGAAACTTCAATGCACAAAGCACGGCCGATCTGATTTCTAACTCCGGTGTAGTCGCTATGCAAAAAAGTCAACAAGGTGGTGGTAGCCCCATCATGCGTGGCTTCGAAGCCAGTCGCGTGTTGCTGATGATCGATGGTGTACGCATGAACAATGCCATCTATCGTGCAGGTCACTTACAAAACATCGTCACCCTCGATAACAATGTGCTGGAGCGTGCCGAGATTTTATTTGGCCCCTCTTCTACGGTTTATGGAAGCGATGCGCTCGGTGGTGTTATCCATTTCTACACACGCAATCCTGAGTTGGCCAAAGCGGGTGAAGGACTTAAGTTTGGTGGCAACGCATTTGTTCGTTATGGGTCAGTCAACCAGGAAAAGACGGGCCATGTAGACTTCACACTTGGAGGACAAAAATTCGGATCGCTTACTTCATTCACCTTTAGCGATTTCGGAGACCTGCGCATGGGTGAGAAAACAAACTCAGCGTTAGGAGAACAATTTGGTGTGCGCACACAATATGCCGAGCGCGCTGCCGATAACCAGAGCGATGTGCTTGTGCAAAATAGCGATCCATTTGTACAGAAATTCAGCGGCTACCAGCAATGGGATCTTCTGCAAAAATTTCTCTATAAATCGAGTGATCGGGTAAGTCACACGTTAAATTTCCAGTACTCAAATTCCACTAATGTTCCCCGTTATGATCGATTGACTGATCCACAAAGCACAGGCTTGCGTTTTGGCGAATGGTACTATGGTCCGCAAAAGAGATTGCTGACATCCTATCAGCTTAAAGTGAATGAGCTTGGCGCTTTCGCAGATGGCATGACTGCCACCGTGAGCTATCAGGATATTGAAGAAAGCCGATACGATCGTAGATTTAACAACAACAATCGCAACGAACGTATAGAGAATGCTGATGTATTTGGTTTAACGGTTGACTTCCAGAAGAAAGCAGGCAAAAATAGTTTACGTTATGGCATCGATGGGCAATTCAACACCGTGAAGTCAACGGCACAACGCTATAATGTTGCTACCGGAGCAGTCTCATCGCAAAGCACACGGTATCCCGATGGTGATAACTCGATGAACCTGATATCGGCCTATGGCACACATACTTTGCAAATCAATGATAAATGGACATGGAATGATGGTGTGCGTGTAGGTGGCAGCTGGTTAAGCTCAACGTTTGTTGACAAAACATTCTTTCCACTTCCTTTCGATCAGGTAAAACAGAATTACCTGGTGAGCAGCGCTAACCTGGGCATCATCTACACACCTTCTTCGTGGAAGTTCTCTTTCATGAGCAGCACCGGCTATCGTGCACCCAACATTGACGACATGACGAAAGTATTTGACTCCGCGCCTGGCAAGTTGGTAGTACCTAACCCCAATCTCACCGCTGAAAAAACATTGAATGGAGACTTGAGCATCACCAAATTTTTTGGTTCTAAGGTGGGCGTAGAAGGTACGTTCTTTGGCACGCAGTTCCACGATGCTATTGTGGTGCTTCCGTCCACCTTCAACGGGCAGTCAGCCATTGATTACAATGGCACATCAAGTCAGGTATTAACATCGCAAAACAAAGGCAAAGCCTACTTGTATGGCTACAGCGTAAGCTTGCGTGCTGAACTTACCAATCAAATCATCGTGTCGGCTTCTCATAATTATACGCATGGCCGCGTTAAGAATGATGGAGCCACTGAAACACCGTTGGATCACATCGCACCTTCGTTTGGCCGGGCAGGCATTCAGTATAATACAGCCAAGTTCAAGTCAGAGTTGTTTATCAATTTTTCCGGATGGAAATATCTGAGAAACTATAGTGCGAGCGGAGAAGACAACCTGCAATATGCTACTGCGAAAGGAATGCCTTCGTGGTATACCGTTAATGTTCGTGCTTCTTATGATATTAGCAACATGTTTACGGTGCAGGCTGGCATTGATAATCTTCTTGATTTACAATACCGCACCTTTGCTTCAGGCATCAATGCACCGGGAAGAAATCTTTTTGGAACATTGAGAGTTAAATTTTAATTAGCGAAGTTGTCCTGCATCGTCAGGATACAGGACAACTTATTAAATTCGGTTTATGGCTTTACAAAATCTGGTTCAGCGACTTCGGCAATTTCGTTCTCTACACAAGTGGATCGGTATCAGCATCGCATTCTTCATGTTGATCACCAGTCTTACCGGAGTAATACTCGGCTGGAAAAAAAATGTTGAGCTACTACAGCCAACTACACGGAAAGGTAAGTCCACCGATGTAACCCAGTGGGTGAGTTTTGAAACGGTATCACAGTCTGCCCTGCGCGCTATCGATTCCGTTACGCATCAAGAAAATGCGATTGATCGACTGGATGTTCGCTACGACAAAGGAATCATCAAAGTTCTATTTACCAACGGATATTGGGAAGTTCAGGTAGACGCCTCCACGGGAAAAGCATTGTCTGTTGCTCAACGCCATGCCGATTGGATTGAACACATTCATGATGGCTCCATCGTAAGTGAATTATTTAAACTGATTTACACCAATTACATCGGTTTTGGATTACTCATTCTTTCTATAACCGGATTTTGGTTGTGGTATGGACCTCGAGCGATTCGAAAAGCGAAAAGTCATTGATTAGATCCCTATTGCTTGAAATCGCTTTTGATCATAATCTGTTTATCCATCTCCAATTTCTGTTTGGTTGCGCAAACGAGCGACTGTTCTTTTTACATCAAAGCCGATCAAAGCCAAAAGAAAATTCGGCACTCGTTATATCCTCTTACTTTTGCCATCACTGAAAATATTGACCTTACACTAAAAATCAATGATGAGGGAGCGCGCAACACAATTGAACTGATCTTTGACTTCGATGATAAGTCACGGTTGCCAATAGAATTAGGTAGCAAACTATCCATTCAATTTATTGACGGCACCACGTATTCAATCATTGCGCGCACCAAAAAAATAAATGCTAGTATCATTTATTTTACGTTGACTGAATCTGGGCCAAAAGACAATCGGTCTTTAATTGAAAAACTATCCGATGAGGAAATCGCTGTGTTAACAATTATTGCTGATTACAAATCGAGGAAAATTTGTGTTCCCGAAACAAAAGCTTCTATTATGAGGCAGACCATTGAATGCCTGCATAATATTACTGGCGAATTGTTTTCCGCTTCACATATTCTTCAAATGTAGTCTCACCTAATTACAGAGCGATAGTGTCGTGCCGCATCACCTTCATGATGAAGGAGAGTTTATGAAACATATTTCTATTGAAGACTTTAATCATTGGCAGGAGTAATTTGCACACGGCAATCGGAATGGTTGTGATTCTTTTATTTTTATCAACCTGATTTTGAATGATTCGTTAAGCTGTCTTCGTGCATAAATATTCTTTTTCACAGCTTCGATGGTACAGTTTTGCTGAGTGATGAAGTGAACACAAATTTTTGTCAGATCTTCTTCAAAAATCAGATTCGTTGTTTTATTCCCTCAACCAATATCTATCATCTTGCCTTTCCTTACCGAATCGATGAATGCACTAAAAACGGCTGGCGGTTTGATGGTGGAATAATCGATCGGTGTTTTTTTAACGCTTCAGAAAATTCATGATGAACCTTAAAGTATTCGAGATGGAGATATACATTAATTTTTGTTCAGAAGAAATCTCAAGGAATAAATTTGAAAATCATTAAAAATCCAAAAAAATGAATCCAAAGAACAATAGTCAAAGCTTCGAATGTTGCTATTTTTAGCAATATTATTTTGCTATGAAAATGCAACAAGTTAGTCTAATCAGTCTATTAACATTTTTTGTTCTTATTGACTCAATTGCTCAGGATAAATTTGGTTCAGGTTTCTATATTGACCAGAAAGGTGATACAGTGAAGGGATTAATCGAATATCAATACCACTATAATAATCAATTCAATTTTAAACCAACGCTGAAGGAAGCCAGTAAGACACTAACTACTGATGAGGCTAATCTTTTTGTGTTGGACGTTGGTAGTACCTATAAAAATTTAGACTTCGAGTTGGGAGATCTGGCTCCTAAGCCAGTGTTTGCTCAACTCCTTTTTCAAGGAGATATTGATCTGTACCGATATCAGGGAACTGTTTTTATTGATGGTGGTGGAAAAAACAGATTTAGGTTAGCTAGCCGCAAAGGAAAAAATACCGAGGATGCCACAAAATATCTTCAAAAAAATACAGGATACTTCAATATCCTATTTCAACAGTGCCCTACTGTTGCTGCTGAAGCGGCTAAAATTACAATAAGCTCAGAGGCTCTGGTCAATCTTTTATCTAACTATCACGATTGTAAAAACGCACCCTATTTTGATCTTTCTAAAAAAGGAAAGAAGCAAATTAACTTTGGTCTTTCAGCCGGGATGGGTTTGCCTTCTATAAAATATACCTCCGCATACGAAACTAACTATCTGGCACAAACCAATTTTGGGCCGTCTCCAAGTTCTCTTGCCATTGGTATTCACTATATTAACCGAGGAAGAAAACCGGCTTCAGTAATCGCGCTACAGCAAGAGCTACTCTTTTCGAAAGCATCGTTTAGCGGATCGTCATTCTCAACCTGGGAAGGTGGCGGATATAAGTTTACACAAACCAGCTCTACCGTGATTAAGTATTCAAAGCTTGACTATAAAATTGGTGTTCGGCTAACGGCCCGATCCAATGTTATCAATCCATACTTTAGTTTCGGCCTAGCCTTGACTAAATTCACAAATAATGAAAGTAGATCTGATATCACTTTTCAGATCAATGATGACATTCAGGAAAGGTCGGAAAACCCGCTACCCTCTAATGGTCTGGGCACTTGGGCTTCTTTGGGTTTATCTAAAAAAGTGGGATTAAAACATCAGATATTCATCGACTTTATGGCAGAGGGCACCGATCTGGCCAATAATGGAACCGCTAATACACTTTATTTTCGTATCGGCTTACTGTATTAAATTCTTAGTTTGTTGGGTGCGCTTGAAAAACTCAAAAATGGTAATAATAGGAATGAGCTTAACAGATGCTTTCAACATCTAATAGTTCCTATCTACTATTTAAAAATTAATTTCATACTCACTAACGGAGAAGCTGCCGCTAGACGCGGATCAGCAATAACTCGTTGAGAAGGGTTCTTATTCACAAAATAATTTTCTGGCATCAGCTTCAGCGAGAAATCAAATTTCTTAGTGCGTGAGTTGTCACTCTTTAGGCTTTTAAGAAGGTTTTCTCTTTTGTACCGGTTAAAAACAATCTGATGGGCCAAAAGTGCCGTTGTTGAAGGAACAGCAATCCATGCTGTTGGAGAATCCCTGCTAACGATCAACATGACCCCCAATCCAAACAGTGCGCCTCCAGCCGAAGAAAGCGTAATTGTACTTCCTTGCTTTTTGGTAAGGCGTACGTTCCTCACCATACGCTGACCTATGAGTGTTCCGGCTATTGCTGCTGATGCTGGCCCCAGCAATATCGAGTTTGAAACATTAGCATTATTATCTAACGCGTTTGCGATTACGGCAAACCCCAATCCTGTGGAAATCACACTGAGAGAACTCAACGCATCTACATCACCACGTGTATAATCATATTTGTTGGCCATCTTGTTACCCACCACTACACCACTTACTCCACCGGCTAGTAATCCCAATCCAACCAGATTCGTATTATCTGTATTCGTTGCTGTAAGAATAGAACCACCAACCAAAGGTCCTACAAAACCATAGTGCCTCATCAGTTCAATCTTACCATCAGAAAGATTCTTTCTTTTTTGAGCGTGAAAAGCAATCTCACCCAACGCTATGCTACCAATAGTTGATAAACCCAACGCCAGATTACCGGTGTCTTCACCATCGCCACCAATGGCAATACCGAGTGAAAGTCCATTCACTAAACCGATGATCTTTCCTGTGTTCGCAGCACGCATGGTACTCTCCGTAATCCCCTCGTATTTCTTTGAATTAAAAGCGGGACCGAGCATCCACAATCCCCCGGTGATAAGAGGTATACCGGCAGCAGCAGCATCTTGTAAGCCAACAATAGAAGCGAAAGATGCCCCATAGTAAATACCGTATGCGGCATTAATAGCTCTGTCGCGACCGCGCCATTCAAATTCGGGTTGCTCCATTTGTTGTGCAGGGGCCTGTGGAGCTACTAAGGGTGAACGAAGCTCATTATCCCATTGATCTTTCATTCGCTGGTACTGTTGCCTCTCTTCATCGGATAAGCGATTGAAGTATCTACTCAAATAAGCTTCGTAGTCTTGCACATAAACTTCTTCATCAACTGATAATGCCTGGTTTTTATCTTTCTTTTCCCTTATGGTGAGGTACGATTGCTTGGCTGATTCTTGCCAGTAACCGCGCGCGGTATACAAATTCTGAGCTAAAGCGCTTAGGCTTACGCACAGAGTTAACAAAGCATAAACAAGTGCATTTTTATAAGTCGATGAAGGCCGATGTGTTTCCATGACTATAGATTTTATGACCATTGTATTAAATATACATTTTTTATTTAATGGCTGCCAAAACAGGGGCAGATCTGCTAACAGTCAATCGTTAAGATGATGAAAATCATAGAATTTCAGAACAAAGAATACGACTATAGTATATGATTTAAACGCCCCATATTATGGCAATCGAGATAAAAAAGAATCCCAATGTGGATTTAAATACCAAGAGAGGGCTAATCTTTAGCCTCAGTTTAGTGATCACGCTTTCCTTGGTGCTTTATGCCTTCGAGTGGAAGCGATACGATGCTTCTATTGGGGAGTTAAGTGTTAAGCAAACGAACATTTTCGAAACCATGGTGGAAGTTCCATCCACTACGATTCCGCCACCACCAGAAGTGATTGTTCAGCAGCCACAACTAGTAGTGGTGCCTGACGAAGAAGAAATTGAAGAGGATATAAAATTTGTTTTTGATGTTGAGGTAACGGAAGAAACGAAGGTTGAAGAATACAAACCCATGGAGATTCCTAAAACAGAAGAGGAATCGGATGATATTTTCCTGGTGGTTGAAGAGAATGCTCAACCCAAAGGAGGCATTACAGAATTTTATCAATTTGTAGGCAATAATATAAAATACCCTGCACAGGCACGCAGGCTTCGTGTTGAAGGCAGGGTGTATGTTGAATTTGTAGTCGGTAAAGACGGCAAGATTTTCGATGCCAATTCAATAAAAGGAATTGGTGCCGGATGCGATGAAGAGGCTGTGAGAATTATCATGAGTGCCCCTGCATGGAATCCTGCAAAACAACGTGGCAAGCCTGTGAGGCAAAGGATGGTGTTACCAATTACCTTCAAGCTTGCCGATACTTAATGCATGATCAGAATTAATTTACTTTAATCAATTCTACCTCAAAAATAAGAGTAGAGAATGGTGGTATTTGTCCACCGGCACCACGTTCACCATATCCGAGTTCTTGTGGAACGTAAAAAATAAATTTGTCGCCTTCTTTCATTAATTGTAACCCTTCGGTCCAGCCTTCAATCACTTCGTTTAATTTAAACGTAGCAGGTTGTCCTCGCTTCACCGAACTATCGAACTCGACACCGGCAATAGTCGTTCCTACATAATGAACCGTCACATTATCGGTAGCCAACGGTGATTTTCCTGTACCTGCTGAACTAACCACTTTATATTGTAGTCCACTGGCAGTCACCCTTACTCCTGCTGCTGTTTTGTTGCGCTCTAAAAACGCCAAGTTTTCCTTTTTCATAGTTTCGCTTTTTTCTACTGCTGCCGCTTGCATGTATTGTTGCACAATTGGCATACATTCTTGTTGACTAATTTTTAACGTTTTGTTTTCATAAAAATCTTTGATCCCCTGGGAAAGCACCTCCACATCCAGCGAATCGCCACCCTGGCTTTTTAGGTTTGAAGCCATGATGACGCCCACACCATAACTGGCGCGTTGGTGTTCATTTTTTATCTCTACTTCTTTAGGCTTCTTTAATTCTACAATTTCAGACTTCAGCTTTTCAATTTCAGCTTTCAGTTGAGCCACCTGGGCCACCAATTCTTTTTTTGATTGCGCAATCAGGGTTGAGCTGATCAGCATAATAAGTGCAAAAGCAAACGACTTCATAATGTCATAAATTTAAATCGAGCGCAAATAAAAGGAAAATAAGGCTACTCTCCGTAATGCGAAAAATAAAAAATCAACATCTTGCGGAAAGATGATCAAAACAGTGTCATGAAATTAGTTGGAAAAATTGCCGGAATAGTGATTTCTTTTCTCTTTGCTGGCGCGATAGTCTGCTATGTATTTCAGGACAAGCTTATTTTTCAGGCTGACCAGCTCGATCAGAACTATCACTTTTCTTTTGATCAACCCTACGAAGAGTACTTTATACCTACTCCGGATAATCAGCAGTTAAATGCCCTGTGGTTTAAGCCATCGCAACCGGCAAAAGGACTGGTCATTTATTTTCATGGCAATGCCGATAACCTGCAGCGATGGGGAAACTATGCGATTGACCTTACCCAGCTTGGATATGAAGTGCTCATGATTGACTACCGGGGCTATGGAAAAAGCAGTGGCACACCCAATGAACAAGCACTTTATGATGATGCCACCTTGGTTTGGAATTGGGCCAAGGCAAAAACAGAACATGAGAACATTATTATCTATGGAAGATCTTTGGGTTCAGCCATCGCCACACACCTGGCTGCTGAAGTGCAACCTGATTTACTCATGCTGGAAACTCCTTTTGATGAATTGAAGAACGCCTCTATGCTGCGTTACCTGTTTTATGTTATACCCCTCAAGACAAAGCTGGCCACTAAAGAATATCTCGGAAAAGTAAAAGGTAAGATTGTAATCTTTCATGGAACTAATGATTGGGTAGTGAGCTTAGCTTCTGCCGAGCGACTTAAGCCCATGCTAAAAGAGACAGACGAGTTTATTGTTATTCCTGAAGGTGGGCATCGCAACCTGAGGGATTTTGTATTGTATCATACTAAGTTGGCTGCGGTGTTGGAGTAGCATACATGTACTACGTGTTGGAGATATAGGAAACTTAAGCTTTCCACTCTCAGAATAATTGACTACTTTTTTAGGACCGTTTCACTATGGCCATTACGATACTCATCATTCTGTTTGTCTTGTATGCAACTATTGCATTGGCCTTCTATTTCTTTCAACACTTGTTTTTCTTTCGGCCAGAAATTCTAGCCGCCCATTTTAAATACCAATACCCATTCCCGTTTGAAGAACTTGATTTTGAAATGGAAGATGGCGGCCATATCAATGCCATCTATTTTAAGGTGCCCAACTCGCGTGGAGTAATTTATTATCTTAAAGGAAACTCTCGCAGTATTAAGGGATGGGGCAAGTTCGCTAAAGACTTTGTGAGCAATGGCTATGATTTTTTTATGATGGACTACCGTGGTTTTGGAAAGAGTCGCGGAAAGCGTACTCAGAACAAATTGGTTGACGATGCTCAATACTTATACAAATGGTTGGGTGAGCGATATGCCGAAGATAAGATTGTTGTGTTCGGAAGATCGTTGGGAAGTGGCATCGCTGCCCGTGTTGCTTCGTGGAATAATCCGCGTATGCTAATTCTTGATTCCCCCTATTTTAGCTTTTACCACAACGCCTATCGCTTTCTATTTTTTCTGCCGCTCAAATACCTCATGCGCTATGATATACGAACTGATCAATACTTAAAAACTACGAACTGCCCAGTACATATTATTCATGGCACGCATGATCGCTTGATTCCATTCAATCAAAGCACAGCCTTGAAGAACCTGTATCCAGATAAAATCACACTTCACCCGATTGTTGGCGCACATCATAACGACTTGCCCGAGTTTCCGGAATTCTTTGAATTGCTCTACGACATTTTGTATGTGATCCCGGAAGACGTGAAAACAAAAGGCATAGAGCCATGATGAAAGAGATTCATCATATCGATTTCACACGCGTGTTTGATATTCTTTCGTACCAACAGAAAAAGTATCCGCAAAGCAAAGCTCTGAATGGAAAACAGAATAAAAACTGGAAAGGTTATTCGATTGAAGAAGTAATTAAACAAGTCGATCTGATCTCGTGCTGGCTGATTGAAAATAAGCATCAAAAAGGTGATCGCGTTGCGGTGATGCCTAAGATAGGTAGCCCCGATTGGTTGATGGTTGATTTTGCTTGTCAGCAAGCAGGATTAATTCTGGTGCCGGTGCATCCCACGGCTTCCATAGAAGAAGTAACGTTTATTCTGAATGAGACTGAGGCGAAGATGTGCATTACCGCAGATGTTGCTCTTTATGAAAAACTGATTCCGTTAAAAGAGTCTACTTCGTGCAAAAGTATTTTTCATTTGGCACAAGATGCCGATGGGAATCTATTATCACTCATTAAACAAGAAGCCACCCAACATCAACAAGCAGCATTAGCAACAAGAAAAAATCAAATACTCTCCGAGGACTTACTCGCCATTCTTTACACATCAGGAACATCGGGCATCCCTAAAGGAGTAATGCTAACGCACGCCAATGTGGTGAGTAGTGTTAAGTCGATGCTCACGATCCTTCCCTTAAATCCGGGGCACCGTGTATTAAGTTTTCTTCCATTCAGTCATATTTTTGAGCGCACAGCTTCATTTACCTATGTGGCCTTTGGCGCTGAGATTTATTTCAGTCAGCGCCTCGATGAACTCAATCACGACTTCAAATCCGTAAAACCAGTCTGCTGCACCACGGTTCCAAAGACATTAGAAAAGATGTATGATATTCTCAGCGAGAAACTGCTGGAGAAAAATAGGGTCAAGAGAAATGTGATCAGGTGGGCTATGCTTGTTGGCGAAAAATATAAAGACAAGCAACGGCAAGATGTACTCTATCGAATTAAATTAGTTGTTGCGCGAATACTAGTCTTAAACACATTCCGAAAAGCACTGGGTGGTAAAATAAAATTCATGGCCGTTGGTGCCGCTGCACTTCGCCCTGACATCGGAAGACTGTTTTCGGCAGCAGGAATTCTTACGCTGTCCGGATATGGCATGACGGAAGCCTCTCCATTTATTTCCGTAAACCGAACAGAACCGGGCCTTAATCAATTCGGAACGGTGGGAATACCCGTACCCGGTGTGCAAATAAAAATTGATGAACCAAATGAAAACGGTGAAGGTGAAATTCTGGTGAAAGGTCCCAACATCATGCAAGGCTATTTCAACCGGCCTGAGCAAACGCGCGAAGTATTTACCGATGGTGGATGGTTTCGCACGGGCGATATAGGTAAGATGGTGAACAAAAGATTTCTCTCTATCACCGATCGAAAGAAAGATGTTTTCAAAACTTCGGCAGGAAAATATGTGGCTCCGCAAGTGCTGGAAAATTATTTTACCAATTCTCCTTTCATCATGCAATGCTTAATACTTGGTTTCAATAAGCCTTTTGTTTCAGCGGTATTAGTACCAAATTATTCCTTGTTGAAAGTATGGTGCGAAGAGCAAGGCATTCATTGGACTGCACCCATGTATATGGTGCACAATATTAAAGTGGTCAGGAAATTTCAGGATGAAGTAGATCGTCTTAATGAAACTCTACAAGGCTTTGAGCGAATTAAAAAATTTATTCTGAGCGAAGAAGAATGGACGGTAGAAAACAAAGATCTCACTACTTCATTTAAGCCAAGAAGGATAAAGCTTCTCGAGAAGCACAAAAATGAAATTGAAAAAATGTATCGGTGATGTCTTAAATAAGCATCACCAATAACTATACGATTAAACTTTTGGTTTCGTGTCGGTTAGGATAGCATCCAGGTCTTCGCCAGGCAATGCTATAATTTTTCCTGCTTCACGATCCCATTGTATTCTGCGACCTCTCTTATAAGACAAACCTGCCATGTGTGATGAGATCGCTTCTTCAAATCCTTCTTTGATACCACAACTTGGTGTGCCTCCATTTCGAATGCAGCTCAGCCATTCACGCATGTGCAGAAAGGTTGGGTCAACGCGTTTGCCATCACGATACGTATATAGCAATCCTTTGTTGGCAAAATATTTTGCGGTAGCAGAAGTAACGGCATCGGTCTGATTCACGGATGGATCATACACATATATCGGCTCTGATGGATCGATTCTTTTCTCTTTAATCAGGTCAGCATATTTCGAAGAACGTGCATCGGCATACACGGTAACGGCATTACCCAATTCCATGGTGCCATCATGGCCCATCAAATAAGTAGGGCGGTCAAACTGATTGCCGAGTGTAGCGCTGTATACAAACGTCATTCCTTTTTCTTTTCCTTCCGGCTGACTTGTTCCCGTAGAGAAATCCTGATACTCCATGTTCACTTGCAACACATCAGGAACGTTACGACCATCGCGGTGTGTGTAAATTCCTCCGGAGGTCATCACAGAATCCGGGATACCCATCTTCAACACGCAGTTGAGACGATCATAATCATGGGAGAGCAAATCACCAGATAGGCCTGATCCATATGCCCACCATTTTCTCCAGCGGAAGAAATGCTCCAGATTAAACTCTTCCATCGGAGCATTGCCAATAAACTGATTCCAATCGATCGTCTTAGGGGAGGCATCCGGATGAATATCATATTGCCATGCACCATTATCATCATTACGGTTGGTGTTGGTGGTGATTAATGAAACGTGACCCAATACTTTCTTGGCGATGATGTCTTGTGCTGTTAAAAAACTTTGCGTTTGTCTGTGCTGGTGACCTAACTGAAACACTACTTTAGGATTTGCCTGTAATGCCTCCCGAAGTGTATAGGTTTCTGTTACATTGTGCGTCATTGGTTTTTCTATGTACACATGCACTCCGGCAGCAATGGCTTCCAACGCGATGGGTGCATGCCAGTGGTCAGGCGTTGCAATCACGATGGCGTCTACTCGCTTGCTATGAATCAATTCCTTGTAGGTTAGGAATCTCTGAACCTTATTGTCATCGGAAGTGAAAGAATCCACCACACGTTGTGCACGGTAATCAAAAATATCACAAACCGCATTGATCTTAATGTTCAGATTTTCTTGAGCGAGGAAATCTCGGAGTCGTGAGTCATTAGGATTTTTTTCTGAAGACTCCTTCATGTCTTTCAGCCAGTCGGTAGTGGCATAACCAAGGGCGCGACAAAGTTGCTCACCGCGAATTCCAAAACCAACGATACCAATCCTCACCGGATCGCCCGACATGGGGCCGGTTGGTGGTGGCGGTGATGCCTTGATATTTAATGTCTCCAGCAAAAGCTGTCTTTCTCTTTTTGCGTTGCCCGTAACACGGGCACCGGCAAACCAAACAGAGCCCAGAATAGGTATACCGGCAAGGCCGCGTAACATATCCCTCCTCGACCATTTCATAAAGTTATCATTATCGTTTGTCATGGCTATTCGCAGTTAGTTTGATACTTCAGTTTTTTTCGATAAGAGATTTTCGAGACCAAAAGCCCAGGCAGTTGGAAACACCATGATTACCCATAGCGCTGCAATCTCAATCAGGTTTTTATTCACAATCCAATAGCTACCTTCTGATGGTCCTTGAGGTAAACCTGGAAAAGCCGGATGTGCGAGGTAATATAGAGCAAGCAAGCCCATACCAATGACACTGGCCCATTTGGTTTTGAAACCAAGGAGCAAAGAAACACCTACAACAACTAACACCCCGATATTAAGCACATCCACAACTGACGACATGCTACCACTAGCCAGCCAGCCAAAAATGGGTTTTAAAATACTTGCACTAAGTAGATATCCTTTTGCAGTCCATGTTGGGTTATACAGTTTTACGATTCCTTCATACAGAAAATGCCATCCTACCAAAAGGCGCAAAGCGACCAGAGCGTATAGTTGACCCGATGAATATTTTTGATCTTCCATGGTTTATGTGTGTTTATAGCCAATTAAAATTAAGTAATAATAGAGGTAGAAACCACGACCTAACATGACCATTGTCAGCCAAATCAATGATTTTGAAAAGCCTTTCTTGATTCCGAAAAGGAGTATGCAAATGATACTAGTTCACCGCTATTGAATTCGGGTAATCGTTGATGTTCTTTTTGTAAAATAGTGACAGAAAAATCATCACTGCGGGGCTTTCATCCGTAACGGATGAAGCACTAAAAAAATCTTCTGGGTCTTTATACCCGCTGAGTTCTTCAAACTGCTGACCATCCAATTTTTTGAATCCCATAGACCAGTCTTTAAAAATCCGTTGTTCAGTGTTACCCTCAAGTATAGTGGTGACTTTGCGATGGCGTACATCTGATGCGATTTCTTTGTATACGTTATTCACGGCCTCGTACTCACCTTCCAGCACTTGAATAAATTTTTCGTTCAAGTAAACCAGCATGCCCGTAATGCCATTCTTCTTATTATTCAACCGGCTGGTGTTAAGAATGTCGATCAGATCATCCTCACGCAATGGCCTTGAAACATAACTGATGTAGACCAGATGATACATGGTAAATTAAGCTACGTGTTTTGATCTGTCTGATCAATGTCAGAATTATCAGACGGAAGGGTTCGATGGATGAACGGTGAAGCTAATTGGTGAATTTTGATGGCCTTGCGCGAAAGCCAGATACCCACGACCAAAGAAGCTACTGCACCGAATACAATACCTGGAACAAAAGAAATGAAGAGGCAATAATCGTAAGCACCATGAAAAAGTGTGGCCACCGCCAAAGCATGTATGGCGTAATACGATTTATGACGCTCAAACTTTGCTTTTCCAAGGTAGAAGCCCATCAAAATGGCAAAGGTGGCGTGTGCTGGTACAGCTGTGAACATGCGCATTAAGGCTGTGCTTATTCCGCCATCAGTTACATAAAGAATATTTTCAAACGTGGCAAAGCCCATGCTTACCATTACAGAATACACAATGCCATCAAAGGGTTCGTTGAAATTTGGATTGTTATACAAAATACCGCGCACAAAAATGAACTTGCTGAATTCTTCTACCAAAGCCACAATCAAAAAAGCATGCACCGCCTGCTCGCCTACACTCTGCTTATTGATGGTGATAAAAACACCAATCGCACGGCTGATTAGTATCGTAACAAATACACTGAGGATGCCGAAGAAGAAACTGCGCATGTGCAACCCTACAGGTTCGCGTTCATGTTTATCTTTCAAGTAAATGTATAAGCCAATGGCAGCGCCCGGAGCAATGGCAAGCGCTAACAGAATTAAAATATCCATAGTCGTTTTATACAATCGATGCTTGACGCATTATGTACATGCTAAGTAACAAAAGACCTGCTCCACGAACAATAGCATTCTTCAACACTATCCAATTATCATTCCTTCTGGAAATAAGAATTACGGCAACTATCATGGCAACACCGGTAGCTCCTGAACCGATTCGCAATATTTCGCGAGCACCATTGAGTTTTAGAAATTGAAACAAGATGCCTATGGTAGCCACTGAGCAACCTACATAAATGATCTTATAAACCATAGTGGCATATAAGTCGGCCGTGCAACTTGCCGGAATATGCATGGGCATAAAAGCCATTAAAACATAAGCCATGGCCAACGTAGAAAAGCCAATGATTAGAAGCTGATCGGCACCGGGATAATGAAGAATTGAAAAAACAAAACCAAATACAGAAATCAATAACGCTACGTGTTGCACGTTTGGTAAAATCTTCTTTTGCAGAAGTTCAACAAATGAGGCCGGCTGGTGCATAGCATCGTTTTAGCTTTCAAGTTAACTCTTTGTATACCCAAAGAAACCCATTGATCAATCTTCAATGGCTTCCTCTACGGCATCTAGTTTGTCCTCGGTAAATGCTCCAGAGGTAGCAAATATAATTTTACCATCAGGGTTTAAAACGAAAAAATAGGGGATGTCGCGTTTCTCAAAGTCCAGTGCCTCTTTGTAGGGTTTGAGTTCACCTTTATAAAATAAGATGTAAGGCAACAGGATAGGATCGATATTCTTTAGCGCTTTTTTCTTAGCTGTTCCTGTGGCTGCTGCGTTCACTCCGGTAAACATAGGCACAAAATAAACATTCACATCGTAGCCCATACCTTCGAGCATCCCTTTGGTTTTTCGTATAAACTTATTGTAAACAGGACTAAACCAGCTATTCAAATCATCTTCTGATTTCTTCGAATATGCTAATCCCACCAACGTGTATTTTCCTTGTGTGTCGGTGGGCATCAATACTTTCTTGTCATCCACAGTTTCTGCCTCCATGGCTGGAAACATTTTGCCAATAACTTGCGCCTGTGTTAGATTAATCGATGCCATTAAGATAACGGCTATTAATAGATTTTTCATATGAGCCTCCTGCATTTTAATTGCTATTCAATGGGCATTCCTTCGGCCTTCCATGCTTTTATTCCTCCATCCAATTCATACACATCCGCGTATCCTTTTTCCCTTAGCACCGCTGCGGCTTTGGCACTGCGAATACCTGAGCCACAATAAACAAAAATAGGTTTATGTTCCAACGTAGATAATTTATCTGCAAAGGAATCGTCCCAAACAATATTTTCTGCTTGTGCAATCTTGCCGCCTGCCACTTCTTCTGGTGTGCGCACATCCAGTATAATAGCGTTTTCCGTTGCTTTATATTTGGCATCAAAATCCTGGGCCGCCAAAACGGCATCGCTTTTCTTCTCACCGCAAGCAATCAACAAAAGAAATAAAAAATACTTTTTCATGGCATTCATTTTAGTCAAGCAAGTTACAAATTTAACGCTTACTGATCTTGTTACCTGAGATACTTCGTTGACGTGAACATTTAAATCGGTCTACTTCGCTTTCTCTGAGTTTTGAGAACTTCGTTTTCCTGCCATTCACCCGTACGCGCCATCTTTTCCAACTGGAGCCTTTCAGGTTTTTTCTCATCACTTCCACCACCTGATCTTCCGAAAGACCAAATTGCAGTTTGATGGCCTCAAAGGGTGTGCGATCTTCCCAGGCCATAGCGATGATGCGGTCAATTTCTTCTTCTTTTAGCATGGTTATAAAACCGAATCCTCTTCTGAATGTTATACAACCATGCGAGGTGTGAAAAAATCTAATCTACCCACAAAAACCTGCAAGACTTGCAAACGTCCTTTTACATGGCGAAAGAAATGGGAGAAGGTTTGGGACGAAGTGCTTTACTGCAGTGATGCGTGCAGAAAAAATAAATGAAACGTAATTATGACTGAGCTAACTACCCTTGCGGGAATTGATTTCGGTGCGAAGCTGGCCGGCACTACGGCCATGACCATTCTTCGTGATACAAAATTTCAAATCTACGATTGCAAAAAAGGTGACGATGCCGATGCGTGGATTTTAGAGCAAGTGAAAAAACTAAACATAAAGATCGTATTTATTGACGCGCCTCTATCGTTACCTCCTGCCTATTTTGATGATCAGGCTTACGAGTTTTTTTATCGCAAAGCAGATGTCGCATTAGGAGCTATGTCGCCCATGTTTTTAGGTGGCCTTACCGCACGCGCGATGAAAATGAAACGGTCCTTGGAGGCCGAACATATCACGGTGTTTGAAACTTACCCGGCCGCACTGGCGCGCGAACTCTTTCCACAAACAAAATTCTATAAAAAAAATATTTTAGGTTTCCGCAAAGAACTCAGGGTTAAAACAAAGCAACTTGATCTTCCGGCTATTCCTCCATGCAAAACTTTTCATCAGGTGGATTCATGGCTCGCGTGGTTAAGCGGCTATCGCCATCTCACTCATCAATCCATTCTTTACGGATCAAAAGAAGAAGGGCAGATTTTTATATAGCAGCTTCGTGAATTCTGTACATCACAAGTAGTACCTTTAGCCTGTGAATGATGTACAGGAATATATAGCTGCACTGCGAATCTCTCAAAAAGAGATTATGTCGGTGTTGAGAATTTGGATTCTTGACCTTGGGCCACATGCAAAGGAAAAAATCAGCTATACGGTTCCTTATTTTTATTTTTATGGACCTCTTTGCTATCTCAATCCTACTATCGATGGAGTAGATCTGAGCTTTGCACATGGCAAGAAGTTGAGCAACGAACACAAACTTCTGAAAGATAAAAATAGAAAAACAGTAGCCAGCATACGCTTTCACAGCCTTGCCGAAGTAGAAGAGCGCGAAGAACAAATCAGGCAAATCCTTAACGAGGCCGCTATCTTAAATCAGTATTTGCACAATCTAAAAAAGAAAAAGAAGTGAGCCTGGAAAAAGATTTTGTTGAAGATGAAGATGGCGAAGAAGGCCTCTTCGAACATCACCGTATTGTTGCCGATGCAAAGCAAGGTCTGCTGCGCATTGATAAGTTCTTGATGGCTCGCTTGCCCAACGTAACTCGCACTAAAATTCAACATGGCATTCATGAGGGTTTTGTTAAGGTAAATGACAATCCTATCAAACCTAATTATAAGGTTCATCCTGATGATGTGATCACCGTTTCATTTCCAGAACCTCCAAGGGATACGGATGTGTTGCCTGAAAACATTCCGCTCAATATTGTTTATGAAGATGAGTACCTGCTTATTGTAAATAAATCTGCGGGCATGGTGGTGCACCCTGCTTACCAAAACTGGAGTGGCACGTTGGTGAATGCATTAACGTATCACTTTCAAAACTTACCCGAGATGCCCGGCAATGATGGCCGTCCCGGGCTTGTGCATCGCATCGATAAAGATACTTCCGGGTTGCTGGTGATTGCCAAAACAGAAAAAGCAATGACTTCGCTGGCAAAGCAATTTTATGATCACTCCATTCAGCGAACCTATCAGGCCATTATATGGGGAGTTCCTGATCCTGCGGAAGGAACAATCAACGTGAATGTGGGGAGAAGTTTAAAAGACCGAAGGGTGACTACCGCTTTCCCTGAAGCTGATTTCGGAAGAACAGCCATCACACATTATAAGTTAATTCAAGATTTTCGCTACGTATCGCTCATTCAATGCCGATTGGAAACCGGTCGCACACATCAAATACGCGCTCACATGAAATACATCGGCCATCCCATTTTCAATGACGCCACCTATGGAGGCAATGAAGCATTGAAAGGAACGATATTCTCAAAATATAAACAGTTTGTCGACAATTGTTTTAAAGTTATTCCGCGTCAGGCACTGCATGCCAAAACGCTTGGATTTATTCATCCCGCTACAAATAAATTCATGCAATTTGATTCTGAACTTCCGCCTGATTTTAAGGAAGTGATCGAGAAGTGGGAGAATTATGTGAAATATAATTAATCTGCGTTCGTGAAAATTGATCACCTCGCTATTTGGACAAAGGATATCGAGCGTGTAAGGCTATTCTATGAAAAGTATTTTCAGGTAACTTCAGACGAAAAGTATTTCAACGCCACGAAGAATTTTGAATCGTACTTTCTTCGCTTCGAAGATGACGCCCGACTGGAGGTCATGCGTAAGCCAGAAATTACTCGATCTGAAAGAGATGGACTGAATGAACCTCTCGGCTTAGCTCATTTTGCCATCTCCGTGGGATCAAAAGAAAAAGTAAATGCGTTAACGGAACATCTTCGTCAAGATGGTTATCAAATTCATTGGTGAACCACGCACCACAGGAGATGGATATTATGAAAGTGTTGTGCTTGATCCAGAAGGCAATCGAGTAGAGATTACCGTGTAATGATTTCACCTAACCATACTCACGAATAGGTGAATGTTCCTGAATGATTAGATTTCCTTAAATACTTTTTTAAAAACAGGATTAGTACGGTAGCCACCGTAGGATAGATCACTTGCTGCAATATCGTAGTCCGAATTACCCTCAATTAAAACCGGTCCATTTTCACCTATAGCAACATCCCATCCAACAAGACGTAAAGCGGGCATAACCCTGGCAGCCTGAATAACCATCTCTTTCGCTTCCTTGAAATAGGGCACCACAAAATTTTCAAAAACTGTTTTTGTAGTAGGGTGTTGCGTTGATCGCGACAATCCATTGAATTTTAATGTAAGATGACCATATTTTCTTAGCCTGCCTGTTTCAAGGTCAAGCGAAATCTCACAGCCACCAGTTGGCTCATTGTCAACATGATTGTTTCTTATGTTGGTTTTCATATACCCCGAAATAATTTCCACAGTACCATCTGTGTTGATAAATGTATCAAAGCGCATGGT
Organism: Bacteroidota bacterium; assembly: GCA_947470895.1. Taxonomy (GTDB): domain Bacteria; phylum Bacteroidota; class Bacteroidia; order Cytophagales; family Cyclobacteriaceae; genus ELB16-189. The sequence goes on from CANIVF010000070.1 coordinate 24,196, forward strand.
ATTAAGACTAAAAGGACTAAGCTTATCCATTTCAGGATGCTGCTTAATGGTCTGCTGAAAAATAAATGCACTATTTATAACTTCAGAAAAAATCTCGTTGATCTTATCTGGATAGGAGGTCAGGTGATCAAGATGAATTTTATGGATATTAGAGCCGCCATATGCATCATATGCTTTCTTAATGTATAAGGTATTGTCAGCAGCGTTTGCTTTGATCACTCGCGCAACCACTTCTTTAAAACCATCTACGTCATGAATTTCAAGATATTTTCTGTCCACCAGAAATGCCCTGCGCGTGTTATGCATCCAAAGTTGTGGCAAGGGAAAATCAAGTTGGCGATAGTAAAGATCAAAAAAGAATTTATTATCAAGCATATTTCTGGCGCTTCGCTCGTTAAACTTTGCTTTCCTTTTATAAAGGAGTTTACCAGGAATGTAATCCCTCACCGTGGTGATATCTCGCTTAAATAAATACCTTGAAAAATAGTGTGAGGGTATGGTTCGGTATAGTACCCAAAGACAACAAAGTTCAAAGAGTATTCTCAAGATTGATTTTCGCTCAGGATCCTTATACAATTCAGCGATCAATTTAAACATCCCAAATTCAGGAACCTTTTCGATGGTATGCATAAGAAAATCATGGGGTAAATTTTTAGGTAAAGTACTGATAAAGTTTATCTGCGAAAACTTTCAAAGAACTCTAATTATGTCATAAGATAAGGATGACAATCGATATAGCATCCGTTCCGCATAACTACTTTATCCGAGATCATGCATTAGAAAAATAGAATTCGATATAACTCTATGAAAATCAGGCTCTTTGAGCAAGTATTATTCCAAACCATCCTAATGCTATGCATTAGAAACTAACTGATTGATTCTCATAGAGAAAGAAGTTATCCACAAA
>CANIVF010000071.1 GCA_947470895.1 Bacteroidota bacterium
CTTAGATTCTGTATTTTTTTGCAAGAAGCCAATGAAACTTTGAGCGAATGGACTATTAGTACCCACCGAACCATCGGAAACAACTTCTAATCTGCCAGAGGCAAGCCCCCATCGCGATTTGTATTTCTCTACCTGATCGGTATATCCGCATGTGTTGGATGCAAATAAGGACCCTGAAAAACAGGCATCAGCTACCAATAAAGTATGTTGTGAGTTAACGTTTTCAATAATCTTTAATATTTGAGAGTTAGGTAAAAACTCTGAAATATCTTTTCCCTGTGCATCAACAGGAACCCAGTAACCTTCGCTCATCAACTTATCAAAGTATCCATGACCCGAATAATAAATAAGCAGATTATCGCGTGAGGATATCTTCTCTATGTATTTTCTGAGCGCACTATAAATGTTTGATCTTGTTGCCTGATCATCCAGTAACATGGTCACATTTAAAGAATCAAAATTGTAGCGGGTTGTCAGAACTTCACGAACCGCCTTCGCATCGGCAACAGCGTTGTTTAACACGGGCCATGAGCGAGACAAATAGTTGTTGATACCAATGATCAATAGATAATTCTTCGCGACTGCCGGGTCGTAGAGAGACCCATCCATATTTTTTCTTTCAATGGTAAATCGCTTCAGCGTGATGTTTTGGTTTACATCTTTAGCCTCTAACGTAATGCCCGTTTCACCGACATTCAACGGAAGAAGTATGGTAAACTCACCATTAGGCTTAACAGGGGTAATGTTGTTGTTAATTGTTACTTGCTGAATCCCAGACTCGTCCATAACGGTGCCTGTGATTTTTATGATATCTTCATAAATCACCACATGATCATTTTTGATATTAGAGGGATTCGATACATAAATCATGGGTGGAGTCTGGTCCTTCTTATTTCTCATTAAAGAAATCTGATTAGGGTCAACCACTACTCTTCTTACGCTTTCCTTTTTAGTTCCTTTGATGTTTTCTGCTATAATCTGAATCGTATTGACACCTGTACGCAACGTTAATGTACGGTCAATAACCTGTTCATATTTATTTTGCTCTGTGGCAGCCGTAAAATCTGTTGCCGTGTAAACATCTGTGGATAGGCCATTGACTAAAATCTCAAACAAACAAGAAATACCAAATCTTACAGCAGGAAAAAAAACAAGTGCTTATCAATTGATTGCCGTTCCACTGGAACTAACAAAGAATGGTACAAAAGATGTTTTCTCTGACTTAGGTACCTATGATAACAAAAAGTGGAGAATGTTCTCTTTAACGAATGAGAAACTTGGTGAGAATCCGTTGAACATGGAAACCGGGAAAGGTTATTGGTTTATCATGCGCGACCTTACCGAAATAAATCCAGGACAGGGAACCGTGGTGAAAGCTACAAAACAAACTCCCTATAAAATAAGCTTGAGTACAGGTTGGAACCTCATTGGCAATCCTTACAACTTCAGCATCTCCTGGAATGATGTGTTGGATCACAATGCCTTACCGGAAACAAAACTAAAATTCAGACAATTTATAAATGGCGCAATGATTAATGACCCTATTCTAGTTCGCTATCGCGGTGGATTTGTATGGAGTGACGTGGCCAGACAAATTGAAATCCCTGTGATCAACAAGAGTGCAGCGGGTGGAAGAAAAGCAACAACAGAAACACAGCCTATCGATATGTCTGAGTGGATGGTAAACCTGACGTTACAGGACGGTGAATTCAGCAATTCTCTTTTTGGATTCGGCATGAACCCTCAGGCTTCCGTTGAAAAAGATTTATGGGACGAAACGGCTCTTCCCCTTCTGGAGGGCTTAAGTCCGTTCGAGATGTCTTTCGACAAACGCCTCGTAAAAGATGTTGTGCCTACCATGGAAAACTATTCGTGGCAGGCGCAGATATCGGCCAGTAAAAATATCTTGCTTCAATGGAACAACTCCTATTTCGGAAACAACGAGAAACAACTCGTCATCGAAAATTCAAATGAAGTGGAAACGATAAACATGCGTTCCGTAAACCAATTAAATTTACCGGAAGGAAATCACTTGCTGAAATTTCATTATGGTCATGCCGATTACATCAAAGATCAGTTAATGGAATCTTTTGCACGAATAGGAAATGTGTTTCCTAATCCTATTAAAAAATCGAATGAATGGGTTTCTGTTTCTATTAGTTTACCTGAAGGCAATAATGAAGTAAGCCTGCGCTTAAAAATCTATTGGGCCAGGATCTAAATTATTCAGGCCCCGCACAGTATGAAGGCGGCCGAAGAAATATTCAATGGAAATCTGATTTTAGCCAATTGCCATCGGGTATGTTTCTCATACAGATAGAAGTAAAAGATGCAAAGGGGGTAAGCTCACGCATTACCCGAAGAATTGTCTTTGAATAAATATTCTGCCCAATAGCTACGCCCAATCGCCTAGATTTAATGAATTTTGGCTTTTGTCTAGAATATACGTATCTATTATATTTGTACTTTATAAATACGATCTATACATTAATCAAAATAGTATATGGCAACATTCACGAGCACGTTGCCCGATAGCCTGTTAGAATTGCTTGCAGAAAAAGCAAATGCGCTTTCGGTGCCTAAAAACAAATTGATTGAAAATGCTTTGCGGCTTTACCTCGAACATTTAGAAAAAGCAGAGTACATCAAATCCTATAAGAAAGCTGCCGAAGACAAAGATGTGATGCTGATCGCAGAAGAAGGTATGGAAGATTACCTGAAACAGTTGGAAGAATGAAGCAAGGAGAAGTTTGGTTTGCCAACCTGAATCCAACCAAAGGCAGTGAGCAGGCAGGTATGCGACCCGTGGTCATTCTAAGCGGGAACTTGTTGAATGAACATTTGAATATTTTGATTGTTGCTCCGCTTACTACAAAAATTAAAAGATATAAAGGCAATCCGATCCTTCACCCAACCGTTATCAACGGTTTAAAAAATGAATCTGAAATGCTGGTGTTTCATATCCGTTCAATTTCTAAAGACCGACTCATGAATAAACTTGGCAAAATAGAAACCAATGAAATTGACCGGGCTATAAAAACATTGAATGAGATCTTAAGATACTGACTAGGTAGTCTTACATCGCCATCGTATCATACACCACCACCTTCTCCCAAAGGTGTGAGCAATCGGCAATAAACTTCTGATGGATAGGATGATCCTGATACACTTTCTGTCCTACCGTGTCATCAAAGAACATCAACTCCGAAACGGAATAGCTATTATCTACTACATCGCGTCTTTCAGTAGAGGCAGGCACGCCTACATGAATGGAACGGATGGTTTCAATTTTCTCCAGCGACTTAACGCCTGCAATCAATTTGGCAAGATCTTCTTTGGAATCAGGATTCTTAAGCCAGAAAAAAACGTGGTGTACTAAGGGTGGTGTAGTCATTTTCTTTTTGGTGAAAGGTTTGGCAAATGCGGTAACTCCCAGGGCCAGCATGGAGAGCCCGGTTAAAAAAGTTCTGCGTGTTTGCGTGGACATGGGCTATGAATTACACCGCCAAGGTACAAAAAAAGGGATGCAAGCGACAGCCAATAGCTTTCCTTCATCCCTTACGAAATACTAAAAAATCTGATACTATACAATTGCACAAGCACCACCGGCACATGCAGCTTCCGCTTTGTGATCGGTTTCGTCATCGGCTTCATACACCAGCGTAAGATCGATCGACTTGAGGCTCTTCTCTAATTCTTCAAATTCATTTTTCGAAATATCTTCAAATGGCGCCTGCCTATAATTCCCATTGTCATAAGGCAATACACTAAGGCCATTATAGGATGCTTTATTCTCCCACATCCACTCTCCTACTTTTTCCCAGTCACCTTCTTCAATAGATACCGTAGCGGATACGTTGTTGGCGTTGCTTCCTCTTCTAAAACCATTGCGCACCCATTCGGTGTTAAATTTCTTTATCCGCTCCAGTAAATCCATCGCATCTTCCGTACGGAGAATACTTCCCCCTGGTGCCTGTTGCGGAATGCAGATAATGGCTTGCTTACTATTCAGTTGATCATCTTCAATCAACTCCGGATGAGTGATGTATAGATATTGATAGAGCGCTTCATTCTTTCCGATACGCACTCTGCGCAAATAATAATCATTGTGCCAGGCGTGAATACCCGATGAAGTGCCCAACACCAATGAAGTGGTTCCTGATGGTTTAATCGTAGTGCAACGTGCCGCAAACTGAATTCCGATTTTCGAAGACACTTCTAAGTTCATGTGCTTCACTTCTTCGGCAGCTTCACGCAGATCGTATTTCAAAATGCTTCCACTGGCAATGCCGGTCATGCCAACACCGATCAGCGCATCGCCCTCCGTGGTCTCTTGCCACACTTCACGTAAATAATGAAAATTGGTAAAGCCTGCTTGTAGTGTTCCTAAAAATGCGGCAGCTTTAGCGCGTTCATTCAATTCCTGCTGACTGAATATATCGGATACGTTCACTTCACACAGATTGCAAAATTGAAATGGACGCAAGGCAATTTCACAACACGGATTAGTGCCCCAATCCATATCGTTGGTAAAATAAAATCCCGGCTCACCGGAACCCGACAGTTCAATTTTTTTCCATAACGTAAAGAAATCTTTACGTGTGGTTGACTCGCGAGGTAACACGACAGAATTATTGGCGCGACCTCGTTGTTCATTCAACTCCCACCAGTTACCAAACTTACAGGTGAGCATCTCTTCGTCATCTGCTGAGAACAATGAAATCATAGCCGATCTACGAATACCTCCGGCCAACACCGCATTGGCGAGGTAACACAAAATATCATGACATTCGAGTGGAGTTAATTTTTCGCCTTCGACCTTGCGATCCAAAACAGCCTGAACGTGTGCAACACATATCTTCAATGGCTCAGGTCCAGGTGCTTTTCCTCCTGCTGTAACCAGACGTGCACCTTTTGGACGAATGTCAGAATAATCAAACTCAGGCAAATAATTGCTGAATCCAAAATAACTTTTCAGCAGAACTTTTACTGCATCGGCCCAGCCTTCCAGACTATCACCAATCAAAAATTTTTTTGTTTTACTAGCCTTTTTTATTGACGGAAGTTTCTCTACATGATGACGCTGCACCGAATAACCAACGCCTGTGCCCCCCAATAATAAAAACAAGGTTTCAGAAAACGCTCGAAGATCATCCACCGGCAGATAAGCACAATTATAAATGCGACTATGATTGCGCGCGATCGCTGGCCCTGCAAATTGCATAGCCCGCATGGAAGGCAAAACTTTTTTATCATACACAAACTTCATCCAATGATGGATCTCATCCTTGATATAAGGATACTTCTCCATCATCATCTCTTCATAGCGGCCACAGATCTCAGGCCATGTTTCCCTGCGCTTCACTTCAGGCAAGTAGCGCGCATATTTCATATGAACAATTAAGTCGCTGAGTATCTCTTGATTGAGTTCCATACCATTCCTTGAATTATGTGTTATTGATTTAAAAGAGTATTGCTATCAAACGCTGAAGTATGATGTTAGCTTAATTTTATTTCGTGATTCATGTTTGAACTTGATAGCTGCCAAATCTAGGTCTCTCAAAAAAACTATTCTATGATTTTAGTCATAGAAGTACACAAGCTTTGGCTTATATTTTCGCGAACAAAAATCAATTTTGTGCAAAAAAATCCTGATGATCAGGGATTGTTTAAAAGTCTGGATAGGTGAGAGATTTTTTATTATTAAACTCTCTTGCAAAAGAATTAATACAAAGGTGGCGCTGATGCGCTGATTTCAAAAACATGATATCCCCAGGGTGGTATATCCAAATAAATTCCGCGTGATAAAAGTTCGTTGCCATTGCGAAAAAAAAGGGCAACGCTCAGGAGGTCTCTGAACTCAACAGGTTGATTGCTCAAGTCAGAAAACGGAAGCCGCACAAAACACTGACTTGAATGTGGTGCGTAATTAACTGTTACTATTGCTCGCCTGCCACTACTTTCCCAGGCAAATGCAACAAAGGAATCCCAGCTTCCATTCTCATCCCATGCGGGCACACATTCAAGCATACGCCATTGTCCATCTCTAAAAAGAGGTTGCTTTATGATATCGAGAAGTTCGTGATAGAAATCCTGCAAGTCTGTGTTCAATGGTTCGTGCGGAGCGCGGATCAAATGAGGCGAGATGCGTTTCATTCGTCCTTCAAACTGTCCTTGATGAAAAAAACGTAACCCAGGCGATAAAAAAGTGATCAATGCAGCACACTGACACATACTCAAGCCAAATGCATCTGCCGCACGGGATTCATCATGATTTTCAAGAAAGCGGACAAGCTTATCCTGATAGCTGAGGTCGGCAAAAAAATGCTCACGTACTAATCTCGTATGACCATCGCGCAAACGATCATACAATCGCTTATCATACGCGTAATCAAAACCTTGTTGTTGAAGTGTCCACTCCATATCCCAGTATACTTCGGCCATAAAGCAAAAATCCGGAAACTGTTTACGAACTTCATCTATAACATGAGGCCAAAAAGGCTGTGCTTGGCGGCCCCAGGTTCGTTCAAAAATATCAGGCAAAATAAGCATGGCCATGTCGCAACGCACACCATCACATTGATTGGAAATACGCAGCAATTCTTGCTTCATTGCCTCTGCGGTTTCAGGATTACTGTAATCGAGTTGCACCGTATCCGGCCAGCCGGAAAAATAAGGATCACGACCATAAGCAAAAATTTTTTCACCTTGCTTCTGATGCATACGGACATAATTCTGCGGTTCTCGTTCCAGATCATCTTCGGTTCCCGATCTAAAATAGGTTGGATGTTCGCTAACCCATCGATGATCAGGACCCATGTGATTAGGAACAAAATCAAGCATCAGCTTAAGTCCGCGTTTAATTAGTCTGGTGCGGAGCCGCTTCAACGCAACATCACCACCAAGCCCGGGATGCACATGATAATCAGCGATGGCAAACCCAGAACCACCAATATCATCAGCACTCAGATTAGGTAATGTCTCTTTAAACTCATGTTGCCAGGTCGGATTTTCAAGTGAAACTTTTCGTCCTAGATCACCAGTAGTCCATACACTCAGTAACCAAATCCAATCAAACCCCATTTTGGCAAGGCGATCCAATTCGATGTCTGAAATATCATCGAACGTAGCAGGTCTACCCAGATTCTGGGATAGTTCGTTGAGCCACACCCGCGTATTGATTTGATAAAGGGATGGATATTTTGGTCGATTCATTTTGTTACTGTGGGTGATTCCGCAGCTCCCTTTTCAACATTAAAGCAAGTCGGACACTGACACAAGTCAATTTATTACTTTTTTTCGAACCGGTCTATTCATAAATAAAATACCTGCTTTAGCAAACTGCTTCTCCTTGGCCATTAATTCTACTAACTACTTATTGCAGATGTATTTAAACCCATATTCCATAAATGATCATGATCATTGACCATCGGGATTTTATTCATAGATGGTTGAAAATTTATTGATTGCCTTCACAAAAAGAAAGAGAAACCAGATTGTGCATGGCGAGAGGTCAATGATGTTGCTCGTGCGGAAAAGCATTCAAAATAAAAAGTGCTTAAATAGGATAATATTTTCTAAAAAAAAGCCTGGAATAAGCACGTAGTAATTCAGATAAAAGAAACCCAACGTGAGACGGATGGATCACTCCATTTTCAAAGCATCCACCGGATTACTTTTCGAAGCACGAATGGCCAGTGAGCCAATGGTGATGAACCCTAATAGCAACAGTACAAAGGTTCCTAACAACACAGTTCCAAAACCAAACTCTACTCGGTTGGCTAGCATTTGAAGCCAAAGATTATTGACTACATAACTCAATGGCGCGCCAATGAGAACAGAAATAATCAAGACATTAATAAACTCTTTGGAGAGCATATAAGCAATACTAAATCCTCCTGCACCCAAAACTTTTCGGATACCCACTTCTTTTGTTTTTCGCTCCGCTGTGTAAGTAGCCATTCCAAGCAAACCCAGGCAAGCAATCACGATGGCGAGAAAAGCAATGAATCCTAAAATAGCAACCAGATCAAAAATGGCCTGATGCGTGCTGGATAATTCATCGTCATAAAATTTATATTGAAATGGATGAATAGGATCAATCCGTTTCCACTTTGCTTCCAGCCTGGCAATGGTTGCCATCGGCTCAGCCGAAGTGATTCGGATATTCAAAAAATTAAAGTGTTCGGGTTTGTTACGTAAAACCAAAGGTTGTATGACACCGGAATTTAGTAACAGTCGATAGTGGAAGTCTTTCACCACACCCACTACCTCCAGAGTTTCATTACCCCACTTGGTATCAAATGTCTGTCCGATCACATCTTTGGAACTTTGATAGCCAAGTTCCTTTACAGCGGTTTCATTCAACAAAATAAACCGATCTGATTCACCCGCTGTTGATAATGGACTACCGGCAATGATTTTAATATCGAGGTTGTTTACAAAGTTTTGATCCGTGAGCAAAATATTGCCGTGAGTAAACTCCGCATCAGTGCCTGTTTCTCTCAAGTCAATTCCATTATTCGTTCCTGTCGCGGGAATAATGTCGCTTGCGGAAACATCCATCACTCCGGAAACTGAACCTAACTCGTTAGATACTTTTAGATAGTCGGCTCCCTGCAACTCAACATTAATCATGTTCTTTGAACTGAATCCGTAATCAAACTTCATGAAATGTCTAAACTGATTAAACACCAGAATAGACGTGACAATAAAAAATAACGACATCACAAATTGCGACACGCTTAAGAATTTTCGAATTCCCATTCTGCCAGGATTGGAGCCGCTCATATTCTTGAGCACCTTCACGGGCTGGTAGCCTGATAAGTGCAAAGCAGGATAAGCACCGGCAATCACTCCGATCAACACTGCAAATCCAATGAAAATGACATAAACTGAAATACTCTGCGGTAGTTCAAAATTAAGATACTGATTCACCCAAAGTCCTTTAAAGGCAGGTGCAATCAAAAGCAGGAAACCAAAAGCCAACACCAATGCCAGCAACGACACGATAATCGATTCACTCAAAAATTGAAACACTAATGATTTCTTATTTGCACCCGTTACTTTACGCACACCGATTTCCTTGGCGCGTGTCAGCGCTCTGGCAATAGACAAGTTCGTATAATTCAGAGATGCTGACAACATGATGATGGCCGCGAGAAAACCCAGAAAGTAATAACCAATCCGTGGCAGACGACTATTGGTATCATTGCCCATGAGTCCAAGTTGAATATCACTTAAGGGCTGTGCACTCAGTTTAAAATTTTTCGTCTGCTCAGATTTAATATCCGCATAGGTGCGATCAGTAAAATCTTTTAGCGATGCATTCAACTCGTCTATATGTTTACCATCTTCCAAAAGTACATAGGTATACGTGCGAAAGAATTGTTCCCAGTCGTTGGATTGATCTGGGATTTTATGATCAACGTAAAGTGCCGGCATGGAAGAAGCGGAAACCAAGACATCAAATTTCAAATGCGATTTGTATTTGTTTTGATCAATCACCCCGGTAATCGTGAAGCTGCCCCACGAAAACGGTGACGAACCGATTCCATCATAATCCAACGGAAATGGTAGTTTGCGATCAGCAAAATCAATGGTTTTACCGATGGGATCTTCATCATTAAATAAATCATAGGCAAGTGCACTGGAGATCACCATCGAGTTAGGTGACATCAACGCAGTCTTTGCATCTCCCTTCTCCAACGTAAAACTGAATACACGAAAGAAAGAAGGCGCTGCAAAATACCCACGCATGTCCACCAGCTTTTGCTGATAGATGGCATCGCCTCCCACCCCGGGAGTGAGGTGCGTGGTTTCTTGCATGATCGGATAATTTTCTTTCAAGGCACTGGCCAATGGAAATGGACTAGTCGCATACGATTGACGGGAGTTATCGTAATCCGAAAGGATTCGATAAACACGATCCTTCTTATCGTGAAACTGATCATACCGATGCTGATCGGCCAACATCAGAATGATGAGCATGCACACCGACATGGCCACAGCCAAACCAAACAGATTAATAAAAGAGAACACCTTATACTTCAGAATATTCCGGAATCCCACCTTGACATAATTCTGAAACAAGGCGCTGTAGATATACGATGATATTTTTGTTTTGCGCATGGCGAATGGTCTTAAATAATGAAGTGCCTGATACCAATAATTTAATTTTGCACGGAAGGGCGATTTTGTTTTCAGTGTTTCCTGAAATTTTTCTTCGAGATCGCCCAGCACTTCTTCAGCAAGATCAGCTCGTAGAATATAGAGAAGAACTCGTTGTGCAAATGGGGGCGATGTGTTAGGACGTGAATTCACTTTTTATCAAGAATTATTCATTCTTTAAACTATTCACTGGGTTCATCAGCGCAGCTTTAATCGATTGATAACTGATCGTGAGTATGGCGATGATGATTGCCATCATACCTGCGATGACAAATACATCCCATGAAATTTCTATCCGATACGTAAAATCCTGCAACCATTTCTGCATCGTGTACCAGGCGATCGGAACCGAAATAATAATGGCGATCAATACCAACTTAAGAAAATCAAGGGTGAGTAAATTAAAGATACTTCTGAATGGCGCTCCCAACACCAGCCGGATGCTAATCTCCTTACTTCGCTGCTCCACCATAAACGCGGAAAGTGCAAAGAGACCCAGGCAGGCTACGATAATGGCGAACACAGCAAAGCTGGTAAAGATGTTACCCATGCGCTGCACATCGGCATACATCGCAGCATAGCTTTCATCCATAAAGGCAAATCGAATGGGTTGATTCGGTGCGAACTTTTTCAATACCTCTGCCATGGAGGCAATAAAATCACTCATGTTGGTTGAACTTACCTTCACGGATATGATCGAGGCATCCTTACCCAAAACAAAGCACAAACTTCCGATATGCTCACGCATGGATTCAAAATGAAAATCTTCTACCACACCAATGATTACCCAAAGTCGATCACCTCCATTGGTAATGCGCTTGCCAATAACATTACCCCCCAATTCTTTAGCCATCGTTTGATTAATAATCATAGCCGTTGAATCCGTTGTCATGTCTGATTTAAAATCACGGCCATCCGCGATCTTCATCCCCATAGTTTTTATATAATCATAATCCACTAGCCAGAACTGTCCTGCCACGGCATTATCCTGATTATGATTATCGCCTTCATTCCAAAACTGATTTTGATTTCGCTTGGTACCTTTAATGGGCAAGTAATCACTCACCGACACGGCTTCTACATGCGGCACCGTAAGCAATTCATTCTTAAACGTATTCATCTGGTTGCCGAGCGTGTTAGCACCTTGAATCATCACCACCTGATCTTTTTCAAAACCAATTTTCCGGTTAAGAATAAAATCCATTTGCTTATAAATGACAAACGTGCCGATGATTAACACGATGGAAGTAGTAAACTGAAAGATCACCAGTCCGCTGCGCAATGGAGAACTTTTGCTTCCCCGGCTCACATCGCCTTTCAATACCTGAATGGGTTGAAAAGATGAAAGATAGAATGAAGGGTAAAGCCCGGCCAGAATTCCGATGAGCACTGCGGCACCCATGATGATCGGAAATAGCCACCACTCCTGCCATGGGAATGATAAGCTCTTGGCCGAAAGTAAATTAAAATACGGAAGCAAAACGCGCGCTAAAATAATTCCCACTCCAAAAGATAAGACACTATATAAAATTGATTCAATCAAAAATTGATTGATGATGTTGCTTCGAAAGGAGCCCACCACTTTACGCAGTCCTACTTCTTTGGCGCGGTTGGCTGATTTAGCTGTAGATAAGTTTATAAAATTGATGATCGCAATCAGCAATATAAATAACGCGATGCCACCGAATATCCAGATGAACCGGATGTCGCCACGATTGGAATCCTCTTGAATGTCGGATGAGAATAAATGAATTTTATTGAGCGGTTGCAATTCCAGGTGGGCATTTTTCTCTTTGAAATATGTTTTCACATCAGCCACCGACATACCCGATTGTGTCATCATCGGTAAAAAATATTTGTCAATAATTCCATCACTGATTTTTTGCTCCAACGCAGAGATGTTCGTGCCTGGATGCACCAATATATACGTAGCATAATTGCTGGCGCCCCAATTTTTCTGCTCGCCTTGCCAAAACTCAAGGCCCTTCGTGCTGATCAGAAAATCAAACTGTATGTGCGAAGTGGTTTTGAAGTTTTCGATCACACCACCAATGGTATACGGTTTACCTTCATCGTTATTGATGATTAGTGTTTTTCCTACCGGATTTTCATTAGGAAAATATTTCTCTGCTTTACGTTGTGTGATTACAATCGAATGAGGCTGATCCATAGCCCTCGCTGCATTACCATGGATAAATTTGAACTGAAGCATATCCATCAATTCCTGATCGAAATAGGTAAAGCCTTCGTCATACGAATTTTCTACCTCTCCTCCAGGACGGACTTCATTGCTTCCTGCACCAAACAGTTCGCTGCCGTTAAACCTTCCACTTTTTTCTACTTCAGGAAAATCCTCCTTTAAAGCCGGACCCATGGGCGCAGGAAAAGCAACACCTCGTTTGATGTCACCCTCTTCGGTGATCACACCGAGCACCCGATAAATGCGATCACTATCCGGATAGTGAAGATCATAACTCATTTCGTCCTTGATGTATAAGGAGATCAACAAACAAGCGGTGATCCCAATCGCAAAGCCTCCTACCTTAATGGCAGAATACATTTTTTGTTTTACCAGACTTCGCCAACCAATTTTAAAATAGGTTTGAATCATGTCGTATTGATTTAAAGGGTGTGCCTTAGATTTTCGCCATGCAAAAGGACGTAGGTAATTAAACGCCTGATACCAATAATTTATTTTTGCCCTGAAGAGCGATTTTGTTTTTGCCGTCTCCTGAAATTTCTCTTCGAGATCTCCCAGCACCTCTTCCAGCAAGTCATCTCGCAAAAATGAAGTGAGTAGCCTCCCGGCAAGTTTGGGTGGTATCGGTTGATTTGATTTCACGATCAGGCAATGTTCAGTTTGTCGGTGGCAAAGGCAGGGTATTGTTGCCACAGCGACATTTTAAAGTCGCGCGATTCCTTCAACACTTTTTTTCCAAAGGCAGTCAACGTAAAAATCCGCTTTCTCCGTCCACCACGTTCTGCAGTGGATTTACCCATCTCCGATTTTAAAAAGCCTTTGCCTTCAAGGCGCTCCAGCGTGGAGTGAACTGCGCCAATCGATACCGCGCGCCCTGTTTGTGATTCGAACTCATCGGCTATCTTAAAAGCATAGGCCTCTTCGCCCAGTATGCCGGCCAATAGTAAGATCACTTCTTCGAATTCGCCTAACCGTGTCTCTTTCATTTGTTACTAGATTGTAGAGTATATACGGACTACGGAATTTATTTGTTCTGCGTTTTAGTAAGAAATTAAGATAATCTCCGTTTTTACCGTCCATCTGGCTTCCCTTTGTGGTCTACCCAAAGCCGCCTATCTTCGCGAGTTCAAAAAATTTAAATCACCACTATGAAATATCTATTCATGTTATTGGCTGCTGTCGTGATGTTCGCATCATGCACAAAGAATCAACAAGCAGACGAAGTTTTCACCGGCAAAGTAACCGAATCCGAAAAACAGAAATTCGGAGTGGATACCATTGCTACAGAATTAACTAACCCTTGGGGCATTGCTTTCTTACCGGATGGAAGAATTTTAATAACAGAACGTGCCGGAGAAATCCGCATCGTGAAAGACGGAAAATTGCTGGCAGAGAAAATCGGTAACGTTCCTGCTGTGTTTGCCAACGGACAAGGCGGATTGTTAGATATTAAACTACATCCGGATTACGCCAGCAATGGCTGGATCTATCTCACCTATGCCAAACCGGGCGAAGGTGGTGGCGGCACGGTAGTGGCACGAGCAAAACTGGAAGGGAACAATCTTGCCAATCTGGAAGAGTTATTTACTGCGTTGCCATTGTTAGGGTCTGGTGCTCACTTCGGTTCTCGCATTGTGTTTGACGGAAAAGGCTACATCTTCTTCAGCTCTGGCGAACGGGGCACAAAAGAAAATGCACAAGACCTCACCAATCACTTAGGAAAAATTTTACGCCTGCATGAAGATGGCAAAGTGCCTACCGACAACCCCTTTGTAAACACACCGGGTGCCAAACCAGAGATCTGGAGCTACGGCCATCGCAATCCCCAGGGACTTGTGTATGCTAATGCTACAGAAACGTTATGGGATGTTGAACATGGCCCGATGGGTGGAGATGAATTGAACCGAGTAGAAAAAGGAAAAAATTATGGCTGGCCCATCATCACTTACGGAATGAATTATGACAGCACTGCAATTACCGACATCACCCAAAAAGAAGGCATGGAACAACCCGTGTTTTTTTGGAAGCCATCCATCGCAACCTGCGGATTAGTTTTAGTGACGAGTGAAAAATATCCTGAATGGAAAGGCAACCTGCTGGTAGGCGCATTAGCGAAGCAACATGTAGCACGCGTGGAGTTGGATGCGCAGGGAAAATTTGTGAAGCAGGAAAAACTTCTTGAGAATATCGGTCGCGTTCGCGCAGTGGAACAAAGCCCGGACGGATATCTTTATGTAGCCACCGAAACACCCGGCATGCTGCTGAAGTTGATACCGCTGAAAAAGTAATCATTCAAAGTAAGATTCAAACTAAAGGGCAGGCCACTGCCCTTTTTTGTTATGGATGATCTTAACAGGATCTAACTCAAGACGTATAACCCAGCTAAGTACGCTACTAGCAATTCTCCCTTTCGTTTGCTACATTCGGTTAGTAAATAGTTGGTGCTCTTATTCCCACCGATAGGAAATTCGTTCCCGGCCAGGTATGCCAGCCAAAGTAGAGGAATTTGAGACTAAAGTAGCCGAGTTATCGAGCAAGTTAGAACCTATAAGGCAATTGTTAAGTTACTTTAAAACACTGGTCAAACTCAGAGCTTCAAAAAATGGAAAGGACTAACTACCCAGAAACCATATTCAAATGCCTTGCATCAATGGATATTGATAGGCTTCAATTCTATCTAAAAGAGGAGTATTCCTACCAGGACACCACAAAGCAAATTTTTCTAAAAGAGATTGAGAGGATTTTTATTGAGCATCAAAAAGCAGGCGATACTGAACTACTCATCTATGAAGGTAAGTGCGCTGGTGGTGGATGTGAAAATTGTAACAAAGATGGCTTTCGATTTATAGGCAATCATTCCAGGAATTGTCTCGACCTGATTTTTTTAATGGATGGAGAAGATATAAAAGACATTTTTGATTGTTTGGCATTTGAAACTACGGAGTATCATGAAGAAATACGAAACAAAGCATCTATTGTCATCAATGCAGATGAACTGATAACATTTAACGCGACACCGGAATATTGGAGCAAAGTAAATTCTGCCATTGATGCCTATGCGGAAATAATGACCTCACGGCCACGCATTTTAAGCTATGATGAAATGTGCTACTGGCTGAATAAACATGCCTTTACCATCGAAAATATTGGCAATGGAGATTTTATTATTTCTAACATGAGATGGGGCATATTTACAAACTTATATGAAAAGCTTAGTGACTTCAGGGAATATTTGTCCATGTATGAAAACACATTTAGCAGGGCGAATAGTGCTTATCAGCTGGTAGCGGAAGAAAAAGATTTGATTACCTGGATGCTGGAGTATGAAATTATGTTTTCAAAAGCCCCCTATTATTTTAGGTTTGGTATTTTGAAAGACGAAGAGGGATATAAAAGTAAGCACATTGATTCAATAGTTTTTACAGGCACTCAATTCATAGAAGGGGTTAGCTTTATTGCAAACTACCATAAGCATTATTTAGTCCTATTAAATAAATATGGCATCTACACAGCGTATGAGATTCCGCAAATAATTGGACACGAGGAATACGATTACGCCACCAACCGTGTTTACTCTCTTAAGTTTCACTTAGAAAAAAGAGAGGAAGCTGCCGAACTGGGCATTCCTATCCCATTTAACTTAAATGGGTATAGAGCCGAGATAAATGTGATTGGTAGTGTTTAACCGGTCTTAATCAACGACACTTACCGGCAGAAAAAACCAGTATCAGAAATCCGAGGCTTTCACCTTGGTTAGCCGGAAAAGAATCTGGAAAAAGGGCTGGAAACTGGCGAAATTTTAAAGACACTGGCAATGATTCGTCATTCTAAAAAAATCGCTTTTAAAGTTACTGTTTTTCTAAAGAGTTTTTAACCCAGATTATGCATTAGAAAATGCTAGTCGTTGATCTTTTTGCCTGACGATATCAAATAATCCGGACTTATTCGCTCACTGGAAATTGGTACGTCCATAGGTTGCCTGATTTGTGATGGATCAGTACCTTGTGATTAAACAGGAAGAGCCTTGTGAGGGGAGACTCTCAAGCACGGTTCTGTGAGAACCTAAGGGTGAAACTCCCTTGGGTGACTCGACTGCCGGCAAGTGCCAGAGCGGGTACCAAGAGACAGTAATTTTGACTAAGATTGGGGATAAAATTCAGACAATATGATATCGAAGTTCCTCTTTGGGGAATTCTGTCAACTGTTGACAATTGCCCGAAGAAATTTCAAATAACCCATGAGGTTTAATAGATCTATCATTCGCCCGGTAAAATCAAATTGCTTTATTCTTGATATGCTGACATTTCTTATTTCCAAATTACGGTTTTATTGGATCAGGAAGTCGATTCGAATCAGGGGTAGCAGTGAGAAAATATACCGCAGATCCAATTGCTACAAAAGGTAGTACGATCAAAATAACAGGCACCTTTCTCCTCACCTCAAATTCATTTGTGAAAGCTACTTTATCCGGATCATTGCTATCATAGATTTTCAGCTTATATGATTTTCCCGGCTTTAAAGAAGTTGGAAGCTCCATGTTGTATCTCTGTTCATTATTAACAGATGGAAATTCAACTACCTTTTTATCCGCATAGAGTAGTTCAATATTTAAAAGTTCTTTATCAGATCCACCAGTCCAGGTAAACTCATAGGATTTACCTCTTTTCAATTTGGTATAGTTTTCATTGAGCTTCAAAAAAGGCGCATAGATTACACCCTTAACCTGAAAACTTATCTTGTCCTCCACATTATCACCAAATTCATCAGAGATATTCCATACGATCTTTTTATTGGTTCCTGGTGAAACCTGAAGTCCAACATCGCCAGACACTTTCTTTAAATTACTGACAAAATTATCACGTGATGAAAATAACTTGACCGTATACTTATGAGTGGCATCATTGTCAATCAGGTCGTAGTAAATGTTAAGTTTAACGCCTTCCATCTCCACCTGCGTGATTAAAAATGTCTGCGCGATAGCACCATGAAAAGCCAAAGCGATAAAGAATCCAATTGTTACTATCCGAATCAATATTCTATTCATATCCTTTACTGCTAGGTTATTCATTTCTTAATCAACAAGGAAAACGTTTTTATTGACTTCTTGCCTGAGCTAATACTTCCTATAAAGCGAAGTATGTTCTGGGGTGTTTCCTGCTCAAGGAATGGTATGTCTTGCTTTGTAAATATTAAAATGAGATAGTTTATCTCACTTTTTTTCTCAGTGGATATTTCATATTCAAAACTCTTGCTTTTGGGGAATGTAACCAGGCTTTTAGATTTTAACATTTCCTGAGGTTCAAACTGATTTGGATATAGCTGTATTCCATCATTATCGCTGATGATAAAGGCTCTCAGATAACCATCCATCCATGGGGTAACATTAAAAGAAAGCTTATCAGGTGTACCATAGCCCTCCCTTATTCCTTTTATATCAAAACTAAAACCTGGGTCCCTACCTTCCTTGTGAATAACTACCGTTGCATTGATCCAGACTGTATAGATAATATTGCCAAATTCATTTAACTTCTTTTCCTCCTTTACAATTTCGTATTCAGTAATCTCTCCGAAAACATCAACGGTGGTGATTGACTCAAATAAATTCTGCGTCTTATCTACCTCGTCAGATTGATAAGATATATTCGATTCAGAGATAAATTCTGGAACACCTGCTTTCCTCAGGGCTTCAAGCTTTGCTTGTCCGATTGCTTTTTCTCTTGCCTGCGGTAAAGTGATATCATCGGAGACAATCCATTCTCCTTGTGCCATTTCAACCTTATGCTTTTTTTGGGAAATGGAATTAAATGAGACTAACAAACACAATAATAGCAATGTGCATGAAAGCAGAGTTATTCTAATATTTACTTTCAAAATTTCCAATTCAACCAATTTAAGTCCAGTTTTGGAGAAGTCAATACCTGCGGTGTTTGCTTCATTCCATTTTCTGTTAAAGAAGATTTAGGCACTTGATAGCTCAAATAATTTTGCATTTCATGCATGGTTACATTTCCATTAGTCTCTTGAAATTTACGGAGCACATGATAGGTAAATAATCCGTGGCTTTCCTTCTTTAAAGGCAGCGATACCTCTTCACCGCTTGAAGCTGTAAAGACAATGATATTGCCATCAACAAGATCTCCCGTTGGCTTTACCTTAACCGTTCTCGCTGCCAATAATCCATTTTCGCCTCGGCCCCCGCCACTAAAGCAAGCATCGAGGAAAACAGTTATTCTAGCTGCCTTTGTCGCTGCAAGCTTCTTATATAGATCAGAAAGACTAATGCCATCTCTAATATTAGAGCCTGATACATCTACCGGTATAAGATATCCCTTCCTCGTTTCAAAATCAGGCAAGCCATGACCTGCGTAATAAAAAATTAACTCTGAGTTAGAATTTAGTTTTGCCAGTTCACTTACTCTTTCCAACTCACGGTTTATCTGGCCACGTGTAGCATCCAATAATAAATAGACATTCTGTTGAGGAACCCCGAGGGTTTTCACTAAATATTCCTTGAAAACATTGGCGTCATTTTTAGCAAAGGCAACATTCTGCTCTACCTGTAAGCCGGGCTGAAACTGAGAATAATCTTCATTGCCAATTACTAAGGCATATCTGTTCGAATGGGTGGCGTTATTAACAGGAATATTACTATCCACCGTAGAGCGTAACAGTAAAGGAACTATGGCACCCTTAGGTTTTTCACTGACAACATTTAGTTGGACAGCCGTCAATGGCTGGTCCAGTACCGCGGTAACCGTCTTTTCAGAACCATGCTTTCCAAGCTTTTCAAGCAACGTTATTTTTATAGGAACTTCATTGGTTTTATATCTCGAAGTAACAATAAACTCAACGTCTACCTTTTTAGCCTCGCCAGAAGATAAGGTTCCAAGATCGATTACGCGGTCGCCAATAAAATAGATATTCTCAGGAAAATCAACATTCACCTTTACACCTTCGGCTGTACCAAAGCCTGTGTTTTGAACCAGAAGCTGAAGACCCGTAGTCTTATTTCTCTCTAATTTATTACTCGCTACCGAATTGAAAATCGCATCCGTAATACTAATCATGGGAGGCTTGTATGCTTCCGTGTTAAACTGAATTTGTACAGGATCACTATCAAACCCATTGGGTTCCATGACGACTAAACTTAACAGTACTTTTCCTGTCTCTAAACTTTGACCAGCCGTTATTCGTGTGCTGATTTCAATTTCCTTACCCGGTTCTAATCTCATTATTGGACCAGGCTCTATGAGAATACTTCTTTCATTGCCTTCCAGGGCATACGATATTCTTAAATCTTTACCAGCTAGCGCACCCTTATTTCCAAGAATGAATTTAACGTAAGCTTCTTCATTTGCATTGAGGCTGCCATCATTATCTGAATCCTTAAAAACAACAGAGTTTTCTTTTACAAATAAGAGTGGAGTAGCTATTTTTTTTGATGGTACTATTTTTACGGTTTCAGTGGAATTTGCTTTAACAAATCTGGCACTGCTTACCTTTCCACCAGAAGCATTTTCAGCGATCAATTCAAAAGAATTATTTCCATTCTTTAATCGAATTTTCTTTTTAATAATTTGCTCACCACTAAAGCCTATTTCGATTAGCGAATATTGCTGCTTCATTTCTGCTTCACCACTTTGAATCAGTTGCAATGATTTCAACATCGTACTTGAGTAGACGCGGGCAATTAGCTCGATACTGTCACCCTGAACACTAGCGTTCAATTGTTCAGGCGAAAGCCAGGTGATTAATGGAAGTTTAACTGTGGCTGAATTAACGTTCCTGGTATTAAAGTATACGGTATTGGTTTCACCTGAGAATTGCTGACCATAAAGTATATGATATTGAAATATCAATAGCCCCAGCAACCAAATCTTAGAATTTCTCATTTCATCTTATTTTGCCAATACCCTTACTGATAAACCCATCGAATTACCATTGGATACTCTGATAATATACATTCCTGGTTTAACATGCTCGTCATGGTCATCCATGCCATCCCAGATTTCTTCGTAATAACCAGGCCCAACTTTAGTCCTTATTATTTCTCTAACCCTTCTTCCAAGAATATCATAGACGCGTATGAAAACATCACTTTCATGATTACCAACAACAAACGGTATAATCGTCTGTTGGCTGAAAGGATTAGGATAAGGTGCACCAATTAAAATACCCTCCAGCGATAAATGCTTGTCATCGATCGAATACATGATCATCAATTCCTTTTTATCCTTCGCTTCAAACACATAGCTACCCATTTTCTTCATATCTAAAATCAGGTTTGCGTCTTTGTCATATAAGAACAGTAATGCCTTGCTTTGTGCTAATGTCTCATTATCCCAACTTAAGGTGATGTCCCCTTCTCCAAGATTTGTCTCTACAGCCACATTCCAAATGTGATTATTGGCGGTTGGAGCGACATCTCTCATGAACCTGGGTTGAAAATAATCATCATGATAAGAGTTGAACTCAAGGTATTTTACAAATCGGGGAAGACTGTTTTCATCGTAAATATCCCTGCTTACTGAAGCTTAAACGTGCATACCAATTCCTGCTAAATCATTAATTCCTTGGCTGTGCTCCAGTTTGAGAGGAACAAACCAGGATGGTTCATCAATGTTCATATCAATGTGATTGCTTGATGAATTCCTTCCTCCGGTGGCTTTCTTGACCGTGACAGGCACATTAAGGTTAGTTGCAGCAGTTGTATTGACAAATCCACCACCCCAGGCTTTAAGATTGTCTGATTCAATAAAACTCACACTGCCAGGATCATATACAAATAGCTTACCTACACTGGTTGTAGAACTATTATTTGCAAGAACATCACTCCAGGAAATATCAAATCCAAACGGATTACCAATCTGATTCCAACCCTTGTCTAAATTCATGACAAACGGTGAGGATAGATTAGCATCAATAGCTGAACCTGAAACATTAATCGTAGTGGGGTCAACTGAAAGGAACCAATATCCTTTGCCCTCTTCAATGGTGCTGAGGCCCTCATTATAATTCAGGTTATCTCCATTACTATAATGAACCAGCCTCCACTTTTCTTCATCATAACCACCATATTGTTGAAAAACTGAGCCCAACACAGAAGGAATATTATTACTCGATAATCTTAGGGGTATTGAAAATATGCGATAATCCTCAAGACTCGTTCCATTTTTAAGGCCGGGAACTGCGTTACACACATTTACATTTACCGATAAAGTAGCAGTATTAGTACAGCCGTAAGAATCGGTTCCGGTAATCGTATAATTGGTGTTGACAGTGGGATTTAGCATTAAGGTATTCCCTGTTGCAGACAATCCGGCTCCGGGATTCCAGGTATATGCACTCGCACCGCTTGCGTTAAGTATTGCAAAAGTACCTGAGCATATAGTTACTGACGATGGAGTTACACTTACCTGCGGTGATAAACAGAAATCAGTTGCACTTATTGCAGTTATCCCACCGACTTCAACAGCTATTTTTCCAGTAGAGGCCCCCAATGGAACTGTGGTTGTGATAGTGGTACCTGTGCTGGCAGTTACTGTAGACTTTACTCCATTTAGTTTTACGGTATTGCTCAGAGGATTCATACTGAAATTTGTTCCTGTAATTGTTATTGATGTACCAATATTTCCGCCAGCTGGATTGAAATTCGAAATTGTTGGGGAAAATAATGATGTGGATGCATACAATTGAGAAACTTCGTTTGCATTTAATGAACGATTGTAAAAAATAATATCGTCAAGTTTCCCATTAAAAATTGAATAGACGCCATTAGGTTGTGTCGGATCTGAAGTAGCTCCAAACAAAATTGGCAATGTTGTTACCTTAATTTTATTAGTGACCGTGGTATTATTCAGAACCCCATCAATGTAAACACTGAGAGTAGGATAATTGAATGTCATTGTTAACATGTGCCAATTATTAGTATCACACATCGAATTATCTCTAATAGATTGTACATTATTATCAATATCTGTTACGTAGCCAGTAGGCCCGCAAAAGCCTTCATTATATAGAAAATATGATGAATTCAAAGTTCCTCTTTGATGCTTACTTACAAATCCACCCCCGTCTCCCCTATTTAAATACCAAGCGTTTATTGACATCGATTCAGCAAAATCAAATATTTGGGCTGGGTTTACCTTAATATAATTTTGGTTAAATTCATATGCACTATTGGGGTTTCCAAACCTATCTTTAGTTAAGATAGCCCCATTTGCAATTCCATTATTTCCATTCCCGCTGGCATCGTTAGCATTCCCATTGAAAGGATACCAGGCGACAAGGCCATTCACTGGAAGATATCCGGGAACTATAATGAAGTTACTTAAACTAGTTCCTGTAAGTGATCCAACTGTTACAGTAATTTTTCCAGTTGTTGCGTCAGAGGGTACAGTTGAAGTAATACTTGTGGCTGTGCTGGCTGTTACTGTCGCAGTAACGCCATTAAACTTTACGATGTTGTTAATAGGTATAGAGCTGAAGTTTGTTCCTGCGATTGTTACCGATGTTCCAGCAGGTCCGCTTGTTGGCGTAAATGATGTGATTATGGGTGTGGCTTGTACAAAAGAAAATCCAACTTTTGTGGCTGCACCACCCGGTGTAGTCACCGATACACTTCCGGTAGTTCCTGCAGCAACAACTGCCGTGACGCTTGTTGGTGAAACAACAGTAAATGATGTCGCAGCCGTTCCTCCAAAGCTCACTGCAGTTGCGCCTGTAAGATTTGTTCCCGTAATAGTAACAGTAGCTCCTGTTCCTGCACTTGTAGGTGTAAATGATGTAATAACGGGTGCAGGCACAAAAGTAAATCCGGTTTTTGTAGCTGTGCCTCCAGGTGTGGTCACAGATACACTTCCTGATGAACTAAGTGCTATAACTGCAGTAATAATTGTAGGAGAGACTACCGTGAATGATGTCGCTGGTGTTCCTCCAAAACTAACTGCGTTTGCCCCTGTGAAGTTAGCACCTGTGATAGTAATAGTAGATCCAACACCAGCAGCTATTGGCGAGAATGAAGAAATAATAAGATCAGCACCATTATCATAAATATCAACAACATCAGAGGCTGCACCACTACTAAGTTTACCACCAGCAAAAAAGGCTTTAGTGCCAACAGTAGTAGCAGTTAAAAGAAACCTGGCCAAAGAAAGGGTGGCTGTACTCCAGGTATTTGAATTATCGTCATAGATATCAACTATATTAGAATTGCTTGTGTTCGTATTACCGTAACCATTGCCTCCTGCAAATAAAGCTTTAGTTCCAACAGAGGTAGCGCTTAATTGAAACCGTGCAAGAGAAAGTGAAGACGTAGTCCAAGTATTGCTGAAGTTATTATATATATCAATGACATTCGAGGCAACAAAGCCGTTGTTCCCATCATTACCACCACCAAAAATAACCTTTGCGCCAACCGAAGTTGAAGTAAGATAATTCCTTGCTTGAGAAAGTCTGGAATTGGTCCAAGTATTAGTATTGTTGTCGTAAATATCAACTACATCGAAAGCGTTCAGACCAACATATTTACTGCCTCCTGCAAAAAAGGCTTTGTTTCCAAAAGAAGTTGCAGTTAAGGTAATTCGCGCCTGAGAGAGTGATGTAGTTGACCATGTATTAGTGCTGTTGTCATAAACATCAACAACATTGGAATCATTAGAACTATACCCTCCTCCAAAAAAAACTTTATTGCCAACAGTGGTAGCACTAAGCAGAGATCTTGCTTGAGAGAGTGTTGCTGTTGTCCATAGATTGGTACTATTATCATATATATCCACAACATTGGAAGGAGAACCTGTCCATCCACCAGCAAAAAAGACTTTGGTTCCAACTGAGGCAGCACTTAAATCTTGCCTGGCTTGAGAGAGTGTAGCTGTTGTCCAGGTATTTGTGCTGTTATCATAAATATCTACAACATTAGAATACGCAAGACCAGTATGCCCTCCCGCAAAAAAAACTTTAGTGCCTACTGAAGAGGAGCTTAAGTTATAGCGAGCTTGGGAAAGTTTGCCAATTGACCATGTAACCAGGAAGCCTGCCGCACTTGTAGCTGTTAGGCCACCAACTGTCACTGTAATTGGGCCAGTGGATGCCCCAATTGGTACTGAAGTGGTAATGCTTATTGCTGAGCTTGCGGTAACTGTAGCTGTAATTCCATTAAATTTTACTATGTTGTTATTAGTTGTAGTGCTGAAGTTTGTTCCTGTTATGGTTACTGTTGTGCCTGTTGAGCCGTTGGTTGGTGTAAAGGATGAAATTGAAGGTACCTGCGCTTGCGAATTGTGAAAAAGTGAACATTCAAAAATCACAATTATGCAAATCCACGTTAATTGACTGATTCTATTCACCTTTGCCAAAATTAGATAAAGACTCCAAATAGGGTCTAAAATACGTAATCATTTATTAATATTTCTGCATAACTATCCGAAAGTTCACTTTATAAAAGTAGCGGAAAAAGTTTAAATCTTTGAGGTGTCTAAATCTTAAAAGAATGAGCCTCTTCCGCAGAAGCAAAAATAATAATAAACCAGTAATCCGGCAGGTAATTGATTTAGTGCCACCCCACCTACTGAGGTCATCAGTAAAGAAATACCAAAGCGATAAGTATTGCCATAAGTACAAGACCTA
>CANIVF010000072.1 GCA_947470895.1 Bacteroidota bacterium
ATTAAGATAAAGATAATAGAGCAGAGTATATTGACGCTCATCTTTTTTGTAGTAAATAAACTACTGTTTAATCCTGTTAACCAGTCGTGCATCGTGGCGCAAAATCACGAATTCCAAGTTTTGGGTATAAACTTGTCAATATGCCTAATCACTATTTTTATCAAAATCGCAGAGTTTATGGCACTCCTTGAAAAAATCAGATTCAGAATCGAGAAATGATTTATCGGAATGAGCAAGCTTCAAAATTTCCTGAATAACAAATCTCTGGGTATCCTCATCAGCGTGACGTAATTGTGACAAGAAAGTATTTTTTACGCCAACAATACCTCCCTTCGCTAACTCCAGGAAATATAAATCAATCGCTAATTTTGAATCGTGTTGCGTCCAATCTACAAATACCATTAATGATTGAATCTTACTGGTCATCTCGACCACGGAAACATGCCCATCAATCTGAGACATCACGCTTAGTCCCAAATGCAATAATTGCTTTGCTGTGAGCTTCTTTAATGGAATTATGTTTTGGTTTTCTAACACGGAATCGAAAATTAAATCAATAAAATTCACCGAAGCTTATCTTGAAGTTGTCTGCTACGTCATGAAACTATGTAGTAAAAATACGATATTCGGAATAAAGTTTTTGAAGCGAAGTAAGATGATCGTTTAAATACCATGGTTGAGGAAGGAGAAATATACGAAAGACGGTGAACACACAGACCGTCATGGATCAATAGCTTGTGGCAAGCCTAAAGTGATCATAGGCTACGAAGGTAGTTCAATCAAAATGTATCCATTTCCTCTCAAAAATAAAACTAAGCAATGAGAGTATGGAAATCAGAATCAATCGAAAAATAGTACTACCGAAATAAATGATGAAAGAGATAACCATTACCAGTACACATACCTGAAGGAGTTCATGGTCTGAAAAATCCATATAATCATGTTTAGAATCTGCAGTAAGAGTACTGTAAATATTGGATGTATTCTGTAGTAAAATTTCTATTTAACTATATCCCATGACCAATTTTTAGCATTCGGCCTAAATGAAGCTTCGGCTAAGTCAGGCAAATTAGAACCAGTGTATTACGATGCTGTACGGAATTAAGGCTTGAATAAATGGCTACTTACGAATTTCTTCAGGATAGTCATTAAGAAAATTCTTATAGAAAAGCTCCAAAAAAACCAGCACTGACGGGCTTTGGTAAGTTATATGGTTCATGTTAAAAAAATCATCATGACTTTTAAAGCCGCTCAATTCCAGAAACTGCTCATTATCAAGCTTTTTAAAACCCATTGACCAGTCTTTGAAAATACGCTCATCTGAATATCCCTCCAATAGCCTAACTACCTGACGATGTCGTATGTCTTTTTTTATCTTTTCAAAAAGTTTACTAACCGCTTCAAATTCGCCTTCCAACACTTGAATAAACTTCTCATTGATATGGATCAGCATTCCGGTAATATCAGACTTCTTGTTATTCACTCTGCTGGTGGTAAGGATTTCCAATAGCTCATCATCAGATAAGGGCATTGGAGCATAACTTATATAAATGATATGATACACCGCCTTAATTAGGTTAATTACTTATTTCCCTAGGTAACTATTAGCATGATGCCTAGCAAGTAATTGATTGAAAAAAGGTTTTCAATACCGATGAATGACCAGATTCCTTCAACGGATCATTCTCCCACGATGAGATAATTAAAGAATTTGCCTCTGGATAGCATTATTACTACGTGAGAGAATAAAACAACTCCGGGTCAAAATCAGTTTTTTTTAAAATTTTTTATAGCTGATTAGAATTAATACTACAAACCTTCATGCAAATTCTTTGCAAGTTGCTCCAGTATGGATACCTTTAAATTAGTATATACCTATCTAAATTACATAGATGAGTTAAGAGGAGTAGTCGTGCCTAACCTTTTTCCGATTTTGGATAAATTGCACGAAATAGACCCACACAATGTTATTCCACCTGAGTTATGGTTCGCCTCTGAAAATGAAATAAAAGGATTGGTATGGGATCTGTTCTTAGTAAGAGTGCGCTTAGCCTACTAGGAACTTGTCAATTCTTAAGTAATCAGCGAAGCTGGCACCGTAAAGGTAAATATTGAACCTCCACCCTCCGTACTTTCAACTTCAATCGTACCTCCATTCTTTTCTACAAACTCCTTGCATAACACCAACCCCAGGCCTGTTCCCTTTTCCTGTGCTGTGCCAAGTGATGTGTGTTTATTTCCAATCTTGAAAAGCTTTTGTTTTATCTCCTGGCTCATACCTACACCTGTATCAGCAACAATAATGCACCAATGGATGCCTTGTGGTCTGGCCAAAACAGTAATCGTACCACCGGAAGGTGTAAACTTAATGGCATTGGAAATCAAGTTGCGAACTACAGCATTCATGGAATTACGATGTGCGTTAACAAGGATTCCATCCGTAGTTTCATCCTGAAATTTCAATCCTTTATGTTCAACTTGCGAATTCAATAATGCCAGATTCTCCTCGACCAGCTTATGCAAATCAAAAACCTCGGGAGGATAGTCGCTATTACCCGATTGAGAGCGCGACCACTCTAATAAGTTTTCCAATAAGGCATATAAATTCTTGAGCGACTTGTCCAGATCCAGTGCTAGCATTCTTATTTCTTCCTTACTGAGTTGTTCCAGATGGTTGATTAGTAAAGAAACAAAAGATGATAATGAATTGAGCGGACCTTTGAGATCATGCCCGATGATAGAAAACAATTGATCTTTAGTAGCATTAACCTGCATCAGTTTCCGGTTAGACCGTTGCTTCATAACATAGAGATACAGGATGAGTATAATAATGACTACGCCAAAACCCATGAGCAAGAGTAAAATATTTCTGAGTTGATGTTGAGCAGCAATCAATTCATCGCGCTTCGTTCTATCAGCCTCCAGCCGATTGATCACCGTTTCTTTTTTTGAAATCGCATACCGGTTCTGAGTATCGAAGAGTTGTCGTTCATTTTTTTCTGCTTCGATAAATTTCTCAATGGCTAACTGTAACTCTTTGTATTGCAACGCACTTTTATACTCTTTCATTTCGCTATAGCATGCGCTCAGAAGATCATAGCTGGTGCGGATTTGCTCTTTGTGCTGCCCCTCAAGCGCTTCCTGTAATGCACGATTAAGCTGGATAATTGCTCTTTTATAATCCTTCTGTTCCAAAGAAAGTTCACCCAGATGATTGTACGATTCTGCCTGCGCTGCTTTATTCTTTACAGTTTCCCATAAGGATAAGGCTGCCTCATAATTGGCAATAGCGCGCTGAGGATTTTTCATGTAGCGGTAGAGTTCAGCTATACCATTTAATGTTGCTGCTTCATTGGTTTTGTCTTTTAATACTCTTCGGATGGCGAGTGCTTCTTTATACGTTTCCAGCGCCTTTTGATATTCTTTTCTGGAACTCATCAATTGACCAATATGAAAAAGCGCATCCGCTTCCCGATGCGGTATCTGAAGTCGCCTTGCTTCTGTCAACATGTTTTCATAATCTTCATAGGCAGCTTCCAGGTTTACCTGTAACAAATTATTATTCCCCTTTTCATTCAGGATGAATAATAGCAAATGATCATTCTTGTAGGTTTTATTGATCTCAGTCGCCTGAGTTATCAAGTCATTGCTTTTATAATAATCACCTACCGCGTCAAATACCCGAGCCATGGCCAGTAACGTAAATATCTTCTCTGCCTTAATACCCAAAGAGTCCTCAAGAATCAGCGACTGAATGAATACATCTAATGCCTGATCATAGTCGTTCAACTGCACAAGGTGAAAAACTCCAGCCTCAAGCATGGCTTTAATTTCGCCTGAAGGATCATTCATTTCAAACGCTTCTTTTCTTTTTTCTTCAATGACATTGAGTGCCCGTTGCGGAGATTCGATTTTTTTGACCCTGAAAAGATTTTCGAACCAATTTATCTCTGAGTCATCCTGTGCAATGGTTGTAAGTGAAAGGAAAAATAAGGCAACCAGTAAGAATGTTTTCATGAATAAAAATCCAATCTCAAAGATGCTGATAAGTATTGTTCTTAAAAGTGAAATTTTAAATAAAAAAGCACATCGTATAATAACGACTTTTGTTTAGTACTTAAGGCAGCACGATCATTAGGCTGGTATCTGTTGAAATCTGAACAAGATGATGTGGCTGATCGAACGACTCAATACCTATACATGTTATCCTTTAATCGATTCTCGGCACATCTGTTTCATATAGATATGGTTTTGAAAACCTTGAAGTTAATCATGATGAGAAGAAGAATATCCCTGCAGATTATAATCAGCTTGTTGATATCGACTTGAAGAACTTCTTTGATGAGGCAGATCATATGGTCCTTTTACAACTACTGCATGACCCAGTTCTCGATTATTATTTTAATATAAGCATGATTGGGTCAATCGCCAGGATCAATTCAACACCGAAAACGCCATTATTCAAAAAATTCAACCGGTTAGAAAAAGGGAAACATTTCGAATTGAATTTTCATTACATTTCCATCTAGGAATAGATTAATTTCATTTTAAAATCATCCATTCCCTCTTGTTTCATTGAATATAGACATTCAACTGCCCATGAAAATCAATCCCTATATACTTCTGCTTCTACTGCCAGGTGTACTAATCTGGCAATCATGTGGCGAGAAAAAAAACAGTGCAAGAGATGTTGTGTCGGTTAGTAAAGGGAAAATTGATTTTAATTACGATGTTAAACCTATTCTTTCCGACAAATGCTTTACCTGTCATGGGCCAGACATAAAAAAAAGACAAGGTGATTTTCGGTTGGATAACGAAGAGGGGGCGTTCAAGGCATTAAAATCAAATCCGGATCATTTTGCTATCGTAAAGGGAAAGCCTGAGGAAAGTTTTCTAGTCAAAAGAATATTTTCGGAGGATCCGTTATATCGTATGCCGCCACGAGAGTCAAACCTGGTTCTTACAGATACGGAAAAAGAAATTTTGAAAAGGTGGATACAAGATGGGGCAGAGTATAAAAAGCATTGGGCATTTATACCACCTCAAAAACCCGAACTTCCTGACAATGCTAAGGAGTGGGGCGTCAATGAAATTGACCAATTTATCTTAGCTAAACTTCATGAGGTAGATCTTAAACCAAGTTCAGCAGCAGATAAAGAGCGGCTGATCAGAAGGGTTAGTTTTGATCTGACAGGATTGCCACCATCTCTTGAACACGTGGATGCCTTCCTAAAGAATGATTCACCAGTTGCCTACGAAAAATTAGTAGATGAACTGCTGGCTTCAAATGCCTATGGAGAGCGGTGGGCAAATTATTGGCTGGATGTGAGCAGGTATGGCGACTCGCATGGTTATCAGGATGATTTGCCACGAGTGATGTGGCCCTGGAGGGATTGGGTTATCCACGCTTTCAATGAGAATCTGCCCTATGATCAATTCGTAACCTGGCAATTGGCCGGTGATCTTTTACCCAACGCTACACCTGAACAGATTCTGGCCACCGGATTCAATCGTAACCATAAAATAACACAGGAGGGTGGTGCCATTCCTGAGGAGTACCGCACGGAGTATGTAGTCGACCGTACCAGTACCTTCGGCAAGGCATTTTTAGGGATCAGTTTGGAATGCAGTCGGTGCCATGATCATAAGTACGACCCTGTTTTACAAAAAGATTTTTATTCCATCTATGCATTCTTTAATAAGGCCAACGAAAAAGGACTGATCAATTATGGGGAATTACCTAAACCTAATATCGGAATCACAAAAAAAGATCTTGAGGATGTTTTAAAATTCATTAATGGTAAAACGATTGGTGCCAAGGACACCGTTAAGGTTATGGTTATGGATGATAGTGAACCACGCAAGACTTTTGTTCTTAATCGGGGTGCCTATGATGCACCTACCAATGTTGAGGTATCCCCAAGTGCACCATCGGCAATCCTGCCTTATGATCAGGCTGAGTTTGGTTCCAATAGGTTGGGCCTTGCCAAATGGTTGTTTGATCCAAGAAATCCTCTCACTTCGCGTATATTCGTGAACAGGTTATGGCAAGAGGTTTTTGGAATGGGGATAGTGGCTACTTCGGAAAACTTTGGGAATCAGGGGAGTTTGCCATCACACCCCGAACTGTTAGATTATCTTGCTGTCGAGTTTGGGGAAAAGGGATGGGACATTAAATACATGCTTAAGCTAATGGTCATGTCATCAACCTACCAGCAATCCTCGGTTGTCACCAAGGAACTACGCGAAATTGATCCTCAAAATGTTTATCTCGCCCGCAGTTCCAGGTATAGACTTAGTTCAGAAATGATACGCGATAATGTTTTGTTTTCCAGCGGCCTGCTACATCAGGAGCTGGGTGGCCCCAGCGTAAAGCCATATCAGCCGGAAGGTCTTTGGGAATCAATCTCTGTAGGAAAAAAAGGCAGGGGAGAAAGCGAGTATATCGCTGACACGGGCGAAAAACTTTACCGCAGAAGTTTATATACTTATTGGAGAAAAACTATTCCGCCACCCTCCATGCTGATTTTTGATGCCCCATTGAAGGAAATATGTGAAGTAAGAAGAGTGAGAACGAGCACTCCGCTTCAGGCACTCAACTTGTTAAATGATCCACAATTGCTGGAAGCTGCCAGGGTATTGGGATTAAACCTTGTAGAAATGAAAGACCTTCCTGTTGATAAGAAGATCGCTTTGGCGTTTCGAAAAATTACCAGTAGAAACCCACAGCAGAATGAAGTTGATATTTTACTTAAAAGCTACCAGGAAGAATTTGATCGTTACACGGCCAATCCGAAGGAGGCTAAGAAGTTCTTGCGGATAGGCGCATACCAACAGAACAGGTCACCTAATGAAATAGAATGTGCTTCCATGATGCATGTAGTGAGCATCATTTATAATTTAGATGAAGCTATCAGTAAATCTTAATTGTTAATTTATGCCCAACGAATTCTTACGGTATTCATTAAACATCAATCGCAGAACCTTCCTTGCCCGAACCAGTGTTGGAATTGGTGGTCTCGCGTTAGGCACGCTATTGATGCCTGATCTATTTAAAGGCAAGAGCAATGAAATTGATTCATTACCACCGGGGGTAACCCATTTTGCACCCAAGGCGAAACGAGTCATTTATTTGTTCCAAAGCGGTGCGCCATCTCAAATAGAGCTGTTTGATTATAAACCGTTATTGACTAAAATGCAAGGGCAAGAACTCCCTGATTCCGTTCGGAATGGTCAACGACTAACGGGAATGACAGCAAATCAAAAATCACTTCCCTTGATAGGATCCTTTTCAGGATTTAAGCAACATGGACAAAACGGTGCATGGCTGGGTGACCTCCTTCCATTCACGTCAAAGATTGTAGATGATATCTGCATCATCAGAAGTATGCATACCGAGGCGATCAATCATGACCCTGCAGTATCATTTTTTCAAACCGGTAGTCAGCAACCTGGCAGGCCTAGTATTGGTTCATGGATGAGTTACGGGTTGGGAAGTGAGAACAAAAATCTGCCCGCTTTCTGCGTATTATTATCCCGGGGAAAAGGAGATATTCAACCATTGGCCTCTCGCAATTGGGGAAATGGATTTCTGGATTCGATTCATCAGGGAGTGCATTTTCAATCAGGGCTTGATCCAGTATTATACTTGCAAAATCCTGAAGGGACTGACAAACTTAGTCGAGGCAAAATGCTTGAACATCTTGCTTCATTAAACAAAATACAGGAAACAGAGTTTGGTGATCCTGAAATTACGGCCCGCATAGCCCAATATGAAATGGCTTACCGTATGCAAACTTCCGTACCTGAAGTAATGAACTTTACAGATGAACCTGAGAGTTCTTACAAATTATACGGAGCTGATTCTTTGCAACCAGGAACTTTCGCTGCCAACTGCCTTTTGGCAAGACGCCTTTCTGAACGAGGTGTTCGATTCATTCAGCTATATCACATGGGCTGGGATGCTCACTCGGACCTTCCTGAAAGGACCCGAAACTTTACAAAAAATGTTGACCAGGCATCTGCTGCATTGGTGCAAGATTTAAAAAACCGAGGTATGCTCGATGAAACACTGGTAATATGGGGAGGCGAATTTGGAAGAACCAACTATTGCCAGGGTGACTATAAATCAGCCAATTTCGGCCGTGATCATCATCCTCGCTGTTTTAGCATCTGGATGGCTGGGGGCGGTGTAAAACCTGGAATTGTTTATGGAGAGACAGATGAATTGGGATATAACATTGTCAAAGATCCCGTGCATGTACACGATTTTCAAGCCACTGTTCTGAATCTGTTTGGCTACGATCATGAAAAACTTATTTATAAACATCAGGGCAGAAGATACCGCCTAACGGATGTAAGTGGACACGTCATCAAAGGTATTCTGGCTTAAAGGCTATACATTCAAATTAAGTCAATAACACCTTAATATTCTGATGATTCGATTCAAACAGTTTACTTTAAATCTGGTTATATTTGTAAATATACTGCTGGCCTTTCTGTTAATTTTTGAGGAGAAAGTGCAGTTGCCGATTCCCTTTCAAGTCACGGGTAGAATGCATCCCATGATCCTGCATTTTCCTATCGTACTTCTCTTCGCTGGGATAGTAATGTACTGGTTGAAGTCACGTAAGTCATTTCAAAATCAGGCGGTGTATGAAATTACTCAATACGTTTTTTGCCTCTATGCATTAGGCTCAGCTTTGACGGCCATCGTTGGTTTTTTTCTGTACAAAGAAGGCTCTTACACCGGAGATGAAATATTTTTTCACAAGTGGATAGGGGTGGCAGTTTCCTTGATGGCAATGCTCATACTGATGCTCACTGAAAAGTCGTCCCCCTTAATTGTCTACGGAATTTTGGGAATCAATGCCGTGTGTGTTTCATTAACAGGTCACCTTGGCTCCGAGATTACACACGGAAAAGGATTTCTGACGGAGCCTATCCGTAAACAACGAGAGGCAAGAATCAGTCAGATTGAAAATCCTGATAGTGCGATCGTCTTCCGAGATGTTATTCAACCCATTTTGAATGAAAAATGTTTAAACTGTCATAACGCCAAAAGAGCTAAAGGCGATTTCGTAATCGACACTTATGAAAATGTTATAATGGGGGGAGAAAATCCTCCGTCCATTGTGGCAGGCAAGGCGAAGGAGAGTTTAGTGTTTAAGTACTTGTCACTTCCCCTGGACGACTCATTACACATGCCACCGAATGGTAAACTTCAATTGGAAGCGGATGAAATTAAACTGATCGGATGGTGGATCAACGCAGGAGCAAATGCCATGGAAAAATATGCTATGCTTCCAAAAGTAGATAGCATACACTCCCTCATGGTCTTAAGATTTCAGCCAAAAAAAGGTCTTGACCTTGAAGATATTTCGTTTGCTGATCAGTCGACCATCAAAGAGCTAAACAATCCTTACCGCACCGTTCAGCAAATCGCAGCTACGAAACCCTACATTGCTGTCTTCCTCGGAACTAAAAAAGATTTATCCAGTAAGGACTTAACCGAACTCCACCCTATCAGGGATCAGGTTACCTCTATCGATCTAGGAAACTCTAACGTTCATGACAATGATCTGGAAGACTTAACTAAATTTAAACACCTTCAAAAGTTGCATCTGCAAAACATTCCTATTGGAGATGATGGGATACGCCACCTAAAAAAATTACGATACCTCGAGAGTTTAAATTTATCCGGGACAAACATCAGCTCGAAGACCATAGATGAAATTTCCAGCTGGAAAAATCTAAGAAAACTATATGTATACAACACTGCGGTTTCCATGGAATCCATTCAAACGTTAAAAACTGCTCAACCTGATCTTGAAGTTTACAATACGCAATTTGATTTGACCGATAGCCTCTACACAGTGCAACTTACCACTCCGATAAGTAAAATCGATAGTTCAATTTTTGTGCATCATGCCACCGTTACTATTAAGCAATCAAGGGGTAACGTAAAATATTACTTCACCCTCGATGGAACTACGCCTACGTCACAATCAAAACCTTATACAGAGCCCTTTCAGGTGAATCAATCCGCAGAATTGAAAGTTATAGCATTGAAGGAAGGATGGATGGATAGTAAGGTTGCAACGTTCCTACTGATGAAACGCGGAGTTACCTTGCAGGGGATCACAATGGAAACGAAGGCCGATACCAAATTGTCAGCTAAAAAGGATAGTGTGCTAATAGATGGAAAACAGGGCAGTCTTAATCGGGAAGATAAAGCGTACCTTGCATTTTTCAATCAAGATCTTCATGCCGTATTTCAACTTCCAAGGCCCATTACGATATCCCAATTTACGATAAGTTTTTTAGAGGATCCTGAGCAAGGAGTTTTGGCACCTGAATTTGTTGAAGTGTGGGGCGGAGCATCCATGAGTACATTAATAAAATTGGGAAAGAAGGACATCGTTCCGGCAAGTGGTAAACGACCTACTTCCAAAGGACTGATCGTAGTACAATTCCCTGGTAAAGGTGTTAAGTTCATTCGCCTCAAGGTAAAGAATCCTGGCAGGCTGCCCTCTGGTTATACGTTTCAAAAATCCACCAAGGCTTCTATCTTTATTGATGAAGTTGCTATTAACTAGAAGTTAAGGTTTCGATGGATCGTACCCAGCCGTTCAAAAATTGATATTCAGGTATTTGCGATTGACTGGCTGCCTTTTTATTTCGCATCGGCAAAAAAAAGTCAAATTCAAGATCAACTTATTGGAATAAAGGATGAAGGCAATCAAGGCTATTGTTTCCAATACAAAAAAATTGATCCCATCAAATCATACGCTATCAATAGGCAAAAGATTTCGAAGCACTTCATTGTTGTCCCACGAAACCAGACGTAATTTGAAAAAATAAACTTCAAATCTACACTGAACCCCGACATTGATTATATATTTTATTGCATTAGTAGCGCCTTTTTCCACACACCATTCGTAGTCGTGTCCATCGTCTCCGGTTAATTCATTCAACTCTCGTTAGGCGTGGGCATCAGTTATTCTGGTTCATGTAGCTCATATTACTGGGAAATGGGATTACGAATAAAGAAGGCTATCCTTACAGATTGCCTTCTTCAATCTTTGTTTATTGTGAGTGGCCAAATTGATTCATCAAACAACGGCACGACACTCCCGCTGTTTTATGTTGACCTGCATCGACCAGCTTGTTAATTATAATTTCCAGAAATAAATATATAGCCCAAAAGTCCTTCAGTTCTCGATACTCTTCTTTCTTTCGTCAGATTTGATCACACTAAACTTATGCTTTTTCAAGGTCATGTGGAGGATTTTCTTGACTTTCACCATATTGATCAAAAGGTAATTTCCATTTACAAGCAACTATTTTTCGTCAAAAATATTTCTAGCGATGGTTTATCATCTACATTCCAACGGGGGCTTAGTTTTCTTGTGCGCCTAAGTTTGTACTCGGTGGATACAAAATTTTCATTCATTAAGAAATGTCCACTTGTAATACAGTGAAACGGGAATGTCAAAGGAGTTTAATGCTACCAATATAGGCTTTGACCAAATCCTTTTGGATTGATTTAATAAATTCACCTACCCTAGTTGCCCTACAAAAGGTTACAGATTAAAAAATACAGGTAAATTGTGGTGATTGACTATATCCCTGAAGGTAAAAAAAGATTTGTTTAAACCCTGTTTTAACCAAAATAAGAATGCCTTGCAAATTATTCATTTACAAGGCATTAAATTAATCTCTCTAGTCCCAAGGTTACGAATATCGAACGAGTTTATTTTAGACTTGAAAAAATTCAGCGAACTGAAAACCAATTAATTCATATTCATTAAAAAATCATTCATAATTGTTAAAAATCCTTTACTGGTAGCCTCAAGGTTACCAATATCGAACTATTTTATTGCGAGTTTTAAAAAAGCGGTGAACTAAAACTAATCAGTGCCAAAAATACGAATCACGCGCGCGCAATGGGTCTGATTTGATCATATTCAGTTTTATGCAAGCGTTCTTCTTCGAGGTCAAAACGGTTTTGAACATTAAGCCAAAATTCTGCACTGACATTGAAAAACTTCCCCAATCTAATTGCGGTATCTGCTGACATGCTTCTGACTCCACGAATCAGTTGGCTTATTCTTGTTTGATCTACACGTATAGCTTTAGCCAAAGCATAAGCCGATATATTCATCGGTTCCATGAAATCCAATTTTAAGATTTCACCTGGATGTACATTTTTTAATTTTTTCATAGCTCAATTACTTTAATGGTAGTCTACAATTTTCAATTCGTTTGCATTTCCATTTGACCATTTGAAAATAATTCGCCACTGGTCATTAATCCTTATGCTGTGAAAACCACTCAGCGAACCTGAAAGTTTTTCAAGTCTATTGCCCGGTGGAATACGAAGGTCGTTAATAGAAACAGCAGAATGAATGTGAACTAATTTTCTACGGGCCGTTTGCTGAATAGTGGAAGGGAATTTTTTTGATACGTATCCATCCCAAATCAGTTCGGTTTCCTTGTCGCCAAAAGAGTCAATCATTAGTCACATTTTGCAATACTATCGCAAGGTAATAGTATTGAGTTGTGCTTGCAAATTGAAAATAGGAATTTCTTGACAAGGTCAGGCGATCCAAGGAAACCCCCAAGAAATCATTTGTTTCGCGGGGGGGTTGAGTGGTTAGGCTGCGAATATCGAACGATATTTAGTGCACTTGAAAATTCAGTGATCTGAAGGGATCAAATTCATTAAAAATCCTTCATAATCGTTAAAAATCCTTTACCAGTAGCCCCAAGGTTACGAATATACCGGTTTGTACAATAGCACCAACGACCGGACGGCTATGCAGAACTATATGAATACCATCAACTATGATTTGCAAATCTGGTACGAAACTGATGCCAGCAATGTGGTGCAAGGATATACCAACAATGTTTTCCCTACCGATTTACTATCTATAAAAATTTTGGCTGTTAACTACTACGACCATTATAATTTCGACCGCAGTGTGGATGGCTCCGCAGACTACTCCTACACCAGTTCACACTTAGCCGGAGAACTTCCGACAGCAGCCAGCACCCGCACTCGTGGCTTGGCCACAGGCAGTAAAAAAGCTATGATCGCTTCGGATGGCACCATAGACAATGCCAACTGGCTTATCAATGTTGTTTTTTACGATGAATATAACCGTCCCATTCAAGGGAAAAGCAATAACCATCAGACCCCCGCAGTAAGCGACATGACCAGCATGGTGTATACACTTAAGCGCATGCAAAAAGTAAAAATGACACATACAGGAACCAATGGTACTACCGTGGTAAACGTGGTGCAGCGATACGCCTATGATCATGCTGGCAGAACTACGGCTATTTTTCATTCCATCAATGGAGCAACCGAGCAGCAGCTTGTAGCATATCAGTATAACGCATTGGGTCAGCTAGTAGATAAAAAACTGCATAACACCGGTGGCAGCAATTTTATGCAGAGCGTGGATATGCGATACAACATCCGTGGTTGGCTCACTTCTATCAATAATTCCACACTGGATGTGAATGCTAACACCAACGATGAAACGAATGATTACTTCGGTATGGAGTTGAACTACCAAACCGCAGCCGGTATGTCCAATATCCTTTATTATAACGGAAATATCTCTGCCGTAAAATGGAAAGGCATCGGTGTGGGAACAGCGGCAGCTGATCAGCGCAGTTATAAGTATACCTATGATAAAAGTGATAAATTGAAGGCTGCCACATTTCAGGCACACAATGGAACAGGATGGACGAAGGAAGCCGGCACCTTAGACGAGAACATGGCCTACGATGCCAATGGCAACGTGCTTACCCTGGCACGCAAACAAAATCAGCGGGGTTTAAGTGGGACTACGATTACCAGCGCACCACAGCTGATTGACAACCTTACCTACACCCATGCTACTGGCAACCAGTTGAGCAAGGTGGAAGATGCCGTAGCTACCACGATTGGTTCCGGAGATTTTAAAAACGGATCAACGGCAACAACAGAATACACCTACAATAGCACCGGTAGCATTACCTCCGACCTGAACAAAGGAATTAGCAGCATCACGTACAATGCCCTTGGTAAGCCGCAGTTGATCACCTACTCCGGTACTCCGGTTAAAACAATTGCCTACACCTATGATGCCGCTGGCACAAAAATAAAAACAGTGACCACGGTAAATGGTGTGACCACCACGACCGATTATGTTGGCCCATTTGTGTATACCAACAACGTGCTCAGCTTCTTCAGCAGCCCCGAAGGAAGGGTAGTAAAAAATGGGAGTACCTATGAATACCAATATGCACTCACCGATCATCAGGGAAATACACGATTGATTTTCAGTTCAGCAACTCCAACAGCCTTGACAAAGACGGCCACCTTTGAAGGTGATGCAAATGATAACGGCAACGAATTTTTAAATGTGAGTAACGTGGTTCCTTCTGGCAGCGCCAACCATACCAGTGGGGGGCTCAATGTGGTACGCATGAATCAGACATACAAAGTTGGCCCGGCTAAAAGTCTAAAAGTATATCCAGGTGATAAGGTTGACATGGAGGTGTGGTCTTATTATGAAAACGCCAGTGGCTATGGTTCAACCAACAATACAGCAACAACCATGATTACGGCAATTGCCACTGCATTTGGTGGAGTAAGTGGGGCGTTAGGTGAAACCGGTTTGATTTATAATGGAGTAAACAGCGCTATTGCTGGCTTTGGCCTTGGTGCCAACCCGGGCGATACGCAGCCTTCTGCGTTTTTGAATTATATTTTGTTCGATCAGCAATATAATGTGGTGACCATGGGATGGAAACGTGTTGCCGGTGGCGCATTCACCAAACAAATAGATAGCTTATCGAATATCAAAGTAAAGGAAGCAGGCTATATTTTTATATATCTTAGCTACGAAGATTTAAGCAACAATTACGTTTACTTCGATGATTTTAAAGTGACTCACACCAAAAATAATATCGTTCAATACAACGAATACTATCCCTTTGGGATGCAGACCACAAACTCGTGGACACGAGAAAATAATACAGGAAATAATTTCCTTGCCAACGGTGGAACAGAGTTGAACAACACTTCGCAGCTTTATGATCTCGATTACAGAAACTATGACCCCATACTTGGAAGAATGACCCAGGTAGACCCCATGGCCAGCAAGTATGCTTCCTACACCCCTTACAATTTTAGTTTTAATGATCCCATAACCTTTAATGACCCGACTGGAGCAGACCCCTTATACGATGAAACAACACGAGCTACATTTGGAGAAGTAATGCAAGGGGGATACTACAAACCCCATGTAATGGATACCGGAGTCTTTGGTGCGCCATACTCTAGTGGTAGTGACGTAACAATTACAAATCCTGGATTTTTTAGTGCATCCGCATGGGCTCAAATTGGCAGTACCATAAACACGCTTTTTAATAATACGAATCCATATAATGGACAGGGGGTATGGTCATTAACCGAAGGGTCGTTTAGTTTCTTTTCTGGCGGACAGTATACTGGAGGTGGTTCTGTAAGGCCAATTTATGGAGTTACTTTTAGTATAACTAAAAGTACCACTGCAACAATGTGGGCGAAGTACACCTCAGGAGGAATTATTGGATATAGGTATACTGAGCAACAACAGACACAAGGAGGAGATCCAACATTAGAAGCATTTAGGAGTAAGTATTTTGGTGGTGTCACTGGCCTGGGAAATATCTACGGTTCTGCTCCTGCTGGTTACGATTTAGTAAACGGTGCATTCGTAAAACAAGGTGATCCAGATAAAAAACCAGTTTCTGGCGTAACCAACTATCTTGGTAGAGGCAAAAGTGATGTGTACATAGCACCGAATTCAATGACGACCAATAAGGAATTGTTTTTGGTAATGGGCCATGAGTTCGTTCATGTTTATCACTATACGGTTTTTGGATATAGCCTCAATCTTGGGTTTTCTGAAAATGCGGCATATCAATGGAGTATTGATGCGGCTGTCGTTAATAGTTGGGATTATTACTCGAATATCTATTCGAAAATTCAGAAAAATGATTGGCCAAATAGTAACGCTTCTTATGACTATTTGCTGTCTGGCATCAATTTAATGTTCCCTAAATAAAGTCTTGTATGATAAGAGTAAGCTTTATACTAATGTTGCTATCTGTTACTTCCTTTTCCGGAAGCAGGAAGGGAGGCGAGATACGAGCTTTCTTAAAATTGAACATTTCTAAGGGAGATAATGGTTGTCGAAATATTTTCATTAGCCTAGCAGTTGAGAATTGTGGAGCGGAGTCAATTTATGTTGACCGGTTTAAACCTGCGGTATTAAAGATCAAAAAAAAGAGTAATGGCAAATACATTGATTATACGAGTAATTGGTTGTACTCTGAACTTCAAATTGCCGAACAAATCGAGAATGGAAAAGTTGACAATAATGCTAACAAAGTTTACGATGTTTTTTCAGGTCAATTTACTGACCCGGTTACGTCAAAATTTTACAATGAGAAAATCAAGGCAAAGGGGATATACTTGAAAACTAGTACTGACTCAGTGATGCTTAAGAGTTGGACTCGAAAACAATTTGAAGGAATCTTATTCTTAAAACCAAAGGAGTCTTGGAAATCTATGGAATCCATAAACTCATTACCAAGTGGAGAGTATTTGATTTCCTTTGAATTTTCAAACTCGAAACCGGACGAAAGCTTTCACCCTCAGGCGTTGTTGAAGAAGCTTGACCTTAAATTGCCTGACATGATAGGTGCATATAAAAAATGGACTGGAAGCATCCAAAGCGATACTTTGTTAATCGAAATTGACTAACAGATTTTAATCTTCTAAGCGAAGAATATAAGAACCTTTGCTGATCATCTGGCTTTTTTAACCCTTTCCAGAGTCTCCCGCTTCGGGGACCCTGCCCAATGATGGCGTGCAGACACGAAATGTTATTAGAAATCATGAACACCAAAGAAATATACAAGACAATAACATCCAAGGTAGATTTAAACCAATAGAATAGGAATAGAATGAATTATCACACTCTTTTAATTATCAAGCTTTACTTTCTTCTTCATCGGAAACTCAAAACCAAAACGCATCGATAACTTATCTCCATAGGGACTCATGCCATCCGGGTCATAGAGGTTGTAGAGTATCTCTGTGTTTCCTTTGATTTGTTTGAATGCTTTAAAGTCTTTCTTGATGCCGACAAACAAACTTCCCACCCACTCGCGGTAGGTAGGATCAACGCCTTTTACTTGGGCCACCATGGGCGGAATGGTGGTGTTCATGATCTCGGGTAGCAAGCGGAAGTTGATGCCTTTGGTCCATTTGAATTCAAAGGCCAGGCGAGGACCATATACACTTTCTTTGGTTCTCACCGTTAAGTCATCAAACGGTAAGCGGTAGTTCCATCCGGCACCGGCTGAAATGCGGGGACGGAAGCGGTACATCAGCATGGGGTTTACATCGAGCAAAAAGTAATCTGCCTTTTGAACCTGAAACGTAAGTGCTGGTACAAGCCTCTCAATAAATAGGACTTCTTTGAGTGGGTTGGGCAATTTCTTAGGAAGATCGGTCATGCTTTTTACATAAGCATATTTGCTTTTGAGTTTGCTCATCTTGCTCATGGCTTGTTGCAATACTTCTTGCTTTCCCTCAAAGTGATCCTTTACCTCATTCATCACTTGTTCTTTTACCATCGCTTTGGCTTTGTCTGCCAGTGCTGAAGAATCCATG
This sequence comes from Bacteroidota bacterium, assembly GCA_947470895.1. Lineage (GTDB taxonomy): Bacteria > Bacteroidota > Bacteroidia > Cytophagales > Cyclobacteriaceae > ELB16-189. Next base: position 17,726 of record CANIVF010000072.1, read on the forward strand.
GGGTTAGTGCCCAGCAGTGCTGACCCTTCTTTCAATTGGTCCATGCCTTCCATTCCAGCTAGCTTAGCTTCCATGGTTTTGTCAAGGTTCTTCACTTCATTTAGATTTCCCTTCACCAGGTTCTGTGCATCTTGTGTGTATTGGCCTGCCTGGCTGGTGATTTCTTTTAGGTTACCCACATTATCGGTGATGTTGCCAAAGCTAGTATTCAGGTTAAGTTGTTTACTGAGTGTGGGCAGTTGGGTATTTCCGAACTTAGGCATATCGATTGAGGGAATGCCAGAACCAGAGGTCTTTAGTGAGGGAAGTGAATAACCATCAATAGAAGATTGCAATTTTTGCATCGGTTCCTGTAGCTGCGGTGGAAGCTGGACTTCTTTTAAGCTTTTAGTGGCTTTTGATTTAAGGTCTTCTATTTTTTTAGTGAGTGATTTTATTTTTTCATTCTTTAGTTGATTGAGGCTATCTAATTTTCTGGTAAGCTTTTCGGTGGGGAGTTTTAGATTGCCGAGGCTATCAATCTTTAATTGAATCTGGTTTCTTGAAGAATCAATTTTAGAAAACTGGTTTTGATAAATAGTCTTTAAACTATCTACTTTGGATTGAAATGACTGTGTAATGGAATCTGCTTTATAGATGGACTTTTGAAATGCGGTATCGGTGGGAAGCACAATATCTAAACTATCCCACTGCTGGGCGAGGGTTAGGTTGGTGATGAAAATGAAGAGTAGAACTAACCTGTACCTCATCGAATTATTTATATCCTTTTTTTATTTTTATCGCATGGATCACTTTTACTATCTTCATTTAGGTTGCACGCTGGTGAACACCAACATGAGCTAAGGGTTTTGGTTGGTACTCTTGTCCCCACTACTCGAACTAAATTGATTGCACTAAAAAACTTTGATAATCAAAAATCAACCGCTTTGAATGATATCATTAGTAACACAAACAATCCTATAATACACACAAAGAGTTTACTTGAATTGTAAGTGCTTTTTTTACGGTCTTTTTCTTTTATTACAAAGAATAAATTGAAAGGAAAAAATAAAGCATAAATAACAACATCGTAGTTGAAATCCTTTATTGAAATGAAACCAACAAAATTAAGCAAATTAGTGACAAGCCTAACTAGCGTATATTCAACTAATGCTAAAAGTGCCAATGCCTTCATGAATGCTAAAAAGTCATCTTCTGCAATCTTTTCATTAAAGAAATGAAATAGTGTCCAATAAATTTTTCTTATAACCTCTAACAAAACCATAATCAATAACCTAAATAATGTTGTCTAGTTGGATACCATGTATTGTCCCTCCAATTTGTGTATGTTGGCACTGAAGTTAGCGCTCCTCCTAAATCCCAACCAAAACTCCAAGCAGCGCCATAGGGCCCAAAAAATCCTGCTGAAGCCGAAATTATATTTAATCCCGCATTCCGTGTTTCTCCAGATCTAAATTGGTTAATACCGCCAACTATACCCATAATATCGCCTAAATATCCGAAATTTCGCAAAGGAGCAGAAAGTTGTTTTGCTTGACTCCGCAACCCAGGAGCTGAATTCCATCTACCATTATACTTATTACTATATACTTTACCATTATCGCCAATCCAACTATTTTTATTATACTTCATATCGCCCGATAATCCAATTGCACCGCTCATTAATTGTATACTGTTAACCTCGAAGTCATTAAACAAACTGGAATTTTCGGGCGACCAATCTGATAATGCAGACATGTAATTTTGACCTGGATTGACTTCAACGATATTTGATTTACCAAAACTTAGAAGCCCTCCAGAATTTGAGGGAAGCGAGAAACTAAAGCCTAACGATTCCACCTGCCCGTTAATGACAACAAAATTCCCACCATAGTTCTTTAAACCAACGTTAAAAGAAAAACACCCACCATAGGTTAAATTTAAAACAGATTGACCTCCATTTGCACCTCCCATTGCAGCAACAAAAAGAGCTAAATCTTGTTGTGTAGGATTACTAGCATATTTGTTTCCATAGGCTTGATATGACATCGACCCGTTTTTCACTGCTGCTGCATCCGAATAAATACTTCCCCTCATTTCGTCATGTGATAGGCTTCCAGATGGCCCATATGGTCTACCAAATATTCCATTATCCATCACGTGCGGTTTAAAGTAGCCACCCTGCATTACTTCACCAAAGGTAGCCCTTGTGGTTTCCGAATATAATGGGTCTGCACCGGTCCGATCATTAAAGGTTACCGGGTCATTAAAACTAAAGTTATAAGGAGTGTAGGAAGCATACTTGCTGGCCATGGGGTCTACCTGGCTCATTTTTCCAAGGATTGGGTCATAGTTTCGGTAATCGAGGTCGTAAAGCTGCGAAGTGTTGTTCAACTCGGTTCCACCGTTCGCAAGGAAATTATTACCTGCATTATTTTCGCGTGTCCACGAGTTTGTGGTCTGCATGCCAAAGGGGTAGTATTCGTTGTATTGGATTACATTACTAGGCGTGTAGCTCATTTTCACATCGTCAAAATAGACATCGGCTTGCGTAGGGTTTTCGTTGCTGATGAAAAGATAGGCATAGCCAGCTTCTTTTACAGTATACTCGCTCATTAAATAACCAGGTGCGCCTGTGCTGGTAACCTGAGCGTAAGCAAAATCGAGTAATTTATAGTTCTTGTCGAACAAGATGATATTTACAAATGAGATGACTGAATTGGTTTTGGAAATTGAAAATGGATCTCCTTATTTATCGAACCAATGAAATCAATCCCGTGCTTGCCATAACTCACTCATTTTCAAAAGCCCTTAGAAAAAATGAAAGCGGACAGATTGAAGAAAATATTCATCTGTCCGCTTTGGTAGCCCCGAGGTTACGAATATCGAACCAATTTATTGAAAACCTACGAAGGTTTTCGGAATTGAAATTTTAGGACCTTTTCGCCTCAGCCGAATTAAACTGATTAACCAACTCCCTAAAAACAAAAGGAGCCTTGCTTTTGCATCGACTCCTTTTCAGATTCCTTCGTAAATATTTATTAACCCACCCTCATTAATTCACGAATAAATCCTACCTCAGACAGGTATTCGACCTGGGGATCGCTTAGCCCCTTTTTATCCGAAGTCGAGATAATTTCAAAGGATACCACCATTGGGCTGTCCATGAACTTCTTAAGCTCCTTGGATAGTGCTCTCTGGTTGTCCTTAGTAAAAATATAGTGACCTCGTTGATCTCGAATAATGTTACCCTTCTCATCGGTGCTACAATAGTCAATGTTGAGGTCTTCCAGTTTATCATTGTATGCCTCGATAAAGGATGATGCGTTTTTTAGAGTTTGATTTCTGGCATGCTCCAGTTTAGTACCAGCAGGGGCCTGAGTATCCATCAATGCCGTAATGAGTCGATAAGCTTCTTTGTTTGTCATGGTATTCTTGATTTAATATTTTCCTTCTGCGTGTCCTTTTAAAATAGATTGCTCGATGAGCCAATAAACCAAATCTGAAATCTTAATCGATTTAAGTGACTCCTTAATTTCAGAGGGTAATGAGCCGATGCCTGGATAAGCCGTTAAGTCGATATTTTGCCAGTATTCCAATTCGGTGATTGCATCAGTTGAATCAGGTACTGCTTGAATGCCAGTCAATGGATTAGTTAAGTTTCCATCAGTCTCTTTAGTGATTTGCTTAGGCAGAAATAATTGCCTTTGAAGTTCATTGGAAGGCACGATGTTACTGCCATCTCCTTCGGTGAACTCCAGGATGATGCCATGACGCATCTCCAGATTGTTTTTAATGATGAGATAGTCATGGATCACTTTTTTTCTTTTGTTGGTTGTGGAATCTATTTCTGGAAGATTCACAACAATTGATTTTCTACTCATATAATATTTTAGATTAAAATTTTACTGTTCTAACTACTCCAGTTGGAGTAACAAACTTGAGATCTTCACCCACGAAATAGACCCTTCCTACTCCTGCGATACTCGCAGGATCAATGGTCACTTGTCCGATGGATACAACTCCATCTTTATTAACTGAAAACTTTAGTTTGAGAGAGTTACTAAGCGTGTCGTATTTATATGCTTCTAAAAATGGTCCGGTTGAACCTATGTTTTCTTCTAATCGAATGAAAGAACCTGTATGATCAAAGCCATTCAATACGGCATTGTGCTTTCTCATTAATAACATAGACTTTGCAGTTCCTGCAAGCATGTTGTTTCCAGTAGTACTGTATTGAAGCCACAGTAAGTAGCCATCGTAATTGTAGGTACCCAGTGCTTGCTGCGGACTTATGAATAAACCATTAGCCTGCGCTTGTCCTGGTGAAATGATCACGCCAGTTCGTTCAGAGCCTTTCGGAATGATGAAGAGAGCGGCACTCGTTATGAAACTTCCATTCAGTAATAATGCATTGGCTCCGGCATGAGCCGACCCATCCGTACTCATTGCAACCACGGGTAGTGTAAAGCTCATTCCCGTTCCATCAAAATTGATTCGACTGCCTAGAGACCGATATGCATATACTTGTGCATTGGGGTCAGTTCCTCGGACATCGGCATAAAACCCATCGATGTAATGATTGGTTACGCTAGCCTGTGCTGTGAAAAGTTGTGCTCGATTATAGCTTGCAAAGCTGTCATTAACCGGAAGATCCAATTGCGCATGAAATGCTGAAATGAATCTGCTTTGTTGGCCGGGATTCGTTCCTTGCAGAATATACCGAAAACCGTAAGCTGTATTATATCCGTCATTTGGCCTTATTAATATTCCAGTATTGGCATAGCCTGCCGGTGAAAGCCTGATCATTTCATTTTTAGTACCACCAAAGAGATAGTCCGTTATTTCAATGGATGCATTGATATTGTTTGCGCTTAAGGAAAAATCAAATCCACCTAGTCCTGCTACATAACTATTAATTTTAAAAGTGTTCTTGATTGAACCATTACCATCTTCTCCAAGGTTGATACTGAAGTTCCCATCTCGGAAGAAAGAAGTACCAGAGACCCCAAGACCTGAAGCTCCAGAAGCAATTACTTGAAGGCGATATCCTGAAAATCCAACATTTAGTAAGGCTCCTGGAAGTTGTTGATTATTGCTTTCTGAACCAATCACAACGTGATCAGTCACTGATCTGCCAAGGACAATCGTATTGGGTGTACGCACCACCGCCCCTGCACCAATTGCCGTCATGTAATTCTGACCACCGCCATTGGTGATCAAATCTCCAAAGCTGTTATAAGCTCGTGTTCCAGAACCTAATAATGTATTGAATGAATTCGACCTGGCGTTTTGTGCATCATAACCAACAATAGTATGATCGGTTCCGCCCTGAGCGGCAGTCGCGCCAGCAGATGCGCCAATTATTGTGTTTCGGTGACTTGTGTTAAATCCAATCAATGCTCCGGCACGATAACCCACAAACACACAGTCGGAATAGCTCGAACCATTGTTATCGGATGCACCAGCCTCCGAACCAATGACCACGTTTCGGGTTAGTCCTCTTCCAGGAGAAGCTCCCGAACTGGATGCTGCATTATATCCTAAGACCGTATTATCACTACCGGAGTCAACCATCTTTGCTCCTAAGGCTCCCGATGTGATGACCATGTTTCTTAATCCCGTCATTCCTGGCCAACCGCCATTTACTAAAAGATTAGTTCGGTCTTTGTTCATGAAGAACTTTCCTGAATTCGTCACTCCAAATAGCACATTCAGTATCGGGTCTTCGATGTAGGTGGCGTAGTTAGCCTCTAAGGAGTCGCTTGTTCTTACATGGATTTTTCCAATCGCCAATCCACCGTATCCAATGAGAAAGTTGCCGTTAACATCAAATCTTCCTCGTTCAACATTGGATGTGATAAAGGGCAGAGGAAAATTATCCTTGGTGCCTATGGACTTTGTTGCTCCAGCATTGTTTCCGTCCTGAACCCAGGCAGAAAGAATCGGTTGAAGAAGGTTGTATAATTTTTCTAACGTGTTACCTGCCAGTGGGGCATTTCCTTTTAATGTATCAATAGAGCTTTGTAAGTCTTCGGTCTTGATGATATCCGCATCCGAAAGTATTGCGTTTAGCTCAGCCAGTGTGTCAATGTCTTCGGCTTTCAGGTAAGTAAACCCTTGAATGATATTGAATATCTTTTCAAGAGTATTGCCTGCATCCGGTACATTTCCTTTGATTGCATTAATTGCTAACGTAATGTCTTCAACCTTCATGAGGTCCGCATCCGTGAGAATGGCATTCAACTTCGCCAGCGTATTAATATCACTTTCCTGGAGGCTGTTCATATCTTGAAGCTTTAGATAGATGTTGTAAAGCAGTTCTTCCGATGCTGAATGAAATGGTGGTTTAGGCACACTCATAATCTTACATTCGGTTTAAATACCCATCCCAAAGCGATGGCTGCAAAAATGGTCGTGGCTGTGATCACTCGCTTGAGTGTAATTCTCCTAATCGATCTGAAATCGATCAGGGTATAGCTGAACTTATTACCGTAAAGCTTGGCATGCTGACGACACAGCTCCATGAACGCCAGAAAGTCATCGGCATTTTTAAAC
>CANIVF010000073.1 GCA_947470895.1 Bacteroidota bacterium
CAACCAACGCTTTGTCTTTAGGTTTATACGCACGGGCGGGAAGAACCGCCATGCCGTAGTAATCGGCAAAGGCTTCAAAGTTTTCGTTCAGCTTTGGCTCATAACGATTGGTCTTGATCACGGCAGACTTCAGGTTATCCGGTACAATGGCATTGAACGCATCAAACTTTTTATTTCTATTGCTATCCCATCTTTCTGATTCTAAATCTTTAAACTTCAATTTGTCATCCAGTAACTTAAAGAATTCTATTTTTTGGTTTTCAGGAGTAAGTAATAGGATGCTGACCTGCTTTGAATCATACTTTGTATAGTTATTAAATACTCATCGTTTTCCTTGTTTGCTTAGTCCTAAATTGGTTTAATTTGGAAGGTCCAAACAATTGAATATTATGAACTACAAACTCTTTGGAAAATCCGGCCTTCGTGTTTCGGAGCTTTGCCTGGGCACCATGGGCTTTGGCACCGAGTGGAAATGGGGCTGTGATAAAGACATCAGCAAACAAATATTTGACACCTATGCCAATGCCGGAGGTAATTTTATCGATACGGCCAACCGCTATACGGAAGGCACTTCTGAAAAATATGTAGGAGACTTTATCGCCAAGGACCGGGATCATTTCGTAGTGGCCACCAAATATTCACTGCGCGACCGCAGCGGTGATCTGAATTTTGCCGGCAATCATCGTAAAAACATGATGCGCAGTGTGAAAGATAGTTTGTGGCGGCTCAACACTGATCATATTGATGTGCTGTGGCTGCATATCTGGGACAGCTGGACACCCACGGAAGAAATTTTAAAAGGATTGGAAGACCTGATCTCGCGAGGCATGGTTCATTACATCGGCATCAGCGACACGCCTGCGTGGATTGTGAGTCAAGCAAACACGATGGCTGAGCTGCGCGGCTGGAATCAATTCATCGGCTTGCAGATTGAATACAGTTTAATCCAGCGCACAGTAGAAGCAGAATTTTTCCCTATGGCAAAAGCATTTGGAATGACCATTTCTCCCTGGGCACCATTGGCCGGAGGGGCATTGACAGGAAAATATCTGAAAGGCGATAAGGGGCGGTTAGTTGAAAGCAGTGCACGACTTGGTGAACGAGCTACGAATATTACAAAGAAAGTGGTGGAGATTGCCGATCGCTTAGGAGTAAGTGCATCACAACTCGCCATCAACTGGACTCGTCAGCATAAAAATCAAAGTGTGATACCGATTGTGGGAGCAACGAAAGTATCTCAGGTAGAAGATGTTTTAGGCTGTTTGACGTTTGAAATTCCTATCGATCTCATGAATGAATTCGATGAAGTTTCAAAAGTAGAACTTCCCTTTCCTCAAAAGTTTTTCAATGAAGCCGGTGTGCAGGATGTGTTATATGGTGGAATGAAAGATGCGATGAAAGACTCGAGGTACTAATTTGAATTACGAATGACAAAGTACGCGCAGGCCTGAAATGAAATTTGTACCTCGTAAGTCGTACTTCGAAATTCTAATACGGTGAAGGACTCACACTCGTCCAGCCTCCATCAATCACCAATGATTGCCCCGTAATGTGACCGGCTTCTGGTGATACTAAAAAAAGTGCAGCGTGTGCTATATCCTGAACTGTAGCAGGTTTGCCAATAGGTGTAATGCGCGACCAGGTGGTTTCATATTCAGGATCACTCTTTGTGCGTTCAGTAATGGTTGCCCCCGGAGCAATGGCGTTGACGGTGATACTATAAGGAGATACTTCGAGTACTAAGTTTTTTGCCAGCATTTCAAGCGCAGCTTTCGTCATACCATAAGCGGCCAAATTTTTATGTGCCTGATGTCCGGTAACGGATGACATGAATAAAATTCTTCCTCCGGTGCCCTGTTCTTTCATTTGTCGTGAGGCAAGTTGAGCGAGAAAGAAAGTTCCCCCGAGGTTTACATTCATTACTTTCGAGAAATCTTCGGGTTTGTATTCCAGAAAATCACCAAACAGTGTGATGCCCGCATTGGCAATGGCAATATCAAGTTTGCCAAAATTATTCACGGCTTCGTCCACCATATTTTGAATGAAGTCAACATCCGAGCAATCGCCTGCATAAGGCATGCAGATACCGTGTTCTTTTTGAATGGAGCGCGCGGCATTTTCGGCTAAGGAGGTTTCAATATCATTCAGCACAACACTGGCCCCTTGTGCCGCCAACTGCCTGCAGATTTCCAATCCGATTCCTTGCCCGGCACCGGTTACAATGGCTACCTGATTTTTGAATGGTTTCATCTTCTTACGATTTCCAATTTTTTAATGCGAATCCCTCGACACGTCACTACCCGAACCTCCTCTTAAGAAATCCATGTCTGCACCTTCGTTAGCTTGTTGCACGTGCTGTTGATATAACATCACATAACCGCGATCATATTTTTTGTGAATGGGTTTCCACGCTCGCTTGCGTTTCAATAATTCTTCTTCGGATACATCCAACGTAAGCGAGCGGTTTGCAACATCCAAGCTGATGACATCACCTGTTTTCACAACCGCAAAATTTCCACCTAAGGCTGCCTCGGGGGATGCGTGTAAAATCACCGTGCCAAATCCGGTTCCGCTCATGCGACCATCGGAAATGCGCACCATATCGTGAATGCCTTTGGCTAACAATTTTTTTGGTAAGGCCATGTTGCCTACTTCGGGCATACCCGGATAACCAATAGGCCCAACGTTTTTTAAAACCAGAATGTTGCTTTCATCTATTTCTAGATTGGGGTCATCAATTCGTTTTTTGTAATCATCAATATCTTCAAACACAATGGCCTTGCCAGTATGCTTCATCAATTCCGGACTTGCTGCCGAGGGTTTCATCACAGCACCGTTTTCGCAGAGATTACCTTTCAGAATGGCCACGCCCGAAAGTGGATTGAATGGTTTGCTTGCCGATGTGATGACATCGTGATTATAGATTTCGGCTACATCATAATTCTCTTTTATGGTTTTGCCATTCACAGTGATACAATCGCGATGAAGAACGTTGTCGAGTTCTTTCATCACGGCAGGAAGCCCTCCCGCGTAGTAAAGATCTTCCATAAAATATTTTCCGGAAGGTTGCAGGTTGGCGATCAATGGAATGTTGGCGGATAATTGATCAAAGTCATCGAGCTTTAAGTCAACTCCAATTCTTCCCGCGATAGCAAGCAGGTGTATGATAAAATTGGTAGAGCCTCCAATCGCTGCATTAGTGATGATGGCATTTTCGAATGCTTTTCGCGTAAGCACATCTGTAAGACGAAGATTTTCTTTCACCATTTCTACAATGCGTATGCCCGACATTTGCGCCAGCACTTTGCGTCTGGAGTCCGCAGCAGGAATGGCAGCATTCCCTGGAAGAGAAAGCCCTAAAGACTCGACCATACAAGCCATGGTAGAGGCAGTGCCCATCACGGCACAATGCCCACGACTGCGACACATGCATTCTTCTGCCACCGTCAGTTGTTCTTGCGACATTTCACCTGATCGCACGGCATCGTTGAATCGCCATATATCGCTTGTGCCGATATCACGCCCATTATATTTTCCGGTAAGCATAGGGCCACCCGATACAACTAGTGTTGGAATGTTAACGCTACAGGCACCCATTACCAGCGAAGGTGTCGTTTTATCGCAACCGCAAAGTAACACCACACCATCCATCGGGTTGGCACGTATCGATTCTTCCACATCCATGCTGGCGAGATTTCGATAGAGCATGGCGGTGGGTTTAATCAATGTTTCCCCAAGGGACATTACCGGAAACTCCACCGGAAAACCTCCGGCTTCGGAGATGCCACGTTTTACCGATTCGGCCAGTTCACGAAAGTGCGCATTGCATGGCGTGAGTTCAGACCAGGTATTACAAATACCAATTACAGGTTTGCCGCGAAATTCATAATCGGGTATACCTTGATTTTTCATCCAGGCCCGGTAGATGAATCCGTCTTTTCCGGTTTTACCAAACCAACCCTGACTGCGCAGTTTATCTTTCATAATTAACGATCGTTGACTTTATAAATATGAGTAAAATTCAGTTGCACGCAAAGACGTAAAGTCCGAAACGGAAAACTAGGGTGATGAACGTGTTTTGTTCGCCCGGATCATCTCTGGATAGCCTTGCTTTTTAGATAGCGCAGTAACGGCCATCACAATTCGGTTGGTTTTGGTGGCCGATGTTTTAGCGCCATCGATCCACTTGCTGAAATATTTTTGATGTGATCCGGTTAATGTTTGGAAGAAATCATAAGCGACAGGATCATCTTGCAGGCAGGCCATAAAATCCTCAGAAAAAGTAAACTCGCTTTCGTCTGCTTCCAGCACTACTTTCAATTTATCGCCCAGGTTCTTGCCGGTTGCTTTTCGCATGGCAGCATTTATAGGTATGATGAAATGACCATCTCCCATGGGTAGCAATGCGATTTGTTTTATTTTGAATGAATCTAATGAGCCCTTTACTCGAAACGAAACTTTAGTATCAGGCTTCAACTTTTTTGCCTGACCAGCACTGATTTCAATATGGGTCCACCCGGTTTTTTCACCTTGTTTGGCGAATTTATGAATGGTGGTGGTGAAAGCGATCATTACTAAATGTAAAAGATTGGGTGAGCCGAAGCAAGAATCGGTAATCACTCAATTACTGTATCTACAATAATTGTATTTACTTTGCTTTAGAATCATGTCAATTTATATGCCACTCGAAGAAGATATCAAGCAAGACAAGTTTCATAACGATCATCAGAAAGCTGCTATTAATATATTATACACAGGTAGCTGGCTGTACAATATCAACGCAGGCTTTTTGAAAAAATTCGATATCACACCGGAGCAGTTTAATGTATTGCGCATCCTGCGGGGCAGTTTCCCCAAGCCAATGATGCTTGCCGAAATCACAGAACGCATGATTGACAAGAGTAGTAATTGCACGCGTCTGGTAGAAAAATTAAGGCAAAAAGCATTGGTGAATCGCTTTACCTGCGTGAACAACCGCAGGCAAGTGGATATCTCGATCACGGACAAAGGGCAGCAATTGTTGAAAAGGATAGATGCCAGCCAGGTCACTTGGCTTGATGCGATGGGAAAAATTTCTAAAGTGGAGGCTAGAGAGTTAAACCGAATTCTTGATAAGCTGAGATATGAATAACAATCACCACTCTACGGAAGCAGGAGGGTAGTATTTATTGATATCAAAGGCGTCTCTCAAACTAAGACTCATCAGGGCCATATCCGGCATTACGTTCTTTTTAAAATCTTGTTTACCTTTACTCAGCACCTCATTGCGATAAAAACCCTTACGTATATTGGTGTTTGGATAACGGGCAGATGGCTTTGCTTTATTTTCAAAGTATAAGCCATAGATTGTGACCCGGTATCGATTGTCTCGTATCTCTACCACAAACTTGCCGCTCCACTCTCCATTCCAATAGATCAGTGGTGTATTGCTATAACTTCGCCCATAATGTTTGCAATCGACCTGATAATGCTTGATCTCACCGCTGTAGCCGAGTTCATTTCTAACCACTTGCTGGGTAAAGATTTTTGATTTGAGCATCGAAACAACCTCTTTTCTTAAACTGTCTTTCGATCCTTCGTATTCATAAGTATATCGCCAGACCAATTCATTATTTGCAAGGTCAAACAGATCGAACTTTTGGGCTGGTGAAAAGAGAGGAACTAAGAAAAGTATGCAGTTCGCTATGTGCCTCATCGGTTTTGTTCTACGGCTTGTGGTCAACATATAAGTGTTCTACTAAAATAACCAGTTTTTTTGCAATTCGTAATCGTTTGCTAAAACTGTACCGTAAGAACCGTTAACAAAATATTTAAGTGCATGATCTTTTGTAAAAACTTTTATTTTACATTTGCGCCTCCTAACAAGATGAAAAAGCCAAAGAATATTGGGATAATTTTGCTGATTGCCTTTATGGGCACGCTGTCGATTCCTTTACTTTCGGCACCGGCAGCTCCTCCATCGGATCACCAGATATCCAACGCTACTTTCTTTGAGAATGGAGATGAACACACCAGCCAATGGCTGATCCGTTCCATTTCGGAGAATGAGGAATATAGCAACGACAGAATTTCTACCCTAGGTAATTGCGTTATACCATATACCAATTGCATTAATTATCACTCTAACATCTACAAAGTTCTTTTTACTCAGATAAAAGAGAAAAAAGACATTAAGATTCCCAAAGAACATATCTATTTGAGCAACTCCTGCTTTACTATATAGCAAGGACTATGTGCGTGATTCAGCGCAACTATTCTTGTGTTTCTTATCATCTATTTTCTAGCTTCTTATACAGATCTTGATCAGCATTTGAGGATGATGCATAATCATTACAGATCAATCATTGTTGATCATTCAGCAGGGTTTGTGTTCGTGAGGGAAAATTCTTCTAAATAATTCCTAATTAAAATGAAAATTTCAATTCTGAGGAGCCTTGTGCTCGCAATGATCTTATTCCCATCGGTCGTCTTGGCGCAGCAAGCTGATACGGTACTGTCTTTTCAGGAAGCAAAGGCGCGATTAGTAAAGTCAAACCTGGCTCTTTTGGCTTCTTATTATGATGTCAACATTGCAAGAGCTGGTGTCATACAGGCTAAACTATGGAACAACCCTTACTTCGTATTTAACGGAGATCTATATTCAACAGAAACCAATGAATACTTCCATTTTCGAAATCAACATCTGCTTCAGATCGAGCAAACATTTTCTTATGCTGGTAAACATACCAACACGGTTAAGCTTGCTCGCTTAGGTGCCGAGATGACCGAAAAACAATTGGAAGATGTGCTTAGAAGTTTATTGTTTGAAACGGGAAATTTATATAGCGATTTAGCAGCCTTACAGGAGAAAGCTCATCTCTATCAGCAGGTAATGAGAAACTATGATAAGCTGATGGATGCTACGCGCAAACAACTGGAAGTAGGAGCGATTTCAATTACCGAGGCCATTCGTCTTGAATCTGAATATCTGGCTGTGAAGACAGAGGCGCTCACCAATCGTAATGAAAAGGAAAAAGTAATTGCCGATTTACGAATGCTGCTTCGCATGCCTGAAGACACTACGTTTTATGTAGAGCAAAGAATTCCCATCATAGCGCAAGAGTTTGATCTAAGAACATTAACAGAGCAGGCTACGACCATTCGTCCTGATATTCTGGTTAAGAAGTATGAATTAAAGTATCAGGAGAGAAACTTGAAACTCCAAAGATCAATAGCCGTGCCTGATCTCAAGTTAGCCTATCAGCCTCGCGATAGAGGAAGTAACTATGTGCGTCCATATCAAGGCTTCAACGTTGAATTTAATATTCCATTATTTGATCGTAACCAGGGCGACATTAAGGCTGCAGCATATAGTGTTGCCAAGTCGAATTTACAGTATGAGCAAATTGAAAATCAGGTTCGTAATGAAGTGGTCTCAGCGTATAATCGATATAATAATTCAAATACAGGTTTAGCTAATTATAGTTCCGAATTACTCGAACGATTGAAGCAGCTCAACACGAGCACGAACGAAAATTTTCAAAAGAGAAATATCAGCTTACTTCAATTTATTGACTACCAACGGATTTATATTCTCACCAACACGCAGCTCATCGAGTTGAAGCAACAATACCTCAACAACGTTAATGAGCTGAATTTTGCAGTAGGCACCAACATCATTGAATATTGAAATTAAAGGAATATGAAAACCATAAAATATATTATCTATTCGATTTTATTCTTCGGTTCACTTCCGGGCATAGCCCAGACTATAGAAGAAATTATTGCTCAGGCTGAAGAAAAAAGTGTCTTTGAAAAGAAGGTAAGGGTCGGATTGAGTTGGAATCAATACTGGGGCACTATTAAAGGTACAAATCTCCCTAAGGAATACTTTGCAAAACCCTGCGTAGGGGCAAGCCTGCGAGCAGAATATTATCCACTCTCGTTTATTGGTGTTGGCGTTGGTCTTGGTGTTCAACAACGCGGAGCTGGAATTATCAATGAAGATAAAACGGGGGGCACATTTACTCATCCCTGGTTCGGAACACAGGATAATACTGAAGATTCCACCTACCGGGAGAGACTTCGAATGAATACCATTGAAGTGCCTGTTACCCTTTTGCTCAGAACCCCAAAAGATGTTGTAAAAGGGATGAGACTAACCGCAGCCGCAGGCATTGTCTGGATAAAAAACGATTATGTGAAAGATTTTTGGCATAAACCTGAAGATGGATTTCATTCGATTGTCAATGTAGACAACGACTATATAAAACAGGATCTCGGCTATCAAGCATCGCTTGGTGCAGATATCGATGCCGGTCAGAGTGTATTTCAAGTTCACTTTGTGTACACCAAGGGAACAAAAAAAATATATAAAACAGGTTCTGGAGATGGCCGGGTTGAAACGTATGGTTTCAGAGTGGCCTGGTTATACTAATTACTAAACTATTGACGGATTTATAAAAATAATAGAATATGAAATTCAAGATACTCATCATAATTGCAGTCATCGCAGTTCAGTCGTGCAAGAAAGAAGAAATGGCTGCCTTAGATACCAAGTTTAGATTAACAGAAACGCTGGCCAAAGAGAAAGAACTGGCAGATGTAACTATTCAAACTGTCGAATCGGAATTGACACTCACAGGAAAAATTAGCTTTAATGAGGATAAGGTTGCTCGTGTGTTTCCTCTTGCCGGTGGTTTTGTGCGTGACCTTAACGTAGAGTTGGGTGATCATGTGAAGAAAGGACAAGTTATGGCAATTATTCGGAGCCCTGAAATTGCAGGATTTACTAAGGAAGGTACAGAGGCAGAGTCGCAAGTGAGAGTGGCTGAAAAAAACGCGCAGGTTGCCTCAGAACTTTATAAAAGCGGAAACATTTCTGAAGTGGAACTAATCAGTTCTCAAAAGGAACTGGAGAACGCAAAAGGTGAACTAGGACGCATACAGGCCGTATTGGACATGTATGGAGCAGGAAGCGGTTCGGTGTATCCAATCAAATCACCGGTATCCGGAGTGATTGTTCAAAAGAACATTGCACTAAATATGGAATTGCGCACCGAAGATATTAGTCCGGTATTTATTGTGGGTGATCTGGATGATGTGTGGGTGATGGCGAATATTTATGAATCCGATATAACCAAGATCAAGGAGGGATACGATGCGGAAGTCACCACTATTTCATATCCGGATAAAGTATTCCATGGCAAGATTGATAAGATATTCAGTTTGATGGATGCCGAGAGTAAAGTGGTGAAAGCACGAGTAACCCTGAAGAATGAAAACTTTGAACTGAAACCTGAAATGTTTGCCAATGTAAAAATTACCTATAAGGAACCAGTTCAAAAGCTAACCATTCCGGCAGAAGCATTGATCTTTGACAAGAGCCGCTACTTCGTAATGGTGTATAAGGCAGATGATGATATTGAAACCCGGGAAGTAACCGTTTACAAAGACACAGGAAAGCTCATCTACATTGATAGTGGATTGAAAGTAGGTGAAAAAGTAATGACCAAGTTCCAGCTATTGGTCTATGATGCCCTGAATGATTAAGTGAAACTTTGAACGACTGATCAAATGGACAAATTAATTAAAAATGTTATTTCGTTTTCTCTGAAGAATAGATTCTTCGTTTTCTTCTCCACGGCAGTGCTAATCATTGCTGGTATATGGAGTTATTTGAAAACTCCGCTGGAAGCATTTCCAGATGTAACCAATACGCAAATCATTATCGTAACGCAATGGAACGGACGTAGCGCGGAAGAGGTAGAACGATTTGTTAGTATTCCCATTGAAGTTGCCATGAATAGTGTGCAGCGTAAAACAAGTGTGCGCTCTATCTCTATGTTTGGTCTTTCTGTTATGAAGATTATTTTTGATGATGACGTGGAAGATTTCTTTGCACGGCAACAGGTAAATAACTTATTGCGAAATGTGAGTTTGCCCGAAGGTGTAGAACCAGACGTGCAACCTCCTTATGGACCTACTGGAGAAATTTTCCGCTATACCTTAAAGAGTGATCGGCACACAAGTGAGTTGCTCGCGTGGCAGGATTGGGTGATCGATCGCCAGCTAAGAGCTGTGCCCGGTGTGGCTGATATTGTGTCTTTTGGTGGTGCCAGAAAAGTGTACGAAGTAAACGTTAACCCTTTGCTACTCTCCAAGTATGACATCACACCGTTAGAAGTATATGAAGCCATTGCCAAGAGTAACATTAACGTAGGTGGCGATGTCATTGAAAAGAATGGTCAAGCTTATGTGGTACGAGGCATTGGTCTCTTACAAAGCGTTGAAGACATAGAAAACATTTTGATTGAAGCTATTAACGATGTTCCTATTCTGGTTAAGAATGTGGCTTCTGTAAAAGTCGGCTCATTACCTAAGGTGGGCCAGGTAGGTTTGGATGAGAATGACAATGTGGTGGAAGGAATCATTGTTATGCGCAAAGGTGAAAATCCTGCACAGGTTCTTGCCAGAGTGAAAGATAAAATTGCCGAGATCAACGAGAAGACCTTACCTGCTGATATTAAAATGGTTACCTTCTATGATCGTGATAAGTTGATGGATTATTGCCGTGAAACCGTGCTCGGCAACTTAGTGGAGGGAATTCTTTTCGTGACGATTGTGGTGTTCATTTTTATGTTGGATTGGAGAAGTACTGTAATCGTGTCGGTCATCATTCCTCTGGCATTGCTCTTTGCGTTTATGTGTTTAAAACTAAAAGGCATGTCGGCCAACTTACTTTCGATGGGGGCGATTGATTTTGGAATTATCATTGATGGGGCCGTTGTGATGGTCGAGGGCTTGTTTGTGTTGTTGGCTACACGAGCGCACGAATTGGGAATGCCTCAATACAATAGTTTGTCAAAATTGGGACTTGTAAAAAAGGCAGGATCTGAATTAGGTAAAGCAATCTTCTTTTCTAAATTAATCATCATCACCAGCCTTGTTCCTATTTTCTCTTTCGAGAAAGTGGAAGGAAAAATGTTTTCTCCACTCGCGTATACATTAGGCTTTGCATTATTGGGTGCATTAATCTTCACCCTCACACTAGTACCGGTATTGTGTAGTATTCTGTTTGATAAGGATGTTAAAGAGCGTCATAATCCGGTGGTGAACTTCTTTAACAAAATTGTTTCGAGTGGCTTTGCATTCACCCTCAGAAATAAGAATAAGAGTTTCTGGGCTGCGATGATCATTATTGCTGCCAGTACGTTTTCTTTTAAATTTTTAGGTTCTGAATTTTTACCAACATTAAATGAAGGCGCTTTATGGGTGGAAGCAAAACTGCCGATGAGTAGTTCAATAAATGAAACGGTCAAGTTTGTTCGCATCTTCCGGCATGAGTTAAACGAATTTCAGGAAGTTGAGTCTGTGCTCTCACAAATTGGTCGATCCAATGATGGAACCGATCCGTCAGGGTTCTTTTATGTGCAATGTCAGGTGAACTTAAAACCACACAAAGATTGGGATCGTGATATCACTACCGATCAGCTCATCGAAGAGATGGATAAAAAACTCCGGCAGTATCCGGGTGTGGTATATAATTACTCTCAGCCAATTATCGATAACGTAGCTGAAGCGGTAGCTGGTATTAACGCTTCCTTGGCAGTAAAGATTTTTGGTGATAATCTTGATGTGCTTAATTCCAAAGCTGATTCTGTAGCGGCCATACTAAAAACCGTACGAGGCGTAAAAGATTTGGGTATCCTTCGCAACATTGGTCAACCTGAACTAAGTATCACCCTTAATCAGAGCAAGATGGCCGCCTATGGTATTAACATGGCTGATGCTGAAACGGTGATCGAGATGGCGATAGGAGGAAAGACAGCAACGCGATTCTTTGAACAAGAGAAAAAATTTGATGTGCGTGTGCGTTATGAAGGAGAGTATCGTAAATCTGAACGTGAGATTAAGAATTTGAAAGTGCCTTCGATAAAGGGCAATAAAGTTCCGCTGAAAGAGATTGCCGAAATAAAAGCAGTAACCGGCCCAGCCTTCATTTATCGCGATAACAACAAGCGATTTATTGCTATTAAGTTTTCGATTCGCGAGCGCGACTTAGGCAGCACGATTGCCGAAGCACAGGAAAAAGTAAATGCTCAGGTATCTATCCCTCGTGGATATAGTGTAGCATGGACCGGGGAATTTGAAAATCAGGTACGAGCTCAACAACGATTAACTGAGGTGGTGCCGATTTGCCTTGTACTGATTTTCTTCTTGTTGTTTGTTGCATTTGGCAATGTTAAAGATGCAGGCCTTGTATTGGTCAACGTGCCTTTTGCCATGATGGGTGGAATCTTGGCGTTGCACGTGACAGGTACCATTTTCAGTATATCGGCAGGCATTGGATTCATTGCACTTTTTGGTCTCTGTATTCAAAACGGTGTTATTCTGATTTCGGTATTTAAGAAAAACCTTCAAAATGGGATGCCCATGCAAGGTGCATTGATCAGGGGCGTGGCAGAACGAACCCGGCCAGTAGTTATGACAGCGCTGATGGCAGCCATTGGTTTGGTACCTGCCGCAATATCAACGGGTATCGGTTCGGAAACCCAAAAGCCTCTGGCTATTGTTGTCATTGGAGGTCTTATCAGTGCCACTATACTCACACTTTTAATCTTCCCATTAGTATTTCAGTGGGGATATCGTAATACAACCTCTGTGCCGGTGAAAGATATCCGCTCGAAAGACTTTGAAGATTACGAAGGATAGAAAGTTTATTTTTGTCACGGCTCGAAATAGCCGTGACATTTTTTTGATTTTATTAAACGTAAGTGAAAAAAATATTTCTTGTTTTTTATCTGATCGTTCAGTCATTGAGTCTGTTTGCACAAGAGCAAGACCGATTGAATGAACTCACCGTTGATCGTCCTGGTATTGCCGAAGCTCCATTTACAGTGGCGCCACGCACTTTTCAGTTGGAGACAGGCTTTGACTATTACAAGAGAACCAGCGGGGAGATCTTATTTCTCCCCGTTACTCTTTTCAGAGCAGGCCTCAGCAATAATACCGAACTACGGATTTCAGCAAAACATATTCTTGACAAAACCGCTGCTCAAAAATTGAATGGCTTCTCGCCTCTAACCATAGGAATAAAAACACATATCATTGAACAGCGAGGGTGGGTTCCAGAAACAGATATTCTGGTCGATCTGATCATTCCTATTAGCAGCACTGATCTGCAACCGGAAAAAATGGGGCATGATGTTCTTTTGCTTTTTCAAAACGATCTGTCGCCAAAGATAGCAATCAACTATAATATAGGGTTGATCTGGGATGGCTTTTCGAATGAAAATCAATTCACCGGTTCTTTTTGTTTTAATTACCTGCCTACCGATAAAACAGGACTCTTTATAGAGTACTTTGATTTCTTGCGCAGGAAAGGATCAAAAGAACATGGAATAGACGGAGGCTTTACCTTTCTTTTGTGGCCTTTGGTTCAAGCAGATTTTTCGGCTGGTGTCAGTTGGGTAGATGGTAATCTAAATCATTTTGTATCTTCCGGCATTTCGTTCCGCATAGAATAATTATGAACTCACACCTGAACATCCCTACTTCAACAAATCCGAGAATAGTCATCGTTGGTGGCGGCTTTGGCGGAATAGAGTTAGCTCAACAATTAAAGAACAAACCTTTCCAGATTGTTTTGCTGGACAAGCATAATTATCATGCCTTTCAACCACTACTTTATCAGATTGCCACAGCGGGTTTAGAATCCTATTCCATTGCTTCTCCCTATCGTGCCTTATTTGATCGCCATAATAATTTGATTTTCAGAATGGCAGAAGTTACCGAGGTGCTTCCATCTGAGCAAACGATCAGAACCACCATTGGTGATTTGAAATACGACTACCTGGTAATCGCTACTGGATCGACCACCAATTTTTTTGGTATGCAGGATGTGAAGCAGCATGCTATGCCTATGAAGTCTATTCCGCAAGCGCTGGACATACGAAGTATGCTCATTCAAAACTTTGAAAAGGCTGTTAATCTGGAGCATAAAAGCGATGAACAGGAAAGCTTAATTGATATTGTTATTGTAGGTGGTGGCCCCACCGGTATTGAAACGGCCGGTGCTTTGGCAGAACTACGGAATCATGTATTACCTACCGACTACCCGGAAATAGATTTTAAAATGATGGACATCTATTTGGTAGAGCTTGGGCCGCGATTGCTTGCGGGGATGTCGCAGGAAGCATCTTCAAAGACAAAAGAATTTCTGGAAGAATTAGGCGTACAGGTTTGGCTCAACACCGGATTGGTTTCTTATGACGGATATAAAGCTGTTTTTAATAACGGAAAAACAATTCTCACCACGTCACTTATTTATGCCGCAGGCGTAGCAGGCGTGGTTCCGGCAGGATTCAATAAAGAGGCCATTGGCAGAGGGAATCGGTTAAGTGTTGACAGTAAACTTCGGGTAAAGGGATTCACGAATATCTTCTCTATAGGCGATGTTGCCTCTTTTATACAAGAAGGAAAGCAAGTGCCATTGCCTATGGTGGCGCCCGTAGCGATGCAAATGGGAACTTATCTGGCTAACTATATAAAGAGTGGGAAGGATCAATATCCGGATTTTGTTTACAAGGATGAAGGCAGTATGGCCACCATTGGAAAGCATAAAGCGGTGGTTGATCTGAAGTATTGGAAGACACAGGGAACCATTGCCTGGTTCATTTGGATGTTTGTTCATCTTATGTCCTTGGTAGGTTTTGGAAGCAAAGTATTTGTCTTTCTCAGATGGACTCAGGCCTATTTGGGTTCTGATAAAAAACATCGCCTCATCATCAGGCCTTACCGCAAGCCATCGGCTGAATAAAATCACAACAATTGAAGCTATTTTTTGGGTAGAGTAAGCCTGTTGGCACATCCCTTCGAATTGAATATCTGATTTATCGAAGTCTACCTTTCATTCTGAAATCTTCACCTTCAATCCTAAGCGGCCATTGGCTAACTCCCAAAAGTGAAGCTTAATCAAAATCTATGCAAACGGTTGTAACCGTTTCAGACCCATTAAAAACAGGGTCTGAGGATATCAAATCACGCAAAATGTTACGAGCAGGTTAAATATTGACCATATTTTATAAAAAATATATGTTTCTTTGAAAATAGGTTTAAAAAACACCATGTCGTAAACGAATTCTATAATAAATATTTAAAATAGAGTTAAAAAATACACACTATTTTCAATTATTGCATATAAATTCAAAAAAAGAACTCAAAATTAAACCTACCTCCTATGAAAAGATCGGTTATCTTCCTTGTACTTCTAATTGGCTTCAGCGTACTGGCTTTGTTCATGCCGGCTGTGCCCACCACGATTAACACCGAGGGCCTCAACTCCGGGGATATAGCCTGGATGCTTGCAGCCACAGCCCTTGTATTATTAATGACACCTGGCCTTGCGTATTTCTATGGCGGCATGATCAACACCAAGAACATCATCACCACCATGATGCAAAGCTTTATCGCTATGGGGGTGATCAGCGTGTTGTGGATTGTAGTAGGATTCAGCCTGGCCTTTGGTGATTCCATTGGTGGAATCATCGGAAACCCTGCGTCCTTCTTCATGTTTCAAAACGTGCTTGACGGAAAGCCTTGGTCTTTGGCACCCACTATTCCATTAGTATTGTTTGCCTTCTTCCAATTAAAGTTCGCGATCATCACACCAGCCTTGATTACCGGAACCTTCGCTGAGCGTGTTCGCTTTAAGTCTTATATTATCTTCTTAGTACTTTTTTCACTTTTCATTTACGCACCATTGGCTCACATGACCTGGCATCCTGATGGATTCCTGTTCAAATTAGGTGTGCTTGACTTTGCAGGCGGAACAGTTGTTCACATGTCTGCTGGTTTTGCGGCCCTTGCTGCCTCCATCTATTTGAGAAACAAAGCAGAAATAAAAGAAGCGATTTCTCCTGCCAACATTCCATTTGTTCTTTTGGGCACTGGCTTATTATGGTTCGGTTGGTTTGGATTCAATGCCGGTAGTGCTCTTGGAGCTGGTCCATTAGCAGCTTCTGCGTTCGCAACAACAAATACAGCATCGGCTGCAGCCGGATTGTGCTGGGTATTACTAGATTCAGTTCGTGGAAAGAAACCATCGGCTCTTGGTTTTTGTATCGGTGCCGTTGTTGGTCTTGTGGCCATCACACCGGCTGCTGGTTTTGTAACTATTCCTTCGAGCTTATTCATCGGTACCATTGCTGCGATTATCAGTAACGTAGTTGTTCATTGGAAATCGAAGACTTCATTGGAAGATACATTGGATGTATTTCCTTGTCACGGAGTAGGTGGCGCAGTAGGTATGGTAATGACTGCCTTGCTTGCCAACACCGCGGTGAATGCAGCGAACACGACTGGTAATGGTTTGCTATTCGGTGAGTTTACGCTTTTCAAAGTTCACATGATTGCATTGTTACTTACTCTTGTTTTCATCCTCGCAGGGTCATTCCTGATTTTGAAAATCACGGATTTAATTTCACCGATGACAGTGAGCAGCGAAGAAAAACTAATCGGTTCCGATTTCAGTCAGCACGGAGAAAATCTTCACCCTGTTTCTAAAAGTGAAGTAGCAGCCGCCTGATAAGATCACCAAAGCGTTCCGGAGGGTGTGAGATACCCTGCCGGAACCACTTTAGCTTATTGTTCAAAAAAACACATCCAAAATTATGAAAAATTATACAGCGAATTTGTTACGATCGAGTCTTGCTCTCATGCTTGTGATAAGCGGTAATATGTCCTTCGCTCAGGAAAATATAGTAGTTGCGTCCATCGCAAAACCAGCAGTTAAAGAAGAAGAAATCGTTACGGAAGGTGACTCACTTGAAGCAAAGAAAGAGAAGGAAGAAGAGGAGGGGAAATTTTCAGTGAGTGGCTATCTCGACACGTACTACTTCACCAATTTTAATAGACCAGCCAGTCGCGACAACATGGGTCAATCGGGTGTTGGTCGTGGCTTTGACAGACGTGTTGATCAATTTCAATTGGGGATGGTTCAAACCGTATTCAAGTACACCAATAAGAAATCTGAAATGGTTGCCGATCTTGCTTATGGACCAAGCGCGCAGTATGGTAACTACGGCAACGTACCCAATTTTACACCCGCTTATGGTTATACCATTGGCAACGACACGTGGTCATCTGTAATTATTAAGCAGGCATACTTTAAGTATAATGCCACGGACAAACTTTCATTCATTGCCGGGCAATTTGGAACTCATATCGGGTATGAATACATCGATGCTCCTCTTAACTTTTTCTACTCCATTAACCACACTTTCAATAGCGGGATCCCTTTCTATCACACGGGTGTAAAAGCTACGTATGTATTTAGCGACAAGGTGTCGTTGATGGTTGGTGGTGTTAACGGATTCGATTATATACATGATAACAACAGAGCTAAGGGTTTAATAAGTCAGCTCACCTTAGTACCTGCCGAAGGTCTGAGTGTTTATCTGAACTTCATCAGTTCTAACGAATCGAATCCAGACGCACAAGGCAAAACTCCCTCTGGAAATTTCACGGTATATGATTTAAATGGTGGGTATCAGGCATCCGAAAAACTATTTATTGGCTATTGGGTGATGTATGGAACTCAGAAAGGAACCCTTAGTGCACCTGGAACATTTGTTCCAGCCGATGGAAACGTAGATAAGAAGAAAAGCTGGTATGGAGCGAACCTATATTTAACATATGCATTTTCTGATGTTTTTAGCTTAGGATTCAGAGGCGAACATTTCGATAACAAAGACGGTGCAAGAGGTTTACGCAATGTAGACAGCGATGGTCAGGCAATAGGTGCTTCTGCAAATACATTTACGCTAACAGGTTCATTCACATTGGCTGATGGACATCTTTTGTTAAAGCCTGAATTGAGAATGGATGCTTTCAATAAGTTAAGTGGTACAGGAAACGAATCGTCACAACAATTTATGGACTCTAACGGAAACTATACTAAAAATGGCCAGACTACACTTGGTATGGCAGCGATTTATAAATTCTAAGAATAGAATAAATTTTAAACATTAATCTCGATCTACCCATGTCAAAATCAAAACTTGAGTATATCTGGCTGGATGGTTATCAACCAACACAAAGCCTAAGAAGCAAAACTAAAATTGTAAAAAATTTTGATGGCACATTAGAAAGCTGCCCAGTGTGGTGCTTTGATGGAAGCTCTACCGAGCAAGCGCCAGGAGGTTCGTCTGATTGCTTACTGGAACCGGTAGCCATCTTTCCTGATCCTGCACGCAAAGATGCTTTTCTCGTGATGTGTGAAGTATTAAGTCCGGATGGTACACCACATCCTACCAATGGTCGCGCAACAATAAAAGATGATGATCGCGATTTTTGGTTTGGATTTGAGCAGGAATATTTTCTTTGGAATCCGGCAACGAATAAACCATTGGGCTTTCCTGAAAATGGAAATCCGGCTCCTCAAGGACCTTACTATTGCTCAGTAGGAGCAAACAATGCCTTTGGTCGTCACATCATAGAAGAACATTTGGACTATTGCCTTGAGGCAGGTAACAATGTAGAAGGTATCAATGCCGAAGTTGCACCTGGTCAGTGGGAATTTCAGGTATTCGCAAAAGGCGCAAAAGAAGCCGGAGATCAGGTATGGGTTGCCCGATACTTGTTGGAACGTACTGCCGAAAAATATGGCATCGCCATCAACTGGCATTGCAAGCCAATGGGCGCAACAGACTGGAACGGATCCGGCATGCATGCTAACTTCTCCAACTCATTACTACGCGAAGCAGGATCGAAAGATATTTATGATCTGGTGTGCAGCGCATTATCCCCGGTAGTAAAAGAACACATTGCCGTGTATGGTGCCGACAATCATTTACGTCTCACCGGAAAACACGAAACACAATCTATTGATAAATTTTCATACGGAGTATCCGATCGAGGAGCTTCCATTCGCATTCCTATCGCAACGGTAGAAAATGCTTGGAAAGGATGGTTGGAAGACCGCAGACCAAATTCAGCGGCTGACCCATATAAAGTGGCAGCGCGCATAATCACCACCGTCAAGTCAGTGCGAGAGCCTGAATATGCTACAGTGAGTGCAAACGGAAACGGAAGAGGGAGGTAGACTCTTCTGCCAGTGGGTGAACACGGAAAGAGGGGCGCAAGCCCCTTTTTTTGTGTGATTCATTTGAACGTTCCGTTTTGCTTACCTTTGTTTTTGAATCTCAAAAATCAATGGAAGCCTACGGTAAAATACTCCTCATTGCTATGCCAGCTTTTTTAGTCCTGGTGTTATTTGAAAAATGGTATGGTTGGTATAAGGGCCACGATACGGTTCCGGTCAACGATATGATTTCGTCACTGAGTTCGGGGATCACTAACGTAACCAAAGATGTGCTGGGGTTAAGTGTAGCCATCATCTCCTATGGTTGGCTCACCAGCAAAGTAGCCATTACACACATCGATTCGGGTTGGACAACATACGTTATTGCGTTTATAGCACTCGACTTTGCCGGCTATTGGGTGCATCGCATTGCGCATGAGTATAATTTATTTTGGAACAATCACATCATCCATCATAGTAGCGAAGAGTATAATCTTGCCTGCGCACTTCGCCAAAGCATTTCATCGATTGTGAGAATCTTTGCCATATTCTTATTGCCGGCAGCTGTTTTAGGTGTACCTCAGGAAGTCATCGGTATTGTTGCTCCACTACATTTATTTGCGCAGTTCTGGTATCATACGCAACACATCGGAAGAATGGGATTTTTAGAACAGATCATTGTTACTCCATCGCATCATCGCGTACATCATGCGATCAATCTGATTTATCTCGATAAAAATTATTCGCAGATATTCATCATTTGGGATAAACTCTTCGGCACCTTTCAGGAAGAACGTGAAGAGACGCCTGCTGTTTATGGAGTAACCCGGCCAGTGCAAACCTGGAACCCGATCAAAATTAATTTTATGCATTTATGGCTGCTGATTAAAGATGCCTGGTCTGCGCAAAGCTGGTGGGATAAAATGCGCATTTGGTTTATGCCGTTAGGATGGCGCCCTGCCGATGTAGCCAACAAATATCCGGTTTATAAAATCAACGATGTCTTTCATTTTGAAAAGTACAGTCCAAAAGTTTCATCTTCTATGCTTACATGGTGTTGGGTGCAAATGTTTATGGTGCTTCTATTTATCAGCTATCTTTTTGGCAATATTGCGACCATTGGCACACCGGCTATGTTTGTTTATGGTTTCTTCGTTTTTTTAAGTGTATATGCGTATACCGATTTGCTTGATAGAAACCGATTTGCATGGCTGTGGGAGAGCGCGAAGAATGTACTTGGGATTTATATTCTTCTTCAACAAGGTGATTGGTTTGGTGCAAGTAATTATGTGCCTATTATTCAACTGATATTGTTCGCCTATTTTATCTTATCAACAGGCATTACCCGTTGGTTGATTTATCAGCAGTTCGGACAAGGGGTTACTGAGACTGCTTCATAAATTACTTTTCTGCTGTACTACAATGAACCGTTCACGTTGTGCAAGTTATGGATGATTTACTCACGGCAGCTGCCCGGTTTATCAACACGACCTCCAGCCATATTTTCTTAACGGGAAAGGCGGGCACAGGCAAAACAACATTCCTTCGTAACATCGGGGAGATCACACACAAGAATTATATTGTGGTTGCTCCAACGGGCATTGCTGCATTAAATGCAGGAGGAGTGACCATTCATTCTCAATTTCTATTGCCTCCGGTAACATTCTTGCCCGACCGGTCGTTGCCGAATGATGTTACGGATAACGGAAGAGTACTCAATCAAACCGTGTTGTCGCGAAAACATCCGCTCAACAGTGCAAGAAAAAAAGTATTGCGATCCATCGATCTGTTGGTAATCGATGAAGTAAGTATGCTACGTGCCGACTTACTCGATGCGATCGACTATCGCATGAAAGCTGCGCGCGGAAATTTCAGACAAAGTTTTGGAGGTGTGCAGGTTTTGTTCATTGGAGATTTGTATCAATTACCACCGGTAGTAAGAAATGAGGAGCAGGAAATTTTATGTCGCTATTATAACAGTGCATGGTTTTATGAAGCCAAAGCACTGCTGAGCGATCCGCTTGTTTATATCGAACTGGATAAAATCTTTCGCCAGCACGACCAGGACTTTATCGACATATTGAATAATCTGAGAAACAACACGGTTACGAATCAGGATATCGAAATACTAAATCAGCACTATAAAACTGAGGAAGAAATCAATGAGCTCAAAGAGATTATCACATTAACCACGCATAACTACAAGGCTGATGAATTGAATCAGAAAGATTTGCGAAATCTCGATACGCCTTCCCATCTGTTCGATGCTCATGTGGAAGGAGATTTTCCGGAAAGTATGTATCCTGTGATGTCGCAGATGGAGTTGAAGGAAGGAGCACAAATCATGTTCATCCGCAATGATGCGACCGAAGAAAAAAAATACTTCAATGGAAAACTCGCCATAGTAAAGAAAATTTCTGAAGAAGGAATCATCGTAGAGATGGCTGGCAATCACGATGAGTATGTGTTAGAAACCGTGCGCTGGGAAAACAAGAGGTACACGGTTGAATCTGAGACACACGATTTATCGGAAGAGGTAATCGGAGCATTCGAACAATATCCTATAAAACTGGCATGGGCTATTACAGTGCATAAAAGTCAAGGACTTACGTTTGAGAGAGCCATCATTGATGTAGGACAGGCTTTTGCCGATGGGCAAGTGTATGTTGCACTTTCGCGCCTTCGTTCACTGAATGGACTTGTACTGCGTACGCGCATTCACCCTTCGGCAATCAGTACGGATAAACAGGTCGCAGCTTTTGCGCAGGCCAATCATCATCCTCACTTGCTGGATGATGTGATGAAAACTAAACAGCGCATTTTTCTTAGGCAACAACTTGAAAACACATTTGATTTTTCTTCACTCCTTAAAGAAATCCAATACGTACAGAAAGATCAGGAAGTAGAAGGATTTGATGAAGATTCGATGAAGCCAGTGCTCACCCAGCTTGGTGAAGCTCTTGAAGTACAGCGGGCTAATACCGAAATCTTCAGAAGACAATTGGTGGAGTTACTAAACACAAACAATTCAGCACAATTACTCGAGCGTATCGCTAAAGGAAGAGAATATTACCGCGCCTTCTTTCTCAATCTCCTGCGCATATTGCTGGAACATCTCGAGATAATGAAGCAACAGAAGCGTGTGAAAACTTATGTAACACAATTGGGTGAATTGGATCAGGCGGTTTCTAAAAAACTAGAAGAGGTTGACAGTATGTTGATTCTAACCGAGGGCATGATGCAAGGGCAAACAAAGTTTGATTTTAGTGCACTCGCTAAACAGAGAGTAGATGGGCGTGGCGCGATCCTCGCAGAAATAAAAATCAATCAGGGTGATCAATCATCACGAACCCGTAAGCGGAAGAAAGAACGAAAAGTGAAGATCAAAAATGGAATCAGCACTTTTGACATTACGATGGAGATGTTCATCAAAGGAATGACAATTGATCAGATCGCGAAAGAACGCGAACTCGTACCCAGTACCATCGAAGGGCACTTGGGAAAAGCAATTGAAGCCAAACGAATAGATATTTCTGCTTTGGTGAATGAAGCCGAACTGAAGGAAATAACCGGAGTGATTGAATATTTGCCAACCGGATTTATTTCAAAAGATTTGTATGATGGGCTTAGAGGTAAGTATGGATATGGGAAACTTCGTGCTGTGATGGGTCATTTAAAATCACAAGAAGACGCACTGAATACGGATAAAGACTCAACGGATGGAGTTTAGTACTTTTTCAAAACTCACCCAATAAATATTTCCGGTTCCAGTTAGCGTGCTTTGATTCATATTTTTTATTTGCTCATAGGTAGTTTTGGTTCCAAATGAAACTGGAATAGCAGCTCTTTCACTGGTGAAAAATAAAATCTTTTTGTCAGGACTTACATAAGCACAATAATCCAACCTGGCTGAGTTTAAGGATTTTAAATTTTTTGCCGGTAACCATTTCCCATCATTATTTTTTAAGCTGATGTATAAATCGCCACGCCCCGTATCATCTTTTCTTCCATAGCCAGTAAAGAAGATGTATTTTTCATCAGGATCAACAAATGCATTGAATTCGAAACCTTTTGAGTTAATGGCTGTATCTAACGCACTTGGTTTTTCAAATTGACCATTTCTCCAGAGTGCAAGAAAAATATCTTCCCGACCCACTCCATCTTGATATTGAGCTGTGAAATATAGATTGCCACTTTGGGTTACTGAAGGATAAAACTTATCCGTTTCGGTATTAATCGGAGCACCTATATTTCTTGGCTCACCCCAACTGTGGCCAGCTCGCTCTACTATCCAGATGTCAAAATCTTTTGGTTGATTGCCCTGAAGAGGGCGGTTAGAAGCGAAATATAATTTCTTACCATCGGCACTAAGTGCAGGCTCAAGATCACTGAATTTGCCAGCGAAGGAAACCACTTCGGGATTCGACCATTCTCCATTTTTATCTTTTTTGCTAACCACAATAGTTTGAAAAGTTGATTGTGGTGTGGATATCGTATAACAGATCTCGTTACCATCGGGTGAGACGGCAAAGTCGCGCTCGTTGATGGTTGTAGAAACAAATCCTTCTGTAAGGAGCGTAGCTTCAGCTGAAGGGTTTTTCAATTCAAGTTTATGCTGACCAATTACATGATTTGAACCCAGATTATGCATTAGAAAATGCTAGTCGTTGATCTTTTTGCCTGACGATATCAAATAATCCGTCTAACCATATTCGTTTTTCACCAATGGCGGAGATATTGAGTGTTGTTTTTCCTGCATGTTTTGTTATCCA
>CANIVF010000074.1 GCA_947470895.1 Bacteroidota bacterium
AGATCATGCATTAGAAAAATAGAATTCGATATAACTCTATGAAAATCAGGCTCTTTGAGCAAGTATTATTCCAAACCATCCTAATGCTATGCATTAGAAACTAACTGATTGATTCTCATAGAGAAAGAAGTTATCCACAAACTCTAATTCATAATCTAGGTTAATCCTATCCATGAATCCTAATTTAAATCTTAGTCAAGCAAGACAAATATTAGAATCAACAACGGACAAACTATCGGGATATACTTTCAACTCAAATGTAACAGGTCA
The DNA here is from genome assembly GCA_947470895.1 of Bacteroidota bacterium. Taxonomy (GTDB): domain Bacteria; phylum Bacteroidota; class Bacteroidia; order Cytophagales; family Cyclobacteriaceae; genus ELB16-189. The sequence continues at coordinate 271 of CANIVF010000074.1, forward strand.
GCCAAATGGATCTTGGAATAATGAAGTTGGCTATGGAAGAGTTAATGCATATAATGCTGTACTAAAGGCAGCCGGTGGCCCCATTTTAGGACCCGATTTGGTTTGTACATCAAATGGACCATATACACTTCAAGGTGCTCTTTTGGCGGGGTCGGTAACTTGGTCAACTGACAATTCAACTTATCTAATTATGAGTGGTTCTACCGCTATTAGACAAAATAATGCGAATGGACTAGCTTCCATTAAGGGAACGATTACAGGGTCATGTTCATCATTGACAAAACCAGTATGGGTTGGCCAGCCCCTTGTAACCAATCAGAAAGTCGATGGGGGTTCTTATTATACTGGTCTCGGGATTTGTCCTGGTAACCACTATTTGAATGTTAGTACTCCAACGATTGGCGGAGCCTCTACAGCAATTTGGACAGTTCAATCTGGCGTTCCTTATGTTTCAAGTGGTAACAACTTGAACTTTACTATGTATAATAATGTAAGTAGTATTTCTATAACAGCAAAATCAACAAATGCTTGTGCTGTTCAAGGCGGCCCTAACACAAGTTTTTACTTGACAAAGAAATCATTTGGTTGCAGCGCGTTCCTTTCAGTAAATATTTACCCAAATCCTATTTCAAACGAATTATTCGTAGAGACCACAATTATTGATGAACTTGATAATTCAACATCCCAATTAATAGCTGATGAAATCATGTTGATTGATAGCAATGGTAACATGATCTTTAAAGCAAATCCTACTATAAGCAACCCTATCTATGATTTATCTAAAATACAAAAAGGTGAATATTTTCTAGAAGTTCGCGTAGGTTTAGAAGTAATAAAACACCGTATTCTTATAAATTAAAAGAAGCCCCAGCGTTTTGGGGCTTCTTTTAAAGTGGATTACTTATTAAAAGCATCCTGCACATTAGGAGCATTCTCTGACCCTGCAGCGGCTTCAAATCCTTTTCTTGGACTAAAATCTTCATCACCACCAAACATGCCCAACGCCATCTTTTTGAAGAAACCTCTTACGTAAGAGTTGTATTCTTTAATGGTTTCGTTGTAGCGCTGACGAGCCACGTTGATCCGGTTTTCAGTTCCTTCCAATTGGGATTGAAGTTCCTGGAAATTTTCTGTGGAACGAATCTGTGGATAAGCTTCAAACGCTAGGTTAATGGCTGTATTGATTTTTCTGCCTGCGATATCCAAATCCTCCGGAGTTTTTGCTCCTACGATTCCCGCTCTGGCTTCTGTTACTGCGGTTAAGATTCCTCTTTCATTTTCAGCAGCCTCTTTTACCGTAGCCACCAAGTTTGGAATCAAGTCCGCTCTTCTCTGGTACGTTGCCTGAACGTTGCTAAACGCTTCATTCACATTCTCCTGGGATCTAACTGCGCTATCATACACACCCGTGCCCCACATGAAAAACCCTCCCACAAACACAACGATCACTCCGATAATTACTAATGTTGTTATTAATCCTTTGCTCATAATTTTCTGTTATTGATTTGGTGACAAAATTAAGAATTTATGTTGAAACCATTTTTAATCGGGCTCTTACTAATTATTGCCTCGTTGGCAGACTGTAAAATCGACCGCGATAAGAAAGTTGACCAGAAAAAGTCTCAGTTTGCGGTTGGGGATGATTCGGACCTCTTTTTCAGAAAGGTGAGACAGATTTATCTCGGCCGATGAAGCCACGATGGCACCTGCTAAGGCTATCGTTTTGGCAATCGCTACTTGGTCATCGAAAGACAATAACCAGAAAAATTCAATTGGTTAGGTGTCTGAAGTGCTGGGCAATAAAAAAGGAAGAAGCTGATGACAACTTCTTCCGCTTAAGAAAAGGCACTTTTCGAATTAAGATATCAAGCTCTTCTCCATTAAAAATTCTGCAATCTGCACCGCATTGGTAGCAGCACCTTTGCGGAGATTGTCTGACACGATCCACATATTCAGTGTATTGTGTTGTGATTCATCTCTGCGTAAGCGGCCCACAAAAACCTCATCTTTTCCATGAGAGAGAATAGGCATCGGGTACACGTTATTCTTCACATCATCTTGCACAATCACACCCGGAGTGTTTTCCAGAATTTCACGTACCTCTTTTAGATCATAATCCTTTTCAAACTCCACGTTTACTGCCTCCGAGTGACCTCCAATGGTTGGAATACGCACCGTAGTAGCAGTAACACCAATCGTTTGATCATTCAGGATTTTTCTGGTTTCGTTCACCATCTTCATCTCTTCTTTGGTATATCCGTTATCCAAAAATGAATCGATGTGTGGCAAAGCGTTCATGTCAATCTTGTGTGGATATACTTTTATACCATTGGTAATACCCTGACGCTCTTCCATCATTTGCTGCACGGCATCTTTGCCAGTACCTGTTACGGATTGATAGGTGGAAACAACGATACGTTTGATTTTGTACTTATCATGCAAGGGCGCTAACGCCAGAACCATCTGAATGGTGGAGCAATTGGGGTTAGCAATGATCAAATCTTCGCTGGTCAATTCTTTACCATTGATTTCGGGCACCACCAGTTTTTTAGTCGGGTCCATTCTCCAGGCCGAAGAGTTATCAATCACCACCGTTCCTTTTTCTGCAAACTTGGGAGCCCACTCCAACGAAATTCCTCCACCCGCTGAGAAAATAGCTACATCAGGAGCAATGGCTACCGCATCCTCCATGCCAATAATTGAATATTCCTTACCCTTATACTTTATCTTCTGGCCTACCGATTTGGCAGAAGCCACTAAATACAACTCATCAAACTCAACGTTGCGCTCTGCGAGAACCTTCAGGATTTCCTGACCTACCAGACCGGTCGCTCCTACTACTGCTAATTTCATTTTATTTAATTAATTTAACAGTAGCAAAAATACTTTATTGAACCCACCTGATGAAGAAAATATGCATCATACTCGCATTGATTTGTTCTGCATACGTTTGCTATGCTCAAGTCGCTGATGGTTTTTCCGATGGGGATCTCACCAATAACCCAACATGGACAGCCGACAATGCTAACAATTGGACGGTAGTCAGTGGCCAATTAAGGTCTAACTCAGCTGTACCGAGCTCAACATTTTCTATCAGCACACCTTCTACGAAAGCAAAAAATGCTCAGTGGGATTTTTATGCGCAACTTCAATTCAATACTTCAGGAGCCAACTTTGTTGATGTCTATCTGGTATCCGAACAATCGGATCTCTTAAGTACAACCAACAACGGCTACTTTGTTCGCATCGGTGGAACCCCCGATGAAATCAGTTTGTATAAAATGACGGCTGGAGTTGCTTCCGTACTAATCAATGGAACCGATGGCGTAACTAATCGTTCGAACAATTTATTGCGCATAAAGATTATTCGTGATGCCAACAACCTTTGGTCGCTAGAACTTGATGCAAGCGGAGGAACAAACTTTATTTTAGAAGGAACAGCAACCGATAATTCATTTTCCACAAGCAGCTTCTTTGGCATTCGCATTCAGCAATCTACGGCAACCTTTTTCAATAAGCATTTCTTTGATGACATCTATGCAGGCGATATCATGACAGAGAAAGATCCTCCTGTGTTAAGTTCATTGCAGGTGGTATCAAACACGCAATTATCATTGCTATTCAATGAACCGCTGGATGCAACTACTTCACAAACTCTTTCTCACTATACCGTATCCAACGAGATTGGCAATCCTGCCACTGCTGAACTTCAGCCTGATCAGAAAACTTTACTCCTTACTTTTCTTACCCCCTTTACCAATGGGGTTACAAACGTGCTTGATATTTCAAACGTTGAAGACCTGGTTGGTAATGCCATCGTACCTGTGAGTCAACCCTTTCTATTTTTTCAGCCCAGGCCAGTAAGTGCTAAAGATATTATTCTGACAGAAATTTTCGCTGACCCTAGTCCGCAAGTCGGGCTATCAGAAGTTGAATTCATTGAGATTTATAATCGCAGTGCTAATCCCATTGATATAAAAGATTGGAAATTTTCGGATGGTAACTCTACCGCTACTTTGCCTTCTAAAATTATTATTCCCAATCAGTATTGGGTAATTTGTGCTAGTGCTAATACTACGCAATTCTCCATGTCAGCAAACACATTGGGGGTTACAAATTTCCCTACACTTAACAACAGTGGAGAATCGCTCACGCTTAAAACCAGAGATGGACTTTTGATCGATTCGCTCAATTATTCCTTAGCTTGGTATCGCGATGAAGATAAACAAGATGGTGGCTGGACGCTAGAATTGATTGACATCAATAACCCATGTGGTGAAGAAGACAACTGGAATGCCTCTGAAGATCCGAAAGGAGGAACGCCAGGAAAAACAAATTCAGTTAGTGCGAATAAACCAGACCTTACAGGACCAAAATTAATTTCAGTCACTGTTATTAATCCCAACCAAATTTTACTTCGCTTTGATGAAAAGTTAGAGAAGCCATTGACTGCCGTTGTCTTCAATTTCACTCCATCTATGGAGATTGTGTCGTCATCATTCACTTCACTTTCTTTGAAGGAAATAAAACTAGTATTGCTGCAAGACTTGACCGCTCGACAACTCTATCAGCTTGAAATAGCCAACCTGCGCGATTGCAATGGGAACTTTATTGAGAATGATTTTAATCAACTCACTTTCGCACTACCAGAAACAGCTCAGCCCGGAGATCTGCTGATCAATGAAATCTTATTCAATCCCCGGCAGGGCGGAGTAGATTTTGTGGAGGTCTACAATAGCTCACCAAAATACATCAACCTAAAAAACTGGTCGCTGGCCAACCGGGAAGAAGATGTATTTACAAACCTGAAAATAATTAGTGAAAATGATTACATATTATCCCCATGGGAATTTTTAGTCTTCACCCCCGATAGAAACATCATCCAAAATCAATATCCGAATTCCATGGAAAAAAATCTTTTTAATCTTTCTCTGCCATCCATGAGTGACAATGAGGGTTCTATCGCCATTATTTCTGAAGAAGGCCTTCCGATCGACTACTTCATCTATGATAATGGCTTTCATTCGCCATTACTCAAAGACAAAGAGGGTGTTTCGCTGGAAAGAATTTCATTGACGGAACCCACCGTCAATCCAGACAACTGGAAATCTACCAACGCGGCATCGGGTTATGCCACGCCTGGTTATTTTAACTCTAACTCAAGACCTGAGAACCTGTTGGATGAAAATACTGTGAACATTGAACCCGAAATTTTTTCTCCCATCGTGCCCGGTCAGGAATTTGCCCAGATCAATTATCGTTTTGATCAGAGTGCCCTCGCTGCCAATATTAAAATCATTGATCATCAGGGCCGGCTCATTAAAGAAATCGTCAAAAACGAAACGCTGGCCTTTGAAGGGTTCTATCGTTGGGATGGCGACCGCGATGATGGCAGCAAAGCCAGGAGGGGTTATTACTTTGTCTGGTTTGAGGTGTTTAACCTTGACGGGATGGTTACTACCTATCGAAAAAGAGTGGTGATCGGGCAATAAAAGAAAGGCCGCAATTAATGTGATAACATTTTTTGTTTCAGGCCGTTCCCTGTATTTTTGCACATCTTTTTCCAAACCCTAAAAGGAACATTTTTATGGCTAAATCGAAGAAAAAACCAGCTGCAAAACCTGCAAAGAAAATTGTAGCAAAGGCAAAACCAGCCGCTAAGGCAAAGAAGGCAGCTCCTGCAAAACCTAAAAAAGCGGTTAAAAAGAAGGCTGAGCCCAAAAAAGTAGTTGCCAAGAAGCAAGCTGTGAAGAAAGTAGCTCCAAAAGCTGCTCCTAAAAGGGTGGTTAAAGAAGCTCCAAAGGCAAAGGCTGTTAGTGTTAAGCCCGTAAAACCAGTAGTGGTTAAGGAGGCACCAAAAGCCAAGGAGGTAAAATTGCCCAAAGAACCGAAAGCAAAAAAAGTTGAGCCAAAAGTGGAAACCCCCGTGGTTAAGCCGCCAAAACCAGCTCCCCAGTTAACCATTTTTCCGATTGTGAATCAAAGACCTATTGCTCATAAGCCTGCCAAACCTTCTTCAAATGCGGACGACAAAACACGTTACAGCGAAGAAGAATTGAAAGAATTCGAGACCTTGATTTTAGGGAAGCTTGAAAAATCGCGCGAAGAGTTTCGCATTTTGAAAGACACCCTGAACCGTACCAACGATGCTGGCACCGATGCCACCTCAGGTGGAAATACAAAAGTATTGGAAGACGGTGCCGAAACTGCCGAGAAAGAAAACCTCAGCCAATTGGCTGCACGTCAATTAAAATACATCACCAACCTTGAAAACGCTTTGGTGCGTATTAAGAATGGCACGTATGGAATCTGCTCTGTAACAGGTAAACTGATTGCTAAAGAGCGCCTCATCGCTGTGCCTCATACTACACAATCGATCGAAGCTAAAATGATGAAGCAAGACTAAAATTAGTTGCCTGTTTGCCGGTTGCCTGTTAACCGGTGACTGGTAACGGTAACCCGATAACCTAGAAATGGATTTTTTACAGAACCACATCGAAGCATTAATTTTTTGTTCGCCTGCGCCAACCAAGGTAGTGGATATCAAAGCGTGTTTATCCGAAATGTTTAATGCAGATATTCCTGATGAAGATATTGCCGGAACATTGCAGCGATTGGAAGAAAAATTTCAGAGTGATGATTATGCCTTTCAATTGTACAAAGCGGGTGGCGGTTATCAGTTTTTAACCAAGCCTGCATACCAGGCCAGCATTGGCATCATGCTGAAACAACAATCCAAAAAAAGATTGTCAAACTCAGCGATGGAAACATTATCCATCATTGCTTACAAACAACCTATTTCTAAAACAGAAGTAGAAAATATTCGTGGTGTAAACTGCGATTACGCGATTCAGAAATTACTGGATAAAGGGCTCATTGAAATACAAGGCAAATCCGAAAGCATCGGAAGACCTTTGTTATACGGAACGAGTCCAAAATTTATGGAATACTTCGGCATCAATGACATCAACGAACTGCCTACTCCGAAAGATTTCACCAACGAAGTAAACACGATTGGAGAAACGCCTGAAAATCAATAATTCGAATTAGACGACAAGACGGTTCACCGACTCATTTGAATTTTTTATATAACACATCAAACTTTCACTGACCTTTAACCTGAGGCTGATTGTCTCACAATTACCTCATTATCATAAAACATTATGGCACGTCCAAGAAAAACAACCGGAAGCAACAAAACCTCTTTCGGTAAGCGTTCAGAAGCAGAAAAATCATTCCGCGATAAAAAGAAAAGATCAGGTAGAGGAGATGATCCTCGTGGTGGTTTCTCCCGCGGTGGAGATTCAGAAAGTCGCCCACGCACATCACGCTTTGGTGAAGCCGGCAAACCTTCATTCGGTAAGAGGGATGGAGATTCCAGCGAACGTCCTCGCAGCAGTTACTCACCTGGTGGCGATTCGGATCGTCCGCGTTCTTCACGCTTTGGTGGAACCAAGCCTTCCTTTGGCAGAAGAGATGATAATTCGAATGAGCGTCCAAAAAGATATTCAAAGCCATTTGAAAAAAGAGAAGGAGGCGGTGACGGACCATTCAGAAAAAGATCATCCGATTCATTTCAATCCCGCACAGACGGGCCATCCCGTTTTGGAAAGAAACCTTTTCAAAAAAGAGACGATGGAACCGGAAGTGAAAGACCCTATAAGAAGAGAGAATCTGGTCCCTTTGAATCACGTTCCGACAGACCATCCGGTTTCGGTAAGAGGCCGTTTACAAAGCGTGAGGGAAGTGGAGATGAAAAACCACCTTTCAGAAAAAGTAGTTCTTTTGGATCACGCCCCGGCAGCGCACCAAGGTTTGAAAAGAAATCGTTTGATCGCAAAGATGAGGGTAGCGAAAGACCATTTAAAAACAGAGATTCAAGTTCATTCGATTCGCGCGGCTCACGCCCGGAAAGACCTGCCGGTTTCACCAAGAAGCCAGTTACAAAACGTGAAGAAGGCGGTGACGAAAAACCATTTAAGAAAACCATCACACATTCATTCGATTCAAATGCAGGTGACAAGCCCCGCTTTGAAAAGAAATCATTTCAAAAAAGAGATGCTGAAGGTGGTGAGAAAAAACCATTTGAAAGAAAAGAAGGTGAAGACAAACCCTTCCGCAAAACGAGCGAATTCGGACTTCCTTATAAGAGAAAGCCATACGATAAAGAACGCGGTGAAAAACCTGCAGGACGTGCAAAGCCAGAGCCCAAGCAGAAGTCTGATCCAGACATGATTCGCTTGAATCGGTTCATGGCGAACAGCGGAGTTGGAAGTCGCAGAGAAGCCGATGAACTCATTAAGATGGGATTGGTGACGGTGAATGGAGAAACGGTTACCGAGATGGGTCATAAAGTAAAAATGACCGATGATGTTCGTTATGAAGGAAAAAAATTGAAAGCTGAAAAGCCGGTATATATCCTATTGAATAAACCAAAAGGATTCATCACCACCACGGCTGATCCACAAGATCGTAATACCGTTATGAACTTAGTGGCTGGTGCAGGCAAAGAAAGAATCTATCCTGTTGGAAGATTGGATCGAAACACAACCGGATTACTGCTACTTACCAATGATGGAGAACTTGCTGATAAGCTCACGCATCCGTCCTATAATGTGAAAAAAATCTACCGCGTTGAATTAGACAAGCCGCTTACCAAAAATGACTTTATAAAAATCAAAGAAGGTGTGCACCTGGAAGAAGGTCGGGCTATGGTTGATGATATTGCGATCGTTGGCGATGATAACAGCATTGTCGGGCTTGAGATACACATCGGATGGAACCGAGTGGTGCGCAGAATTTTTGAATCACTTGGTTACGAAGTGCTGAGACTTGATCGTGTAGCTTATGCAGGATTAGATAAGAAAGACATTGCACGTGGTCAATGGAGATTCTTAAAGCCAGAGGAGATTGTGATGCTAAAGCATTTTAAATAAATAAGATTCTCTTTATAGAAAATAAAAAACGCGACAAGCAAACTTGTCGCGTTTACTTTTTAATCTCCCTTCAAATTATCGGCTGGATTAACAAAGACCGCCCTCCAGGTCTGAGAAACAATCGTTAATCCACTGAAAATAATCAAAGCGAGCACGCCAACCAGAATGGTTACCACATCTACAGAAACGTGATAAGCTAATTGTTCCAGCCATAAGTTGTTGATAAATGGACCAGGGGTAATGTTCATCAATTGCTGAAGCTTGTATTTTACTTTTCGTTGGGTGTCGGGGTTTGCAAGTGTGGTAAAATGTTTTTGTTCGATTTTTGTGAGTGCCGCTTGAATGTCTTTTGGTTGCTTTCCTTCTTCAAGCAATACATATACCCAGCCCGCAGTGTAGTTGTACCAATTGTCGAGGTTTTTGCCATATTTATTCTGCGCCTCCAAGCTTTTTACCGTGCTAATACTTGCTAGTGCTTCAAAAGGAATGTGCGATTTGTTTTTTGTCTCTTTTAATACACCTGTCACCTTGTAAGGTCCCTCTTCGCCAACTTTAAAAACTTCACCAATGGGATTTTCCTGCTTGAATAATTTTTTTGCTGCTTTTTTGGTGAGTACTACCGAGTACGGTTCTATCAATGCTGTGCGCGAGTCCCCATACTCTAATTCGTATTCAAACACATCTAATATCTCTGCGTCTGCATAATATCCTGCAATGGGGATGTTCACGTTCTGCTCCATCTCCAGCCATAAGTTGCCGAAACCACGCATAATGCGCACTGCTTTCTCCACACCCGTATAGTTGTCAAGAAGTTCTTGCTTCAGTGGCAGGGTAGTGGTGGCGTATTCATTTAAAGCCCCATCTGGTCCCTCTGGAATGGTATTAAGTCGATAGATGCGGTTGCGTTTGGTGTTATACCGATCGTAAGTCATCTGGTCCGCCACCAACATGATGATGACCATCGACAAAGCCATTGCTACTGCTAAGCCAAAAATATTGATGAACGAGAAAAAACGATGTCTTAGCAGGCTGCGAATGGCAGTCTTCAGGTAGCTTCTAAACATGGAATTGAATTTATGGAATCTGAAATAGTGTGATGTACAAGAGACGGCTAGACATCTACTTTGTTACTTGTCTGTTGATCTTTTGACCATAAAATAGTAAATCAAAAAGCCGAACGATACGGCCACGGCAAATAATCCATAAGGCAATGGGGAATCAGGACTTACAGACACATACTCCATAACAATTAGAGATAGCCCTGCGAAAAATGAAATTAAGCCCCATTTCAACGAAGCATACTTATTGTCATCCTGTTTATAGTTTTTAAAAATGGCTTGTGTGTCATCATTCACAAAGCCCTTGTCGATCATCTTCTTTTTAAGCATGTAATCGGTCATCACTTTGGTAAAGAAATAAATGGAGGCGCCAAAACTTCCGATAATAGCGATTGGCATTAATACATCAGCGTTCATAAGTATTCAGTTTAATGATTTCTAACTTGGTTTTGAGGCGTAAGACACGGGCACGCGATCTAATGTTGCAAACTATTTTACAATAGTTCTTTCATACACCTTCAATCAAAGGCACCAGTCGCCAGTTACTGGAAACCGGAGGCCGGCAACCAATTTTCAACTAATTTCCTGCAACATCCGTATTAAACTCCGTGTCTAACCCCAAAATGATTGATGACAAGGCCCTGGTCTCACAGGTGATAGGCGGAGATAGGCAGGCTTTTCGTGTGCTGATCAAGCAAAACGAAAGACTGGTGTGCCACATGATCGCGCGGCTTATCGACCGGCATGAAGACCGTGAAGAACTTTGTCAGGATGTATTTTTGAAAGTATATGAAAAGCTGGGGGAGTTTACCTTTCAATCAAAATTGAGTACCTGGATTGCCACCATTGCTTATCGCCATGGTATCAACCACCTGCGCAAAAACAAAATTGAAATCCGTGAACTGTCGGAAGAGGATGATCGGGAACAATTTATATCCATTGAAAATGTGGAAGAAGATTTTTCAGATCGCCAACTAGATGGCATTGTGATGAGTCTGATCAATCAACTGCCTCCACAATATAAAGCGATCCTCACGTTGTATCATGTGCAGGAGATGAGTTATCCGGAGATCGTAGAAATAACTGGCTTGCCAGAAGGAACGGTAAAAAATTATTTATTTAGGGCTCGGCAGTTGTTGAAAGAAAAAGTAAAGCAGTATCTTGGTAAAGAAGCACTACTATGAAACGCTCAGAAGAAGAATTGCAAAATGAAATTGAAAACGGACTTGTAAGCGTATCCGATGATGCGCGTGCTTATCAACTTGTTTTTGATGCATTGAAAAAAGAACCTGACTTTCATGTTTCATTTCCCTTTGCCGATCGCGTTGTAGCCCTTATTGAAAAGAAAGAAGAGAAGCGCGACTACTGGTGGTTGGCTGTTGGGATTCTCCTTATTGTTGTTACGTTGATTGTTACATTAGCACTTACTAAAATCCATTGGACTACTGGAGTATTTACATTCGTAACGGGCTATTCTGGCCTGGTTGTGTTTGGCGTTGCCTTCATTCTGCTCTTGCAATGGGTAGATAAGAAGGTGATCAAAAAGCAAATTAATTTGCATTAGCATTATTCAATAAAAAAACCATTCCCGCCCTCCCGTTTCACCACCCATAGAAATTATATAACCTTTTCTATCTTAGAGGAGTATTTATCCTTTATTAGTAAAAAATCTACCCCATGAAGAAACTATACAGTTTGCTTGGTGCACTGTTTTTGATCGGAACGTTTCAACTGCACGCACAAGAGCCTAAAAAAGAAGAAAAGGCAGATACGGTAAAAAAGGAAAAGCCTAAAAAGAAAAAAGATCTACCGCTGGAAGTAGCCAGGCGCGTGCCCATCAAAACGAATGAAGGCACATGGATGTCGCTGGATGTAAGTCCGGATGGCAAGACCATCGCCTTCGATTTTATGGGCGATATTTTTACCATGCCCATCGCGGGTGGCAAACCCACGCCATTCACGAGCGGCATGGCATTCGATTCTCATCCTAAGTTTAGTCCGGATGGAACAAAACTCTTGTTCATCTCCGATAGAAGCGGTGGCGAAAACATCTGGTGGTTTACCTTAGATAAAAAAGATTCATTGCAGATCACCAAGGCAAATATTGAACATTATCAATCAGCTGAGTGGACACCCGATGGAAATTATATTATCGGCTCACGTGGCACGCGCAACTTTAAGTTGTGGATGTTTCATAAAGATGGAGGCTCTGGTGCTCAACTGATCAGCAAACCGGATAACTTGAAAACAGTAGAGCAGGCGTTTGGTCCTGATGGTCGATATATCTGGTATGCACAACGCATGAATGCGTGGAACTACAACGCCCAACTTCCGCAATATCAATTAGCGGTTTACGATCGCGAAACCGGTGAGACTGAAGTGAAGACGGCACGCTATGGTTCAGCATTCACGCCCACACTTTCACCCGATGGCAAGTGGTTAGTATATGGATCCCGACATAATGATCAAACAGGTTTAATCATTCGCGATTTAAAAACCGGTGACGAAAAATGGCTGGCTTATCCGGTGCAGCGCGATGAACAGGAATCCATTGCACCGCTGGGTGTATTACCTGCCATGTCATTCACACCCGATAGCAAAAATGTAATCGCTTCGTATGGCGGAAAGTTTTATAGCATTCCGGTTTCCGGAGGAAATGCAGTAAACATTCCATTTGAAATCGAGACAGAATTTTTGCTGGGCCCCAGTGTAGCCGATTTTAAGTATCCCATTAAGGATGATAAAGATATGCTTGTAACACAAATACGTGATGCCGTTGTTTCACCCGATGGAAAGCAAGTGGCCTTCACCGCATTGAACAGACTTTATACGAAGGACTTACCAAGCGGTACACCCAAGAGAGTAACGACAAACAGCTTTACCGAAGCACAACCTTCATGGAGCACCGATGGTGCACAACTGGCCTGGGTAACGTGGGAAGGTGAAGGAGGACACATCTATAAAATCAACTTCAAAGCAAAAGCACCCAAGGCTGTGAAGCTGACTGCTGTTCCTGCATTGTATAGTGAAATAGCCTGGAGCTATCAAGGAAATAAAATTGTCTTTATGCAAGGCAGCGCTCATAACTTCAAAGAAGATGAAGGCCCTGTAACGTTTGCCAACCAGGAAGAAATTGCGTGGATCAGTGGCAATGGCGGACCAATTACCGTGATCGAGAAAGCAAAAGGAAGAGGTGTTCCTCATTTCACTAAATCAAGTGACCGCATTTATTTATACAGCGTACAAAAAGGACTAGTATCCATACGGTGGGATGGCACCGATGAGAAAGCGCATTTGAAAGTAACGGGCATCATGACCTACGGATCAGTGGCTGATGAAAATCATTGCATGCTAGAAGAAGCTGCTACTGAACCCCAACGAGAACCTTCGAATGCTGCGGTGATTCTGATGGCTCCTGAAGGAGATCAGGCCCTAGCGAAAATTAACAACGATGTATATGTAGTAAGGATTCCTAAAATTGGCGGAGAGGTTCCTAAAATTTCAGTAGCGGATGTAGCCGGAGCACAATTCCCCGCACGCAAACTCACTAAGTTAGGAGGAGAGTTTCCTACCTGGAGTAGCAATGCAAAAACCGTTTACTTCTCGTTAGGCAATGCCTTCTTCACCTTCAACCTCGATGAAGCGAAAGCCAAAGAGGAAGAATTGAAAAAGAAAAAAGCGGAAGAGGAAAAGAAGAAAGACGCGGAGAAGATTGAAGGCGAGAAGAAGTCTGACACCAATTCAGGTGATAAGAAAGCCGAAGAGAAAAAAGACGAAGGCTACAAGCCAGGTGAGATGCGCATTAAGATTACCGTGCAGAAAGATATTCCTGTCGGAAAAGTTCTTTTACAAAACGCGCGCATCATAACCATGAAAGGCGATGAAGTGATTGAGCGTGGTGATGTGTTGATTGAAAACGCACGCATCAAACAAGTAGGCACTGCGGGTTCTATTTCAGTTGATGCTTCGGTTCAAAAGATGGACTTGAGTGGTAAGACCATCGTTCCTGGTTTTGTCGATACGCACGCACACATGTGGCCCGCCTGGGGCATTCATAAAAATCAGGTGTGGGTATATGCCGCGAACCTTGCTTATGGAGTTACTACTACGCGCGACCCACAAACTGCCACCACCGATGTGCTCACGTATAGCGACATGGTAGAAACTGGTGAGATCTACGGGCCTCGTGTTTACAGCACAGGCCCTGGCGTTGGCTTCTGGATGTACAATCTGAAAGATGCCGATCAAGCCAAAGATATTTTGAAACAATATTCAGAATATTACAATACTAAAACGATCAAGATGTATCTGACTGGTAATCGTCAGCATCGTCAATGGATTATACAAGCAGCTAAGGAACAACAATTGATGCCTACCACAGAAGGTGGTTTGGATTTCAAATTGAACATGACCAACCTCATCGATGGTTATCCCGGGCATGAACACTCTTTTCCAATCTATCCGCTGTATAAAGATTTCACTACAGCGGTAGCTGCTTCGAAGATGACGTACACTCCTACACTACTTGTATCGTATGGCGGTCCCTGGGCGGAGAACTTTTATTATGCCACTGAAAATGTAAATGGCGATCCAAAATTGAACCACTTCTTTGCAAAATCTGAACTCGATCAGAAATCAAGAAGAAGACCAGCTTGGTTCATGAAAGAAGAACACGTGTTTGAAGATCACGCTCGCTTCGTGAATGACCTGGTGAAAGCAGGCGGCAATGCAGGCGTTGGTTCACACGGACAGTTGCAAGGATTAGGTTATCATTGGGAATTGTGGAGCATAGCCTCTGGTGGCATCAGCACACTTAATGCATTGAAAGTAGCGACCATTCAAGGAGCAAAAGCGATTGGACTGGATGGAGACATCGGAAGCATTGAAGCTGGTAAACTAGCCGATTTGATTATCCTGGATAAGAATCCATTGGAAAACATTCGCAATACGAATACAGTGAATAAAGTAATGAAGAATGGAAGGCTATATGATGGCAATACATTAGATGAAGTGTATCCTACCGTAAGAAAGGCTCCTTCCTTTGCCAAGGATCAGCAAATGCCCACATCTGGTTTACCCGGAGTGAATAAATAATTCGTTCAAAATTTTCAGCCACAGATTCGCAGATTGATTTAATCTGTGAATCTGTGGCTTCTTTTTTTAATCTACTTTTGGGTCATGAAAAAAACTCTCTGTCTTTTGTCCATAGCACTCCTGATTGCTTGTAATCCTACTGAACAAACTCCTGCCGATTTACTAATCAAAGGCGCTACCATCATCGACATAAAAACCGGTGAACTCCTTGAAGGAAAAGTCATTGCCGTTCGTGCCGATTCGATTCTTTCTGTTTTTGATGAACGTGACCTGAATCAATACTCAGCCACTTCGGAGTTCGATGCGACCGGAAAATTCATCATCCCCGGGTTGTGGGATAACCACGTTCACTTTGGTGGTGGCGATACACTCATTCAGGAAAATAAAAACCTACTTCCTCTATATGTTACTCATGGCATTACTGCGGTTCGCGATGCAGCAGCCGATATCAGTCCGAGTGTATTACAATGGCGTGAAGAAATTGCCCATGGAAAACTATTCGGACCAACATTATTTACCTCGGGGCCAAAACTCGAAGGCTTTCAATCCATGTGGGCTGGTGATATTGAAATCAGCACGGTAGAAGAAATGAATAAAGGCATCGACTCATTGGAAAGAATGAAGGTTGATTTTATTAAGATCACAGACAACACCTTAAAGCCAGATCTGTATTTAGAAATTATTCGTGAAGCAAGGAAGAGAGGATTCAAAACTTCGGCTCACATTCCTTATTCACTTACCATGGAACAGGTATCTTCTGCTGGATTGGGCACGGTGGAACATGGCTCTTATCTTTTAAAAGCGAGTTCAACAAAAGAAATGGAACTCACCGAACAAATTGCATCTGGTAAAGTTACTTACCGTGATGTGTTACCGGAGATTCTTTCCACCATCACGGAAGAAAAAGCGATGAGCACCTACACGATGATGGCAGAAAACGGAACAGCTGTGGTACCAACGCTCAACATCAGCTTTACTACTTCTTATCTCGATCAACAAGATCACGCTAACGATGCTTATCAACGCTACATCGGTAAAGGACTTTTAAAAACGTATAATTGGCGTGTAGAGCGCGCTGCAAAAGATGACGAGAAAGCTATCGCACTTCGCCATGCTACCTATGAAAAAACTAAATCGTTATTGCGTTGGGTACAAAAGTCAGGGATCAAAATTGTCGCTGGCACTGATGCGGGTTATCTGAATTCATTTGTCTATCCCGGAATTGCTTTGCACCAGGAGTTACAGCTTTTTGTGGAAGCTGGACTCAAGCCACTGCAAGCTTTGCAGAGTTCTATTGTAAATGGACCATGGTTTTTGGAGAAGTCTTCAAAATACGGAGCGATTGAATCTGGCAAGTTTGCCGACTTAGTCGTGCTCAATGAAAATCCATTACTGGATATTAAAGCCACTCAAAAAATAAATGCCGTGATTCTGAAAGGGAAAGTGTTTGATCGAAAAGTTCTGGATCATTTACTCGAAGAAATTGCTGCTAAGAATCAATAGAAAAGTTTTAGCCACAGATTTAATCAGTGAATCTGTGGCTATTGATCGTTACTCAAACAGCAGCGTTCCAAACTTTTCAATGTCATGAAAATTTACGCGCACGGGTTGCCACGACCATCCGGCATCTTCCTGATCGTAATCGATGCGATACATATTCATGCGCCACTTGGTGCCTTTGATAGGCGGCACATTGGTAAGGGGAGTAAGCAATGAGTAAGGAATAAAAAACTCTGCAATCCATCCCACAGTTTGCTCCCCCTCTTTTATAATTTTAGTTGCATGTCTGGTCTTGCGTTCACCTTCATAGTGCCAAGGCGCCCATCCAAAAAAGGTGCCTCGCATATTGGGGACCAAAATCGCCAACTCATAATTCAAAGGCGACAGCTCATATTCGAAGTAAAGTGGAAACTGCTCGTCTGTCCAGAAAAAAATCTCTACCACATCTTCTTTGTAGATATCCGCCATATCTTCTTTCAGTGTGGCGGTGATCTTTTTATCCTCACACCAAAAAAGTGTGTAGATACCTTTGTCGGAATACAACAGTTTCGTTTTGGTGAGGTAGTTAACGGGTGATTTCCAGCGTTGTGGAAGCGTGTTCCACGTGGCTGACTTCCACGCTTCGTGCGTAGTGTCACCGGTGATTTGAAAATCTGTGGTATGGGCAATGGAAAGCTTTGCTTTCTTTCCCTCCACCCTATTTTGGGCAAACAACAATCCTGGTATTACAATCAACACGGCAAATAACCATCTTCTTAAAATCATGATCGTATAATTTGAGTTAGACATTGAATGAAAAAATGCTATTTTCATCGACTTATTAAAAAATCCAATTATGAAAAAATTGATCCTCACACTGCTGACCATAATATACGTTGTTTCTTCGGCACTTTCGCAAACAAAACCTGAAGCAATTCGGATTATCATGATTGGTGCACATCCCGATGATTGTGACGGTGGTAGTGGTGGCACGGCCATCCTGTTTGCTCAGATGGGCTATGCGGTTAAATTTGTGTCGGTCACCAATGGCGATGCCGGCCATCAAACACAAGGAGGTGGCGCTTTGGCAAAACGAAGAATGGCCGAAGCCAAAGAAGCAGGAAAGCGTTTTGGCGTAACCTATGATGTGCTTGACAATCACGATGGTGAATTAGTGCCCAGCCTCGATGTTCGCCTTCAGATCATCCGTAAAATTCGTGAGTGGAATGCCGATGTGGTGATTGCTCCACGCACGAATGATTATCATCCTGACCATCGATACACTGGGGTTCTCGTGCAAGATGCCGCCTATATGGTGGGCGTACCTAATGTTGCCCCCGATACAGCCCCTCTCAAAAAGAATCCGGTGTTTCTATACTTCCAAGATTATTTTCAAAGACCCAATCCATTTCGTCCGGATGTAGCGGTGGACATCACAAGTGTATATGATAAAAAAGTGTATGCTCTGGCAGCGCATGAGTCGCAATACTTTGAGTGGCTGCCGTGGATCGGTGGTTACGCGAATGAAGTGCCCGCATCAAAGGCTGACTGGCTTCTCTGGTTAGCGAAGAGACAAACGGATCCGATCTCTCCCGAGATATTAAAATCGTTGGAGAAGTGGTATGGAAAAGATCGCGCTGCCAAAACAAAAAACGCTGAAGTATTTGAAGTCTGTGAGTATGGCACACAACCCAATACCGAAGATATCAAACGCTTATTTCCTATGCTTGGAAAATAGTACTGCAAAACTAATGTCCTTACAAATCAATATAGATCGTTTAATTTCATCATGCGTAAAAGAGTTTTAGTATCACTCATTCTGTTTTCATTTTTCAGTTCACTGGCACAGGTGCCGTTTCGTCACGATCTGCAGTTCAATACGATTCCACAAAAGTGGGATGAGGCGCTACCGCTCGGTAATGCCATGGTGGGCAACCTCATCTGGCAAAAAAATGGTAAGCTCCGATTTTCCATAGATCGTGCCGACTTATGGGATCAGCGGCCGACCAAAGATCTGGACAAGTTGACTTTCAAAATGGTGCAAGACCAGGTGGCAAAAAATGATTATAAAATCATTCAGGATCTGGGTGATCTTCCTTATGAACGTGATCCTGCTCCTTCTAAAATTCCCGGTGCCGCACTTGAGTTTGATATCACAGCGTTAGGTGAAGTAGCTTCCACACGACTTTACATCAAAGAAGGAATAGCAGAAGTGAAATGGAAAAATGGGGCGCGACTTCTCACCTTCATTCATCCCCATCAGCCTATGGGTTGGTATAAATTTGAAAATGCTTCGCTCGCGCCTGCATTGTTGCCTCCACTTTATCAAGGCGCTAATGTCTCCGCTTCGAATTCTGTAGAAGGACAAAGCTTAACAAGATTGGGTTACCAACAAGGCAACATCAACACCACACCCAACAGCGCTCACTATATACAACAAGGTTGGAATGGCTTTGAGTATCAGGTGAGTGTTGAATGGAAGAAAACAAAAAACGGTATGGAAGGTGCGTGGAGCATCTCTTCGAATTCTAGCTATAATCTTAAAAACATCAGTGCCCCTGAAGAAACCCATCGGGCTATGGAACGCAGTTTCGAAAAAGACTTGATCGATAGTAAGAAGTGGTGGACCAATTACTGGAATCAGTCTTCAGTATCTATACCAGACTCGTTGATCGAACGACAATGGTATCTCGAGAATTATAAGTTTGCCTGCGCTGCGCGCGATGATGCACCACCGATTACTTTGCAAGCCATCTGGACAGCCGACAACGGAAATCTTCCACCGTGGAAAGGAGACATTCATAATGATTTAAATACGCAACTCAGTTACTGGCCTTCTTACTCGGGCAATCACATGAAGGGAGCCAAGGGATTTACAAATTGGTTGTGGAGCAGCAAACCGGTATTTGAAAAATATACTCAACACTACTTCGGTGTGAGCGGACTCAACGCGCCAGGTGTAACTACACTGGAAGGAAAAGAAATGGGTGGATGGATACAATACTCATTTTCACCCACAGTAGCTGGTTGGTTAGGTCATCATTTTTATTTGGAGTGGCGCTATTCCATGGATAGGAAATTCTTAGAAGAAAAAGCATATCCCTGGATTCGTGATGTAGCTCTTTTCTTTGAAAATATTTCGATAAGGGACGCACAAGGAAAAAGAAAGTTACCACTCAGTTCAAGCCCTGAAATCAATGACAATAAAATCACAGCATGGTTTACAGAAACCACCAACTATGACTTGGCCATCATCCGCTGGACCTACATCAAAGCGATTGAACTTGCTGACGAACTTAATCTAACACAAGATGCAGAACGCTGGCGCAATCAATTATTGCAATGGCCTGATTTAAGCAAAGATGCTATAGGTTCATTGGCAGTAGCTCCGGAAATACCTTTCGCTGAATCGCACCGCCACTTTTCTCACCTAATGGCTTTTCATCCACTTGCTATACTGGATTATTCACATGATGAAGATCAAAAAACAATTCAAGCCTCGATGAATGTGCTGGAGCAAAATGGATCGATGAACTGGGTGGGCTATTCCTTTAGCTGGCAAGCCAACATGTATGCCCGCATGGGTAACGGACAAAAGGCTGCCGAGACACTTCAGAAGTTTGCTTCGTGTTTCACGTTACCCAACAGCTTTCATGTGAATGGCGATCAGTGTGAAGGAAAATTATCCTCCTATCGGTACCGGCCGTTTACTCTTGAAGGAAATTTTGCTTTTGCTTCAGCCGTGCAAGAGATGTTATTACAAAGTCATGACGGCATAATTGAAGTGTTCCCTGCTATTCCAGAATCCTGGCGTGATGTATCCTTCGATCGACTGCGGGCCGAAGGTGCTTTTGTCATCTCTGCCACGAAAGAAAATGGAGAAGTGAAGACAATAACAATTATCAGTGAGAAAGGTGGCGAACTAAAAGTGCAAAATACTTTTGGAAATTTTAGCATGAATAAAGTAAGCTATCAATTGGTGAATGATGTGATCATGATAAAAACAAACCCAGGTGAGCGGATTAATATCGTTCTGAATTGAGGTGTTTACTTCTCTGGTTCTGTACTAAAAAATTCTTACTTTGGTAAAACAAACAATAAAATTCCAAACCCTATGAATGCCCTCTCCAGAAGCTGGATGATCACCAAACTAACTTTTGGTGTAATCAATAAAGATCGCGAACTGCTTTGGTTTGCGTTGTTGTCCTTTATCTGCTCGGCAATGTTTGCCGTGGCGATGATTTTCCCTTCGATCATTCCGGCACTCATGAACAATGGTTTCTCACAAGAATCATTGGAAGTATTTCAATATGTGATCATCTTCATCACCTATTTTGGTTTGGCATTTATCGCAACGTTTTTTAATGTATGCGTTGTGTACACCACTAAAATCCGCTTTGAGGGTGGCAATGCCACGTTTGGTGAAAGTATCAAATTTGCTTTCACCCGTCTTTCGTTGATTTTTCAATGGAGTTTATTGTCGGCTACGGTGGGCTTGCTCCTGCGGATTCTTCAGGAACTCGCCTCTAACCTTGGCAAGGTTGGTCAGCTGGTGGCAAACATTCTCATCGGTCTTTTGGGTATGGCCTGGAGCATCGTTACCATCTTTGTGGTGCCTGTGCTCGTCTATGAAAGCCTTGGTCCGATTGACGCATTAAAAAAATCTACACAACTAATTAAAAAGACGTGGGGCGAAAGTCTTATCAAAGCACTTGGTCTCGGCCTTATTCAGTTTCTGGTGTTTGTGATGGTGATTGTGGTATCAGTCGCACTCACTTATGTGCTCACGTCAGCATTTGATACTGTTGGTCTACTAATCGGAATATCCGTTGGTGCATTGTTGTTATTACTTACCGGTATGGTATTTACTGTAGCAAGCACCATCTTCAATACGGCACTCTACGTTTATGCCAATAACAATCTCGTTGCTTCAGGATTCAATGAAGAAGTGGTAAGAGGAGCGTTTAAGCAAAAATAAAAGCGAGGTTGTTGCTACGGATGATGAATAGCAACAACCTGCTAATTCTCAGCAGCCTTGCTCACCTTTCTATACACATAGGAATGATAGATATGCCTGCGGGCAAAACGATCGGGTGTATCTGAATTCAAAAACTTATTATAGATGTTATGCGGCACGCCAAAGTATTCGTAGCGGCTGCTGTCGGCAAAGTTTATCTGCAGCGTTTGAGACTTGTATAGAAAATCAACAATTTTTGAAGAGGTGATCACTTCGGTGTACTGCTCCAGTTGTTGTGCGTGAGTTTCAGGTGCAATACTCACCAGCAGGTGATAGGCTTCAATAAAAGCCTTGCTTTTTTCTTCAGCCGCCAGCTTAGCCTCCTGATCGTTATGGAATTTATCCGGATGCCAATCCTTCATAAAATTCCTGTAAATAGTCTTTAATTCCTTCAATTCGACTGTTTTATCAACACCCAATAGCTTCCTTGATTCAATGATTTTTTTCATGCGGGTGCAAAAATATGCTTTTTGATTTGATTTTTTAAACGTGAGTCCGTTCTTCCTATATCAAACCCCCTAAATGAAATGATCCTGACGGTTTACGCCAGGATCACATTCAAATTGAAAAATACAATTAAGGGCATCTCTAATAACCCTACCAAGTTATCTATAAATTTTGTTTCTTGAGAAAAAGGAGAAAACAGATGAAGAATAAATCGAGAGGATTATTTGATGAGCAGTTTCGGTTGGATAAAATCGGCAAGCAAAATGATCCATTGATAAAACTGCAGGCACACGTAGACTTTGAGATTTTCCGCAAACCCCTGGAGGCACATTTTGAATTAGGAAAAGACAGAAGCCAGGGCGGTCGCCCATCATTTGATTACCTGATGATGTTCAAGATATTGATTTTGCAACGGTATTATAATTTGAGCGATGACAGCACCGAATATGCAATTTTAGATCGTTTATCATTCATGCGTTTTTTAGGATTGACCATCTCTGATACAGTTCCAGATGCTAAAACAATCTGGAACTTTAAGAATGAACTTGCCAAAGCCAGGGTAGTAGAGAAGTTATTTTCATTGCTGGATAAAACGTTGACCAGGCAGGGTGTAATCCTTAACAAAGGCAGAATGGTGGATGCCTCCATTGTGGAAGTTCCTGTTCAACGCAACAGCCGCGATGAAAACCAACAACTCAATGAGGGGATTGTTCCCCAAGACTGGAAAGATCAGGAGAACAAACTGCGTCAGAAGGATATTGATGCCAGATGGGTTACACACAATGGAAAAAGTTACTATGGATATAAAGACCATGTGAAAGCGGATGAGCACACCAAACTTATTACCGGTTATAAAGTAACGCCCGCCAATGTTCACGATAGTGAAATGATTGGATCATTGATTGATAAAAGAGATCTCGGACAAAAAGTATATGCCGATAGTGCTTACCGTAGCGGGAAAATTGAAAACGAGTTGATCCGTAAGAACATGATTTCCATGATTCATGAAAAAGGGTATCGCAATAAGCCGCTAACCAAAGCACAACAAAAGCGAAACAAAAAGAAATCAAAAACGAGGGCCAGGATAGAACACATCTTTGGGTTCATGACCAACTCGATGAACCGGATGTATATAAGGTGCCGAAACTTTGTAAGAGCTGAGGCCACGATCGGGTTAATGAACCTCACTTACAATTTATTCAGGCTAACGCAGATAAAAGTGAACTTGAACACCAGGTAGGCAGGCCAAATGGTCAACCATCATCCTACTAGGGATGAAAAGTAAAAGTCAAGGAACCCTTAATCGTATTTCTTTTAAGATGTAAACAGGAAATTTGATAAATCAGAAGTGAAAAATTTTAAAACGGGTTTTTAGAGACTCCCTTAATTCCATCATCAGGCGCTTTCATTCCTTCCGAAATGCCACACCAGCCGAAGGCAATGACTTTAAAGCCAGGGTTTACTTCACCTTTATGCCATCGTTTGGTGAATACCGAATTATAATAATCGGAATACACAATGATTTTTGTAAA
>CANIVF010000075.1 GCA_947470895.1 Bacteroidota bacterium
AAATAGAATTCGATATAACTCTATGAAAATCAGGCTCTTTGAGCAAGTATTATTCCAAACCATCCTAATGCTATGCATTAGAAACTAACTGATTGATTCTCATAGAGAAAGAAGTTATCCACAAACTCTAATGCATAATCTAGGTTTAAATTATCAGGCTAAAAGCCACGCATCCCTGATTAAAGAGAAGGGGAGATGAGTACTTTTTAGCTTTATGAATTTTGAAAAATCATTCATAGTTAATGGTTTAGTATCCAGACTTAATTTTTTTGACTAAGACGTTAACTTTTTCCTCTTGGGGCCCATCTGGATAGGACACATTCAGTTTTCATTGGTGACAATTCCGGTCAAAATCTATAAAGCCATCTGGCAAACCATCAGTTTGCAACCACTTTCTGTTTTTGAAGAGGCGCTGATGCTGGACGAAGAAGGTGACAACCGTGACCGATGTTTACTGTAACCTCGGCATCCTTGAATCGGAGGAGCAGCATAACATTCAGGCGATCGTCTATTTCACGAAGTCTTTGAAGTAAGACCCTCGTAAATAAGAGGCTCATTACAATCCGACAAATCTGTATGCCGAGATTGGCGACCTGCCTCTTGCCAAGATTCATTCTCAAAAGTCGATCACGATTGAGCCGGAGTTCCCCAACAGCTATTTACTCTGGCCATGAACAAGGAGGTAGAACAGGTGATCAAAACATTCATTACTCACGTATCGTGATCAGGTGTCGGAGGAGGAGCATAATCAGGCCGAACAGTTGATCAACACCTTGACTTACTCATTGTGTTGATATCGACCTTACTTTTAGAAATTCTTAAAAAGAACCTTTCCTTCACTCTCCCATATGCTAAATATATTGCCTTTAGCTGTTCTGATTGCTTTAATGAAGCTTCCCTTACCAAGATCGTATTCCTTTCCTGTCTTTAGCTCTTTCACCTGAAGTTTCATGCCATTGTTCCAGGTAACAATTGGGTTTTCGGCATCTGCCAAACTACAGTTACGTCCTGTTCCAATTTGCTTTTCTTTTTCGTTGGGCCTAGCGAAAAAGATAGCGCCCTCCCGTTGCCAAATCGTGGAAATATTATTTTTTGAATCAATGGTCAAGCCACCTCCGTCCATGGGACAGCCATTTAATTTCCATGTGCCGGTTCCCAATTTTACAGCCGTTTTAAATGAACGTCCTTGATCATCAGACTGAAGTAAGTAAAGATCTCTTGAGCCATTAATCCAATTCCTGAACATAATCATGACTTTGGATTTGTTTACTGCGATGGTTGGTTTGCAGCATTCACAAACGGTTTTATCAGGCGATTGGTACACAATTCTATTTTTTGACCAGGTACTTCCAAGGTCTGTTGTTGATGCAAAACAGATCTTATTTTTTTTGTCGTTTCGAATATCTAACCAGACCGCATAGAAGTTATCTTTTTGATCCGCTGCCAAACTCATCAACCCTTCTGGCGCAGAGCCGTCAACATCATTGGCAATTTTTTTTTCAGCCCATTCTCCCGAGCGATGATTGAGTTGAAAAATATGGATAGAACCTTGTTTATCCATAGCGGATACCAAAGTATAGTTCTTTGAACTAGCTGCCTGCGGTCCACGAAACATCCCCAGATGCATTTCTTTGACTTCCCCCACTAATTTGACCTTTGAAAACGTTACCCCGTTGTCGGAGGACGTAGCACAATAAATTTTATCTGCGTTACCATAAATGACCCTCACTGTGCCGCTGAGGTCAATAGTAATTTGTGGTTGTGCACCGTCCCCCAAGATGCTGCCCCGCACCATGGCAAAAGATGGATTGATGGTTATTAACACTAGCAGGATTAGATACGATATCTCTTTCATAATATTTTCATTAACAGCTTGATAAACCGAATCATCATAAAAAAATTTAAATCATTATTCTGTTACCTATAAGGAAAAGATTGTTAAAAAAAATAGGATTGCTCTATATACCTCCAGCGCTACTTTCAGAGATAGAATCAGCGTGATGGATTTGAGAATAAGTCGCCACCCTTTTTCATGATAGAACGTGTGACTTGAGCGAAGTACGAAATAAAGATTGGTGACAATGAAAATTAGAGTGAGAGCAGTTTCATCCACGTATCCTCCACCACCAACTAATCTCATGATCAGCGTAAGGATGATGGCATTGATAAACAAATTAAAGCAGGCTAACTCCACGGCATAAGTCACATGGTCCATGAAGTATTTATTTTTCTTCCAATACAGAAAGTTGAGAGGTAGCGAAGAAACAACCACAAAGACCATCACCAGCAATTTGGCCAGGCCGGTGGTTTTGAGATTATAAAGTAAGGTGAATGAGTTTAGATCGATACCCATATTCACCACCTTGTGCGCAATGAGTTCGGAATAAAATCCTCGCAAAGGTGACATCAATTGCGTGTTGAGCGAAGCGTTGAAAAGTTGAATGACCGGAAAGAAAAAGTAGATCAGGTTCAATACAAAAAACAAAGCAGTAGGGCTAAGGCGATTCACGCGTTTGCCGTTAGAGAAGTCTCTGGACAAAGCTCCGGGGCTTTTAATCACCATCCAAAGCGTCTTTATAAACCTGCTGTCCACGAATGTGACGGCCAGCATGATGTTGTTGAAGATGATCTTAAAGGACTTATCAGAGGGAGTCAAAACCTTCTCTCCGCATTGATTACAGAAGGTGCCTGTAAATTCATAGTGGCAGCTTTTACAGGTATGTTTTGGGTCGTTTTGAGTCATGAAGATCGGGCAAAGTTAGCGCTTTAATTGCTTCAGCACTTTGCCGCTTCTGGATATAAAACCTGCACTCGCATAAGGGAGTTGATCTTCGAGTAAAGGGATCAATTCATTTTTCAACTCGGGTACTTCTTTCGAGATGTTGGCCAGCACCGTCATGGCAAAAACCCGAACGGCCACAGGCTCTTTGGAATCCGCAAGAAAGGTCAGACAAAGATCAGTAGTGATGCCTTGATGCGCTTTGGGAATATGTACAAACTGAAGCATCCGCAAGGTGTTCCGCTTGACGGAATCATGAATATTTTTCTTACCAAGCTGAGCGAGGATCTTCCTGAAATGCGGTTTAAGCATACCTGGATATCGTTCGATGCAATGGCCCAAAGGCCAGGCTGCTCTTTGTGTTACGCGATACGGTCCCTGAAGAAAGACATCGACCAAAGCTGCGAACCTTTTAGGATCATGGCCGACATAGTGTACGATCCTGTCTTTCTGCTTTTTTAGAGTGCTCTTTGAGTATTTCTTCAACTAAATTCATTTGTTTTATCACTTAAAGCAATCCTAATTAAACATCTGATTACAAATTTATTACTGATTCATCACTGACATTCTGTCTTTGTTTTTACTAGCCTGATTTTTCATTCAAATCCGTTTTATGAAATGAGTGTTTAGATGGCAGCAGCCGTTGTGCTAACTTGCGCCCCTAATTTTCAATTTAGTGAATTACTTATCTGCAGAATCTCTCTCCAAGTCTTTTAATGACCGCTGGCTTTTTAAAGATTTAACACTCGGAATTTCGCAAGGCGACAAGATGGCCCTGGTGGGAGAAAACGGAACCGGAAAATCCACCTTATTAAAAATCCTGACTGGTCAGATACCCCAAGATGGCGGTGTGGTCAGCATTCGCGATGGCATCAAGTTCGGGTACTTAACCCAGCAACCTAATGTGGACGGAAACCTGTCGGTGAAGGAGATCATCTTCGACAAAAATAATAAAGTGGCTTCGGTGGTGAAGGACTATGAAGAATGTATTCACGACCCCAACGCTACACCAGAACGCATGCAGCATCTGCTCGAGCTGATGGAAGAATACAAAGCCTGGGACTATGATGCCAAAGTGCAAACCATCACGAGCAAGCTTGGCGTTGTTGACCTCGAACAGAAGTTCGATGAACTTTCCGGTGGTCAGCGGAAGCGTGTATTTCTGGCTCAGATGCTTTTGTCGGAACCCGACCTGATCATCATGGATGAACCGACCAACCATCTCGACCTTGAGGCGATTGAGTGGTTGGAGTCTTACCTATCTGGTCAGCTCATCACATTGTTAATGGTGACCCACGATCGTTACTTTCTGGATAACGTGGCCAACGAAATTATAGAACTGGATCGTGGTAAAATTTATCGCTACGATGGCAACTATGCCTACTTCCTGGAAAAGAAGTCAGAGCGTGAAGAGATGTTGAAAACGGAGGTGGGCAAGGCACGCCAGTTAATGAAGAAGGAATTGGAATGGATGCGTAAGCAACCCAGAGCCAGAGGCACCAAAGCTAAATACCGCATCGAGGCCTTTTACGAAATACAAGATAAGGCATCTCAGAATATTAAAAAAGACAAACTCGAACTCGACATTCAGGAAGCTCGCCAGGGTGGCAAAGTGATGGAGCTTCATCATGTATCGAAAAGTTATGGAGCCAATAAAATGGTGGATGACTTTTCGTATGTGTTTAAGAAGAAAGACCGGATTGGCATTGTCGGCAAGAATGGCGTGGGCAAGTCGACCTTTATGGATTTACTTACCGGTGCTAGCAAACCCGACAAAGGAGAGGTCATTTCTGGGGTGACAACGAAGATCGGCTATTTTACGCAAGAGGTGGAGGACCTTAATCCGGCCCACCGTGTGATTGAAGAAGTGAAAGAGATTGCTGAGTATATCACCATGGCGGATGGGACCCAGCTTTCGGCATCCAAGTTTTTGGAAACGTTCCTATTTTCACCTGAGAAACAATATAATATTGTAGAGAAGTTAAGTGGGGGTGAAAAGAAGCGCTTGCAATTGCTGAAGGTATTGGTGAAGAATCCGAACTTTTTAGTGCTGGATGAACCGACCAACGACTTTGATATTGATACATTGAACGTGCTCGAAGATTTCCTGGAGAAATTCAACGGATGTCTATTGCTGGTATCGCACGATCGTTACTTCATGGATCATCTGGTCGATCAGCTCTTCATCTTTGAAGGTGATGGAAAGATCAGACCATTCAATGGAAACTATTCCGACTACCGCACATGGGTAGACGAGGAGGAAGACGCCAGGAGCAAGCCTGTTGCTGTGAAGCCAGTAAAAGGAGAAGTAGCATCCGGCAAGAAAAAACTCTCCTTCAAAGAAAAGCAAGAATTTGATCAATTACAGCCGGAGATCCAAAAACTGGAGAAGGCTAAAACCGAATTAACCACTCAGTTGAACAACGGCATCAGCGATCATCAACAACTTCAAAAGCTAGCCCAGGATATTAAGCAACTGGATGAGAAGATTGATGAGAAGACGCTTAGGTGGTTAGAGCTTTCTGAGCTTAATAATTGAGTGATGATGGTCCGCTAGCTTCGAGAATATTCCCGAAACTAGCAGCTAACCTTGAACGTACACACGTTAGGTGAACGTTAAAATTATTTACATACAAGTCAGTATTTAGGCGTACCTTTACTGTATTAATTAAGTCTCTAATTTTGAATCACGCTCAAGTTATTACGCTTTATCAACCATTGCTTCATCAGATCGCTTACAACCTCTTGCGTTGTAAGGCCGATGCCGAAGATATCGTGCAGGAGACGTTCATGAAGTGGCTCAGTATTGATCAGTCTAAAATTGAGAATACAAAAGCTTATTTGATCAAAGCTGTAACCAATAATTGCCTTAACCATCTTCAGTCATTAAAGAAGAAAAAAGAAGAGTATTGGGATTCTGTTCAACTCTCTGAATTGATGGTGAAATTCAAAGAATCTGACTTTGCCAACATTGATTTTGAAAAGGAACTTTCTACTGCTTTTAAGGTAATTCAAACCAAACTGGAGCCTCTGGAAAGAGCAGCTTATTTATTGAAAGAGGTTTTTAACTACGAATACGAAGAAATTCAGAAGGTACTTGATAAAAAAGCAGACCATTGCCGCCAACTATTTAGTCGCGCCCGTAAAAAGCTGGAAGAGGAAAAAGGCAAGATGAAATTCGATTTGCCCGATACATCAAATCTATTCGAAAGCTTCAAAACAGCATGTCACCTCGAAGATGCCAATGAGTTCATTCAGCATCTAAAAACTGATATTTCTAACGCCCTTCAGCAGAAAAAATAAATTTCTCCAATTCTGTCACAAAATTAGGCTAAGCTGGTCTTACACGTAGTTGCCCTCTTTTGGGATGACACTAACACCTTAACCTATTCTGTTTTATGAAGGAGATTTTGATTTTTTTTGTGGCCCACTGGTATTTATCCTTGTTTTTCCAAACCTTTTTTCTGCATCGCTATGCTGCTCATAAGGCATATACCATGAGCCCGTTTATGGAGAAAGTGGTCTATGTGCTTACCTGGATTTTTCAAGGTTCAAATTATTTAAGCCCTTATGGATATGGTGTGATGCACCGTATGCACCACGCTTTCGCGGATACTGAAAACGACCCACATTCACCTAAATATGATGAAACCATCTGGAAGATGATGTGGAAGACCAAGACCGTTTATTCAGATATTGCCAACAAACGAATACAAGTAGAAAAACGCTTTACGGAAGGGGTGCCCGATTGGATTTCTTTCGACAAGTTTGCGCGTTCATGGCCATCACGTGTTTTCTGGGGTGGATTATATGTAGCTTTTTATGCCCAGTTTGCCACCACCTGGTGGTTATGGTTACTTTTGCCAATCCACTTCCTGATGAGCCCTATCCATGGTGCCATCATCAATTGGTTTGCCCACAAGTACGGATATAGAAACTTTGAAGTAGGCGACACATCCGTGAATTTCCTACCTGTTGATTTCTTGATGATGGGCGAGAGCTATCACAATAATCATCACAAATATGGCTCCAGACCTAATTTTGGTGGAGTTCGGTGGCATGAAATAGACCCTACTTATGTGGTCATGCGCATTTTGGATAAAGTAGGAGTTATTAAGCTGGCCAATCAAAAAGAGATCGTTTTAGAGCGATTCAAGAAGGCTGCTTAATATTTAAAGAGGAAATTCGATTTTAATCCCTATCTTTGACGCAATAAATTTTTAACAAATCACAATGAAAGAAGGAACAGTAAAATTCTTTAACGAAACCAAAGGATTCGGTTTTGTAAAAGAAACGTCTTCAGGACAAGAGTATTTCGTACATGTATCAGGTCTTGTAGATCAGATTCGCGAAAACGATTCAATCACTTTTGAATTGAAAGAAGGAAAAAAGGGTTTAAATGCAGTCAACGTCCGCGTTGCTAATTAATAAAACTATTTTTCAAGCAAAAGCCATCCCGTAACGGATGGCTTTTTTGTTGGGCAGTCCGTTCCGGACTTTCATCCCCTAAACGGCATTTATGGTTATTGACTTCCCGCTATTGAGGAACCCTACTCGTTCTCAAATAAGCAACCAGATCCTGAACTTCCTTATCCGTCATGGTTTGAATCAATCCTTCAGGCATAAGAGATACGGAACCCGTTTCGCGTGATTGTATATCCGACTTATTGAGAACCAGCTGATCTTGTCCTATCACGCGCAAGGTAACTTGTCGATCATTCTCCGCTATTACATTCCCACTGAAGGTTCGTCCGTCTCTGGTGGTCATCACCACCATTCTATAGTCGTCTTGGATCTCGCTGCTAGGCTCGATCAAGTTACTCAGGAGGTAATCAATATTTGTCCTGTTTGAACCTGTTATGTCGGGTCCTAGTTTTCCGCCCTCTCCATACAACGTATGACAGGCGCTGCAGGCGCGTTGGAACAATGCCTTTCCGTTACCAATGTCAGCTGTTTTTAATGTATTGTCATTAAGCAAATGTCGGTATCGTTTATAAGCCACCGCCTTGTCACCAGAGACTTGATCGATTGGACCCCACACTTCCACAAAGCCGTTGCCAACTACCCTCCGTAGTTGTCGGGCCACATAAGCGGGCACATCGCTCTTTTTGATTCTGCCATCTTTTATCGCCTGCGTGAGCAAGCGGCCATAAGTGGTGCGTGATGCCAACGTCTGAAGCGCTTCGCCTTGCTCTTTCAAGGTAAACTTTGAAAACTCATCAATCAAAAGCAGACCGAATGGTTCATGATCATAGGAAGCCATGGCACGGATGGCATCTACCCTGAGTGTAGGTTGTGTAAGTAATGCACGTAACATGGGCATCAATTCGGGAATCTTTTTGGATGATAAACTATTTAATGCATCAGCACGTAATTCGAGTGAAGCCGATTGGTTATTCAATGTGGCCATAGATTTTTGAATGGTTTCTTTATCTCCAAACAATTGCGCGATTTCTTGTACCATCGAGCCACCAGTTTTATCAGATCTTAATTTAGTGTATAAAGTTGCCCAATTGGCTGGAGCCTTAACATCTGAGCGACCTTCAAGACCCGCCAGCATTCCTTTCAACAGCGCAGGCATTTGCATCGGTTTCTTTTCAAGTTCTGATACGAGCAGACTTATTTCATTTGCATCAACAAGTCTCCTTGCCGTGAACTCAGCAATAATTGGCAGCTTACAAGAACTCACCATCGTAATTGCCTTATCCGGGGATTGTTCAGCGAGGTCTTCAATCCCATACCAAATCATTTTCGGAATATTATGATCTTCCGAATCTTCTGCATGTGAAATCAAGCCTTGCGCTATTTGCCATCGTGAGCTTACATCCACTCTTTGGAGTGCGGCTGCTAAGTAGAGTCTGACCACGGACGAAGTTTCATTTTGGCTGAGTTTCACCATGATGTCTATTGACTTTTTGGAAGCATTCTTGTCTTCGCAAAGCATTTGTATTGCCCAGGCGCGTACATATTCATCCTTATCAGCCAAGGCAAGCTGCAAGTCGGATTCAGAAAAATTTTTGGTGATGTGCAAGGCCCACATCGCGCGCATGCGATAGTCGGGATTTTTATTGTCTTTAAATAAAGTTCTTAATTGAGCAACCGAACTTTCCAATAACTTTCCAATTGCCGCCCTGCTTTGCAGTATCACACGCGCTCTTCGGGCATGCCAATCGCTGCTACTTGTTTGTAATACGGCCAATTGATCGTCTGTCATTTTCTTCAAGTCACTATATCGGCCCTCCCAATTTTCAGCTAATGAATTAGTTGGGCTTATTCGGAATATCCTTCCTGTTTCTTTGTTCAGTACTTCTTTCCCGCATATATCGGCATCATGCCAATCCAGCACATACATGTCCCCTGATGGACCCACCTCCATACTGAAGCCAATCCACTGCGCATTATTGGCCATCAAAAAATCATCACCATGTTGGGCCACAAATCCAGAGCCTTTGGGTTTGAGAATATCTGACAGAACAGCATGCTCATGGATATTGGCCATGAACAAACGACCTTGATGAGTTTCTGGAAATGCGTCCGATTGGTAGATGCGTGCACCACCATGAGCTGACCGATGGCTATGGTCCACAATGGTGCTAATATCACTATAGACATATGGGTTAATATGTTGCCCGCCCTGGCGATGATAAATACCTCCGGGAATAACATGAAATAAATGAGGGATAACACAAGCCGTGATAAATAGCTGGCCTTTGCTATCATAGTCGATGCCCCACGGATTACTGAAACCATGTGCTACCGCTTCAAATATCTTTTTGGTAGGATGATAACGCCACACACCTCCATTGATATCCACCCCATCCGCATTAAGAAGGTCTTCAGGAAATGCCTCTTTCGGTTTATAAATTTTTCCCTTCCCAATCGGCTTACGAATTTTCGATGGAGTTGCAAATCCTTCCAGACCATAAAGCCATCCATCAGGTCCCCAATGAAGACTGTTAATGGTTTCATGACGGTCGCGTATTCCCCAACCAGTTAACAGTACTTCAATATCATTTTTATCAGCAACGTCATCGCCATTTTTATCTGGCACAAAAAGCAAATTAGGTGGAGCTCCTAAAAAAAGACCATCGAAACCAACAGCAATGGCAGAAGGAAATGGGATTCCCTCCAAAAAAACTTTACGGCTATCCGCTTCCCCATCCCGGTCTGTATCTTCGAGAATAACTATTCTGCTATCTCCGAAATTTGAAAATCCACTACCCCTGGATTCATAGTCACGATTTTCAGCCACCCATAATCTTCCCCGGTCATCCCAACAAAAAGCAATAGGTTGTGTTACCATTGGTTCACCGGCCCATGCATTCGCTTTCACACCTTCCAGCATCGTCATGCTTTCAACGGCTTCATCCGCTGTTAAAAATTTTGCCGAACGACCTTCCTCCTGCGCGATGTTCCATAACGAAGCTGTTGAGTACATGGAATTACTTCCGATGTATTGATTCCACAATTCGGTTAACGATACATCATTGAACTCTCCTGTGTACGCCACAATCTGATGTCTGATGATTTCTGTTTCACCTTGGTTAATTCTCCAGTCGCCCAGTTGTGTTCGTGCAGGGCCAACTCCCAATTGCCCGTCCACTCTCCACGGATGAGGGAATCCAACATTTTCAGGATGATCGAAAATTGCAATGTGGGCAAGATCATCACGTCCTTCAACCTGAAGGCCCACGTCCATCCACATCGCGCGTTGATTGTTCGCTTTATCGTTACGTTGCCGCGCAGCATTAACAGCCTCTCCCGTAATACCTTCCTTCCAGGGCATCCGTAAGAACAATCCCCCATAATCAAACTCCCCAATGGTAACATTTGTGATTGCTTTTCCCTGCCACTCCAGTTCAAGAAAATATTTTCCCTGTTTCTCTCGCATCTTCCATAATTGCGTCTCCTGTAGAATAGGTTTTCCTTCTTTATCCAATAAGTCATATACGGTTTGCCAGGAAACTTCTATTCCTTCAGAAACCAACACGCCAGAAGAAACCTTTTTCCAATACTCTTCTTCCGGATGGTGAAAGAAATCGCGACCAATCTTCTTTTCCATTTCTGGAAATTTATCCTTTTGATAAAAGTATTTGTGCACGGTGTCCATAGGAGCACCTTCACCATTCACCCTCGTAAATCCCCAATAAAGTCCGGTCTGATGTTTGTGATGACCTGGACTATATTCTGTGAGTTGCCCTTTTCCATCCGGTGACATGATGGGATGGAGATATGGTCTGAAATCCGGTTTTGCGTTTTGAGTGACCAGAACTTCGGAAGTTCCTTTTCGAACCACCGAAATGGTGCCGGCAGTTTCATCCTGAACAATGGTGAGAACTACAAATTCATCACTTTTTGTTTCCTTATGTTTGGAGGGATTGCAGCCAACCAATATAATCAAGAATAAAATGCAATACCGAAATAGCCTTGCTGAACTATAATCTTTCATTTCAATTATTTTACGTTATTAAGGTATGCAATTATTTTCGACTTGACCAAGCAGCACTGCAAGCAATGCATTAGGTAACGCCAACAACATAGGCAGGGGTACCTATATGAATGAATCGTAAAACTTCGATAGAGGTATGAAATCTCCCGATATCGGGACTATATCAAGAACGGACAGGAACGCTACCCTTACACAATTATCCAACCACCAGCATGACGTAGTCATACAGAGCACTAACAAACCCAATTACCACTATACCCACGAAGCACATGGAGAGCGCCAGTTTCTCGTATCCAGTGGAAGGTAAGTTTGGGATAGGCGTTTCATTTTTATTAATGAACATGGCCTTGATTACCAATAAATAATAGTAGAGTGACACCGTAGCATTTAATACCGCAATGAATACCAGTATGTAAAAACCTTTCGATGCTGCGGCTGTGAATAAAAAGAACTTACCAAAGAATCCGGCTACCGGAGGAATGCCCGCCAGTGAGAACAGAGCCAACAGCATGATCAGACTCAACCTTGGATTGGTGGAATAAAACCCATTAAAGTCATCCATATTTTCTTTACCAGTATTGTTGGTGACAATTGAAAGTACGCCAAATACAGCCAGGTTGGATAAAGAATAGATGAGCATGAAATACACAATGGTGTTCATTCCTAAAGCATCACTGTTTACAAAACCTAACATCATAAAACCCGCTTGCGTAATGGATGAGAATGCTAAGAATCGTTTCAGATTCTTTTGACGCAGCGCAAATAAGTTACCGACTACCATAGTGGTGATCGATAATATGTAAGCAGCCATCGTCCACACGTTAGGTTGTGAACCAAATACGCGATACAATACTAATGCAAGCGTGAATAAAGCTGCACCTTTGGAAACGACAGAAAAATAGGAAGTAACTGGCATGGGCGAACCTTCATACACATCGGCTGTCCACAAGTGGAAAGGGACTAATGAAAGTTTGAAACCTAAACCTGCCATGAAGAAGATCAGGGCCATGATTGATAGTGTACTGGCATCCGTTAGTAAAGCCATTTCTGAAAAGTGAAGAGTTCCATAGACACCATACATCAGTGATAATCCGAAGAGCAACACTGCAGATGACACTGCAGATGACATCAATAGTTTGATGCCTGCTTCTGCAGAACGTCTGAGATTTTTATCAAAGGCGGCTAATATGGTCAATGGGAGTGTAGCGAGTTCAAGTCCGAGATAGAGCATCAGGAAATCTCCTGCCGAGATCATGAAGTACATGCCGATCAGCGTAGAGAAAATCAACAAATAGAATGCACCTGTCTTGGATTGATTTTCTGGTTTGTTTAGCCATCCAGTGGATTGCAACAAAATGATCAGCGTGGAAACGTTAAGAATGTTTTTGAAAAAAACGCGGAGTTCATCGTTGATATACATGCTGCCAAACAGCGTGGTGTTCTCAGAAGGAAGAAATCCGATGAAGGTGATGATCGTAAAGAAGATAATCGTGAAGTCGATGACTGATCTTTTATTCTCTTTCTCGGATAAATCAGCAATGAGTTGATACAAGACCATGAAGGTCAGCAAAACTTCGAGGCGCATGATGGATAGGGTGGACCAGTTCATGATTTCAGTTCGTTAAAGTTTGAATCATCTGAGCAAGCGGTTCGCGGATCAGATCGGATAGCCAGAAAGGCGTTAGACCAATGATGGCAATAGCAATGACAAGGGTTACACCACTTATCTTTTCAAACCATTGTGCATCTTTTAGATCGAGATAATGATTGTTGGTAATAGGTCCGAGTAATAGGGTTCCTACTACTCTTAAAATATATACGGCTGTGATGACAATGGAAGAGATCGCGACAATGGTTGCCATTCGGTGGAACATATCGGTGTGTTGGAATGCTCCAACGAAGATAGTCATCTCGGCCACGAAGCCACTCAATCCCGGTAAACCGAGAGATGCCAAACCGGCAATCACGTAAATGACCGATAAGAATGGAATCACTTTCATTAAGCCACCCATTTCGTTGATCATCCGGGTGTGCGTGCGACCATAGATCATGCCAATCAAAGCAAAGAAAAGAGCGGTCATTAATCCGTGAGAGATCATTTGTAAGATGGCTCCGGTAGTAGCCGTTTCATTCATCATCAATAAAGCGAAGAGCACAAGGCCGCAGTGACTTACTGAAGAATAAGCATTGATGTACTTTAAGTCTTTTTGCCAAATCGCTCCAAAGGCTCCGTACACCACACTGATGGAAGTGAGCGTAATAAATATCCAGGCCAATTCATGTGCAGCTTCAGGAAGTAAATACATGGCTACACGAAAACATCCATATCCTCCGAGCTTCATCAATACACCTGCGTGTAACATCGATACAGCGGTAGGGGCCGAGGCGTGACCATCGGGTGACCAGGTATGAAATGGGAACATGGCACCGAGCACACCAAAACCGATGAAGGTGAATGGGAAGAAAAATAGTTGCGCTGCGAGTGGAATGTTCACTTTTGCAATTTCAGTAAGATCATACGTGAGTCTACCGCCATCGGGTGCCGAGTTGAAATAGATTCCCAACAAACCAACCATTAATAAAGCTGATCCACCCATTAGCATCAGTGTAAGTTTCATGGCAGAGTATTCTTTTGGTCCGCTACCCCAGAGACCGATCAGTAAATACATCGGGATCACAGCCATCTCGTAAAATAGAAACATCGTGAACAGATCGAGCGAAATGAAAAATCCGAATACTCCGCCTGCCAGGATAATGAGCGAAATGAAAAATTCTTTCGGCAAGTGTTCCACTTGCCAGGATGCAAAGATTCCCGCAAAGGTTACAATCGAAGTTAACATGATCATCGCCATGGAAATGCCATCGATGCCAAACTTCAATTGAATGTTAAAAGCCTCATACCACATGGTAGTGGATACAAACAGCATGTCATCGGTGTTGCCTGTGTTGCGCTGCTGATAGAAGAGATAGAGCAGAATAAAAGAAAAGATCAACTGCCCGCTCATGCCGATGGCCGACACCAAACGCACTTTGGTTAGATCTTTGACGAAAGCAATACCAACTATCGTTAGCAGCGGGATGATCAATAAGATAAGGAGTGGGTTCATGATCGGTCGCTAGTTTAAATACATGACAAGAAATACTAAAAGCAGAACACCGGAAGTAAAATACCAGATGTACCATTGCATCTGCCCGGATTGCATTTTCTTAATGGCGCCTGAGAAATACACCGTAGTGTTTCCGATCAGATTCATCGTTCCATCTACAATGTGTCGGTCGAACCATGCAACTGGACGTGAGATGAAGTAGAAAATCACTTTGTGGGTGATAAACAGATACACTTCATCGATATAGAATTTATGGTAGGCCATATTGTAAAAACCTTTGAGACTCGTAGCAATGGATTCTGGTTTTGAATTTTTCTTGGCATAGAGCATGTAAGCAACACTGATTCCTATCACAGCAATGAGGATTGACGGCCCTGCGATCATCCAATGAAATTCAGTATGCAAGGGGTTTCCATCACTGGTTACTAAGTCATGGAAGGGAACGAAGCCGGAGAAGACAGAAGCTAGTGCAAGAAAAATTAACGGAATTGTCATCGTGGCAGGAGACTCATGCGGTGTATGATGATATTCGGGAGTGTGATTCCAGAATATATTAAAGTACAATCGGAACATGTAGAAAGCAGTGATACCTGCTACAAGCCATTGCACGGCAAAGATGATTTTGTTGTGTTCGAAGGCTGCCACTAATATTTCATCCTTGCTGAAAAAACCAGAGAGTGGAGGTATGCCTGCAATAGTAAGACAAGCAATTAAGAATGTGATGTGTGTGATAGGCATATACTTTTTCAATCCGCCCATATCGGTCATGAGATTACTGTGAACAGCATGGATAACAGAACCTGCACCAAGGAAGAGTAATGCTTTAAAGAAAGCGTGGGTGAACAAATGGAAGAGGGAAGCCATATAACCTAATCCTTCAGCACCATAACCGGATACCCCTAAGGCTACCATCATATAACCAATCTGTGAAAGCGTAGAGAATGCCAGTACTCGCTTAATGTCGAGTTGTGTACACGCAATGATCGCTGCAAACAACGAAGTGAAACTTCCGATGTAAGCAATGACTTCCAATGAATCTGGTGAAGTGTAACTATAAAGTGGAAATAATCTGGCAACAAGGTAAACGCCTGCCACTACCATGGTTGCAGCATGGATCAAAGCGGAAACCGGAGTAGGACCTTCCATCGCATCGGGTAACCAGATGTGCAACGGGAACATCGCTGACTTACCGGCACCACCCATAAAGATGAGTAACATCGCCCAGGTGGTTACGGACAAACCCATGAATACAGCCGTAGTGGGTTGAGTAATGGCGAGTCCGTTTAGATCCGTGAGTGCTATGAAATCAAAGGTGTTGGTGTAGAAAGAGAGAATGAGAATGCCTATTAAAAATCCTAAATCCGCAAAGCGTGTAACAATGAATGCTTTCTTCGCAGCGGCCACAGCAGAGGGACGTTCGTAATAAAATCCAATCAATAGATAAGATGATACACCTACTAACTCCCAGAATATGTACATCTGGAAAATGTTTGTGGCCAACACCAATCCCAACATAGAGAAGGTGAAGAGTGAAAGGAAGGCATAGTAACGGGCAAATCCTTTTTCACCTTTCATGTAGCCTAAGCTATAGATATGAACCATCAGTGATACTGTAGTGATCACCACCAGCATCATCACAGAAAGTGGATCAAGTAGAATTCCAATGTGAATGATCAGCGAATCGGTGAATCGCAGCCAGAGTAATTGAAATACTTCGATCGCCTGAAAGCTTTCATCAACGCGATGATCAAAAAAATTGAATGCCGTGAAGTAGGAGAGTAGTGTGATGACGAACAATCCTGAAGTGCCAAGCAATCCGGAAAGTTGCGGCTTCATTTTATCACCCATCAGTCCAATGAAGAGAAAGATCAGGACGGGGAGAAGCAGGATCAGTATCGTATAGGAGTAATTCATAGTTCAAAAGTTTAATTGACAATGAACGGTTGATAGTTGACAATAATGTGATTGTTAATTATCTAGTGTTCGTTATCCTTTGAATTCAATATTTAAGTTCATCAACATCGTCAACACTCACGGTATTAAACTGACGATAAATATTTATGATCAGTGCAATGGCAATGGCAGCTTCGGCCGCGGCAATGGCCATCACAATCAAGGCGAAGAAGTGTCCTTCCAACCGGTTTGGAAACAAGTAGTGGTTGAAGGCAACGAAGTTGATATTCACAGCATTCAACATGAGTTCAATGCCCATGAGCATCGTGATCAGATTTCTACGGATGAGCACGCCCATCAATCCGACAAAGAAGACAATCGTGCTAAGCACAATCATGTAGTCGAGTGGTATTTCTGCTTGCAGGTTCATACTTTCTTTTTTTGTGCAATAAAGATGGAACCAACCAGAGCGGCCAATAGTAAAACGCTGATTACCTCAAAGGGTAAGGCATAGCCCTGTACATCGGTGTTCATTAACTGCAGACCAATGGTGCGCATGTCGGTGCCAACCGCATTTTCTTGTGATGGCTTGAATGTGAATTGTAGGATGGTGATCGCTGATAGTGCGATGCCTGCAATCGCAGTAATGCCACCGGCTAACAAGTGACTTCCCTTGGGTGCTTGTAGTTTACTATCAATCTGACTCGTTAATAAAATGGAGAAGATGATCAGCACGACAATACCGCCTGCATACAACATCAGTTGCACGGCAGCGAGAAACTGGAAGTTCATCATGTAATACAAACCTGCCATGGCCACCAGCACAAAAAGCAGGTAAATCGCTGCGCGTAAAATTCTTCTGCTGAAAATGGATAGGATCGAAAACACGACAATGGCAGCAGCGAGGATAAAGAATATGATTTTGGGGCCTGTCATTCTTTCGTTGCTTTAGAGGATGAACCTGGTTTATTCAATACTTTGGTGAGCTTGCCGCGATCGAACACAGCGTGTTCAAATTCCTCATCGAATTTCAAAGCAAATTCATCACAGGAGGGAACGCATAGTCCGCAGAATGAACATGTTTCCAGATGATAAACATATTTATCTAATACTTTCTTGGTGCGGCCATCGGCTCCTTCCACTTTTTTGTAGATGATTTCAATGGAGCCATTGGGGCATCTGCGTGCACACGTGTTGCACACATTACAGGAGTGCTTGTTATTTTCATCGTGAATCAACATCAGCTCACCTTTGAAGTTATCGAACATTTTTAAGGTTGCCCGGTTCTCCGGATATTTCTGGGTGACGATCGAACTGGGTTTTAAAAAATACGATCCGGTTACTTTCATGCCGCGTGCTAAGGAGGTGACACCATCATAGATGTCATAAAAGTATTTGCCTATAGCTTTTATCGTTTTCAAAAGTGCCATTTCATAAGGGTTAAGAATGCGATAAGAATTAAGTTCATAAGATTAATGGGAAGGAGATATTTCCACTCGAGTGCCAGCAATTGATCAATGCGCAAACGAGGGAATGTCCACTTGAACCACATCATCAGGTAAATCACAAAGGCAGCTTTGCCAAAGAACCAGAACACGGGAGGAATAAAATCCATTACGGTATTGAATGCTCCCCACCGAAATAGATGGAAGGGAAGCCATCCACCTAACCATAGGGTAGTGGCAACCGCAGCGATGATGAACATGTTCATGTATTCTGCTAAGAAGAAGAAGGCGAACTTGATACCGGAATACTCGGTATGAAATCCGGCTGTCAATTCTGATTCTGCTTCGGCTAAGTCGAAAGGTCCGCGGTTGGTTTCTGCAGTTCCTGCAATCAGAAAAATGACAAATGCAATCATAGCCGGAATATGTCCTTTGAAAATCCACCAACCATCTTCCTGCGAAGCAATAATTTCGGAGAACTGCATGGAGCCTGCAAACGTAATGATACCAAGAAGTGCTAATCCAACAGATAATTCGTAACTGATTACCTGTGCACCGCTGCGCATGGCACCAATTACGGAATACTTACTGTTACTGGCCCATCCTGCAATCAGAATTCCAATCACACCCATGGAAGAAATAGCAAGTATATAGAGTACACCAATGTTCAGATCAACGGCCTGCAATCCTTTCGCAAAAGGAATGGCACCGATGGCCATGATGGAAGCTACAATCACAATGAAGGGAGCGATGTTGAATAACAAACTATCGGCATTGCGGATGTAGATTAATTCCTTCAATAGAAGTTTAATCAAATCGGCAATGGTTTGGAAAATCCCTCCGGGGCCAACACGATTGGGTCCCATTCTGTTTTGCATGCGCGCGCAGATCTTACGTTCCGCATACACCAGGTACAAACCTAACACTGCGTAGAAAAGTAAAATACCTACACCCAGCAGCACCATGGAAATCAATCCTGCCCAAAAGGGAGAAAGATTCTCATTGAGGTAGCTGGTGATGGATTCGATGAAGGGTGTGAAGTCGTACATACAATTATCGGTCTATGTCGGGTATAACTAAATCCAATGAACCACTGATGGCAACGAGGTCGGCAATCTTGTGACCCTTGGCGAGTTTGTTGATAACAAACAGGTTCGAAAAATTCGGAGTGCGGTAATGAATGCGGGCCGGGGATGGACCACCATCACTCACGATGTAAACACCTAGTTCGCCACGGGCTGTTTCTACTCGTTGATAGTATTCGCCTTTCGGTGCTTTCACGGCTTTCAACTCTAACATGGTGGGTCCTTGCGGGATATTATCAACCAATTGTTCCAGGATATTCAATGACTCCCACATTTCTTTGATACGAACTACATAGCGTGAATAAGTGTCACCTTCGGACAATGTGATTTCATTAAACTTCACAAAAGGATAGGCGCTGTACGGTGCAATCTTTCTGATGTCGCAAGTGAAGCCTGATCCACGACCACTTGGTCCGGTCACTCCGTAATCAATGGCAACTTCTTTACTCATCACACCAATGCCATGAGTACGTTCGCGGAAGATGATATTGCCGGTAAGCAACTGATCATACTCAGGAAGTTTCTTGCGGAAGTAGGTGATGAATTCTTTAATGCGTTTCTGGAAGTTGGGATGCACATCGGCCATCAACCCTCCGGGTGTGATAAAACTTTGTGTCAATCGACTACCTGTAGTTTCTTCGAAGATGTCGAGGATGTGTTCCCGATCGCGTAAACCGTAAAAGAAGGTAGTAAGAGCACCTAAGTCCATACCGAAAGCACACCACCATAATTGGTGTGAGGCGATACGGCTGAGTTCAGCCAATATGGTTCGGATGTATTTTACGCGATCACTGACTTCAACACCCATAGCATTCTCAACACAAAGCGCTACGGCTTCATTGTTGATGTGTGCGGAGAGATAATCCATTCGATCCGTTAAGTGGATGAGCTGCGGATAGGTGAGTGCTTCACTCATTTTCTCAATGCCGCGATGAATATAGCCGCAATGAGGTCTCAGGTATTTTATTTGTTCGCCCTGAAGACAAACTTCAAAACGCAACACACCATGGGTAGATGGGTGCTGAGGACCCATGTTAATGATATACTCTTCTTTATCTCTCAGGTCAAAATCAAGTAACGTCGCTTCCATAGTAATTAGCGTTCAAAAATGAAAGAATCTTTATAGTCTTTGCGAAGCGGATAGCCCACCCACTCATCATCCAGAAATAATCTGCGCAGGTCAGGATGATTTTCGAATTTGATTCCAAATAAGTCGAACACTTCACGTTCCAGGTATTCGGCTCCACTCCAGAGATCGCTTACGGTAGCTACCATGGGATTTTCTTTATCGGCAAGTATCACTCTGAATACAACCGTATGAGGGTATTCGGTTGAAGTAAGGTGATAGATTACATTCAATCCATCTTTACGATCCGAAGCGGTAAGACTGAACAGGTAATCCATTTTAGTCTGTGGATTTTCTTTTAATGTCTTCGCGACTTCATGAAGCTTTTCTGCCGGAAGGATGAACTCCGGATATTGCTTGCTGATGCCTGGTTTTTGATCAGGTGCAAGCGAAGTAATCAGGGTAATTAGCTCTTCGGTTTGCATTCTCCTTCTTCAGTTAATGGTTCTTGTTTTTCAGTAGCGGGCTCAACATAGCGTGAATGATCAGCCGTTGTGCTATCAATATGATGACTGATCAACTCTACACCAGCCTCTTTGGCTATGGTTTGCATCTTGATCTTCCGTTGCAACTGCATCACTCCATATAATAAGGCCTCAGGCCGGGGAGGGCAGCCTGGGATGTAGACATCAACAGGAATAATCTGATCAACACCACGCACTACTGAATAAGAGTTGTAATAAAACGGTCCACCCGAAACAGCACAAGCACCCATAGCGATCACATATTTCGGATCAGCCATCTGATCGTATAAACGTTTGAGCACAGGTGCCATCTTTTTCACAATGGTCCCGGCCACTACAATGACATCCGCTTGCCTTGGTGACGCGCGATACACTTCAATGCCAAAACGCGCAAAATCATGACGAGGTGCACCGGTGGCCATCATCTCAATACCGCAACAACTGGTGGCGAAGGTGAGGGGCCATACTGAATTGGATCGACCCCAGTTGATAATATTGTCGAGCGTTGAAACGATCACAGGACTTCTCGATCTTTTGAGTTCCTCCAACGTTTCGTTGTCGTTGAACTCATCGTAGGGTATTGATTTTATATCAGGTTTCATAG
This sequence comes from Bacteroidota bacterium, assembly GCA_947470895.1. Classification (GTDB taxonomy): domain Bacteria; phylum Bacteroidota; class Bacteroidia; order Cytophagales; family Cyclobacteriaceae; genus ELB16-189. The sequence continues at coordinate 20,953 of CANIVF010000075.1, forward strand.
AGTCATTTATTACTGCCTATTGCTTACTGCCAACTGCCTACTTGTATTCCTCATTCCCACGTCAGTGCATTTTTCTTCCAGGCATAGAGCAAGCCCAAACCAAGAATGGTGAAGAAGATGAGTATTTCAATAAATGCGGTAAGTCCAATTTCGCGCATCACTACAGCCCAGGGATAGATGAACACGGTTTCTACATCGAAGATGAGGTAGATGATGGCGTATAAATAATAACCCACATGAAACTGAATCCAGGTGGGTCCTTCGGTGGGAATGCCACACTCATAGGGTTCTGATTTGACCAATCCAGGCAAACTGGGCGCAGCATAATAGGCGAAGGCAATAGCGCCTCCTACTAAAACAGCTGCGGTAAGAAAGAAGGTGAGTAATGCGTAGGGTTCCATAATCCGGGGCCAAAAACGCGGATGATTTCTGCGTCTTTGAGGAGTTAAAGGAACATCTTAGATCAAGAATTGGTTATGATTAAACTTAAGGAAAAAGGTGACTTTTGTCAGTTTATATTTATTTCCCTTTTGCCACTGATTCACAGATTGAATCATTGGTGGTCTAATCAGTGAATCTGTTACAAAAAATCAGACTTGGCCATTCAATAATTTAACGACTTCTTCATCTACTCTTTTGGGTTTCAGGGTAGCACCATCGAGCATGCACCAGGTCGTTTTTGCTTTGGCAATTAGCCTGCCGGATTTTGTGTTGGTGATATGAACAAAACGTTCGGAGCGTGCCCCATTAGATTCGCCTACCCAGGTGGTAGCTGTTATAGAATCATTTTCAAAGGCCGCGCTTAGGTAATCAATTTCATGTCGCAGCACTACCCATACATACTTTTGTTTTATTTCAGAAGAAGCCAATGAATCCCAGTGTGCCGCAGCTACCTCTTGCATCCATCGCACATAGACTACGTTATTGACATGACCTAACTCGTCAATGTCACTTTTATGCACTGTGAAGGCTATTGAAAAGTCCTTTTCGTTGGGGTGAGGCTGAGACATCTGAAACTCTTTTATGGTGAAGTGACATCCAAGGTACAGTATGACACTTACAGGTTAAAATGAGTTTGCCTAACTTATTGTATCTTTGAAGAATTAAAAGGTCCAACGCCTTTGTTTTTTAGACTTATAATAACACTTACATTTTGACATTTCACGATTTTAAATTCCATCCGCGCTTACTTGACGGATTGGATGCCATGGGTTTCTCCAAGCCGACACCCATACAAGAACAGGCAGTACCGGTAATTCTTGATAAAAAAGACCTGATTGCGTGCGCGCAAACAGGCACTGGTAAAACAGCTGCTTATGTGCTGCCGATCCTCAATAATATAGTAGCATCCGAAAAGAGACATCTGAACACGGTGATCATTGCGCCTACGCGCGAACTGGCCCAGCAAATCGACCAGCAGATTGAAGGCTTCTCTTATTTTTTGGGTGTGAGCTCCATCCCGATTTATGGAGGTGGCGATGGCGCCACCTGGGATCAGCAAAAGCGTGCCATGGAAGGCGGAGTTGATATCATTATTGCCACCCCTGGAAGACTTCTGGCGCAGATTGCCATGGGCACGATTAAATTTGATCACGTAGAACACCTGGTATTGGATGAGGCCGACCGCATGCTCGACATGGGTTTTTATGAAGACATTCTTCGCATCATCAAAGAACTTCCAACAAACCGGCAAACGCTTTTCTTTTCGGCAACTATGCCACCAAAGATACGTGCATTGGCCAACCGTATTTTAAAAAATCCTGTAGAGATCAACATCGCTATTTCAAAACCGGCTGAAGGAATTTTGCAGCAGGCTTACATGGTGCACAATGAACAAAAGGAAAAACTGATTGATTATTTGTTGAAAGACAAACAATTTAATAGTGTGCTGATCTTTGCTTCGACTAAAGAAAATGTAAAGAAACTCGATCGCAACCTTCAACGACTTGGTTTGAAAGTAAAAGCCATTCACTCCGATCTTGAGCAAAACGAACGTGAAAGTGTGCTGCGTGAATTCAAGAACAAACAACTCACGATTCTGATTGGTACCGATGTGCTTTCACGGGGTATCGATGTGGAAGGCATTGATCTCGTGATCAACTTCGATGTTCCACCTGATCCTGAAGATTACATCCACCGCATTGGAAGAACAGCACGTGCAGCGACTACCGGCACAGCCATCACGTTTATCAATGAGATGGACCAGCGCAAGTTTTTCCGCATAGAAAGCCTGATTGGCAAGGATGTTCCTAAAATGCCTTTGGCTCCTGAGTTAGGTGTTGGCCCAGCGTATAATCCGGAAGCAAGAACGCATTCCAGTAACGGGGGCGGAGGAAAAGGCAAGGGGAGAAATTCAGGAAAGCAGGGAGCGTTTAAAGGGAAGAGGCGACCTGATCAACGGCCGAGGTCTTAAAATAATTATTAGTACTGATTAGAATGAATCACCCTAAAATTAACGAAGGGTGTTTTTTTTAAAGCTTTAAAAAGTTGATTTGTTGAGTGCTAAGATTGAAATGTATCCTGGTTTTTCATGAAGAAACTATTCAGGTATGTATTTTTTTTTGGTCTTATGTTTTGGGGAGCCTTTCTTATCCATGGCATCACAATGTTTATCCGAGATCATGCATTAGAAAAATAGAATTCGATATAACTCTATGAAAATAAGGCTCTTTGAGCAAGTATTATTCCAAACCATCCTAATGCTATGCATTAGAAACTAACTGATTGATTCTCATAGAGAAAGAAGTTATCCACAAACTCTA
>CANIVF010000076.1 GCA_947470895.1 Bacteroidota bacterium
CATGAATCAGAACCAGGAAATCATTACCAAATTTTATCAGGCCTTTCAGCAGCGCGATTGGAAAACCATGCAATCGTGTTATCAACCTGAAGCACGATTTAGTGATGCCGCCTTTCCGAATCTAAATAGTGATGAGGCGAAAGCCATGTGGCACATGCTCTGCGAAAACGCTCAGAATTTTTCATTGCAATATTCGGAAGTTGCCGCAAATGGCGATCATGGCAGTTGCCGTTGGGATGCCCGGTATACCTTTTCACCCTCGGGGCGGCAGGTACATAATATTATCCATGCCAACTTCGACTTCAAAGATGGACTAATCATAAAACATACGGATACATTTAACTTTTGGCGGTGGAGCAGAATGGCTTTAGGTTTTTCTGGGCTCCTGTTGGGCTGGACACCCTTCATGCAAGGAAAAGTGCAGGCAACAGCCCGAAAAAGTCTATTAAAATTCATAAGCGGCCATCCTCAATATCAATCCAATTGACTTATTTGAACGCTTTATTTCAAAAATCGGCCTTTGGACGCCCAAAAAGAGGATAATTGGAAAAAACTATTACCTTTGATACGTTAATCATATAATTCCTACCTGAAGTACTTCACTCAACGTGTTTATTTTCGGTCTGGTCCTATAGAATTAGCAAGAACATTTATCACTTAATTTCAAAAACAAAAATGAACATTTATGTAGCAAACATTCCCTGGAAGGCATCCGAGGAACAACTGAAGCAGTTATTTGCCGAGTATGGTGAAGTAAGCTCTGCTAAGATCATCATGGACAAAGTTACACAGCGTAGCCGTGGCTTTGGATTTATTGAAATGGCAGATGACTCAGCCGGCCGTAATGCAATCAATGAGCTTAACGGAGCTGATTTCATGGGAAAAAACCTTGTCGTAAACGAAGCACGCCCTCGCGAAGAAGGTAGTGGCGGTGGCGGCAGCCGTGGTGGAAACCGTGGCGGTGGCGGTGGCTTCCGTAGAGGTGATTTCAATAAAGAATATTAATTCGGTTTGAAATAAGAAATTATGATGCCACACCCTAACCGGTGTGGCATTTTTGTTTTTACTCGTTCCTGCAATGAATCGCCTTAATTCTTAGGCACTGTAAATTCCTTCTCCTATTTTTGCGCGCCTGATCAAAAAATATGGAACAAGAAAATCTTTCGCGCTGGGTGGATATGATTTCGAAAGAAATCAACCAACCTATTAAAAACGTTCATGCCGTTGCACAATTACTCTCCGAAGGAGCTACAATTCCATTCATATCGCGATATCGAAAAGAAATGACTGGAAGCATGGATGAAGTGATGATTACTACCATCCGTGATCGCATTGAACAACTGAGCGAGTTAGATAAACGCAGAGAAGCAGTAATCACCTCGATTGAAAAACAAGGTAAACTCACACCCGAATTAATGTCGGCTATCGTGATGGCGCAAACACTGGCTGAGTTAGAAGATATTTATTTGCCCTACAGACCTAAGCGTAAAACACGTGCCAGTGTAGCTAAGGAAAAAGGACTTGAACCATTGGCTCAAAAAATTTTTGATCAGGAAAATTTTGACCCGGAAACAGTTGCTCAAACATTTATCGATTCAGAGAAAGGTGTTGCGAATGTACAGGAAGCATTGGATGGCGCACGTGATATTATTGCAGAATGGGTGAGTGAAAATCCAGATACACGAAAGCGTGTTCGTGAATTGTTCTGGAGTGAAGGATTGATTGAATCACGGGTATTCAAAAGCAAAGAAGCCGAAGGACAAAAATTCAAAGATTATTTTGAATGGAGTGAGTCCATTACCAAAACTCCATCTCATCGCTTGCTGGCCATGCGCAGAGGAGAAAAAGAAGGAATATTAGCGCTTGATATTTTTCCTCCGGAAGAATTAGCGATTAGCTCCATGGAGCGTCAATATATCACCAAAGAGAATGCCGCTGCGAAACAAATACAGCTTGCCATCAAAGATTGTTACAAGAGATTGTTGCGCCCTTCTCTGGAAACAGAAGTACGCATGGAATCCAAAATGAAGGCAGACGAAGAAGCCATTAAAGTGTTTGCCTCCAACCTGAAAGAACTTTTGTTGTCGGCTCCACTCGGTCAGAAAAATGTTTTGGCGCTAGATCCTGGTTTTAGATCAGGTTGCAAAGTGGTGTGTTTGGATCGTCAAGGCAAACTCTTGCATTACGATGTCATCTATCCACATGAGCCACAACGTGAAAGCGCCAAGTCAGCAGCATTGATTAAATCGCTTTGCGAAAAGTTTGATATTGAAGCCATCTCGATTGGTAATGGAACTGCCGGCAGAGAGACGGAATCCTTTGCGAAATCAATCGGACTGCCTCACAAAATTCTCGTGATGATGGTGAATGAAAGCGGAGCCTCAGTATACTCTGCTTCGCAAGTGGCGCGCGATGAATTTCCTGATAAAGATGTGACCGTGCGCGGTGCAGTTTCTATTGGAAGAAGATTGATGGATCCGTTAGCCGAATTGGTGAAGATCGATCCTAAATCAATTGGTGTAGGTCAGTATCAACACGATGTTGAACAAACCAAACTAAAGCAGGGTTTGGATGATGTGGTGATGAGTTGTGTAAACTCTGTTGGTGTTGAAGTAAACACAGCCAGTAAAGAATTGCTTTCTTATGTATCCGGTTTAAGCCCTGCATTAGCGAAAAACATTGTAGAGTTCAGAAATCAAAATGGTCCGTTTAAAGACCGTGAATCATTAATGAAGGTTTCGCGCTTAGGAGAAAAAGTATTTGAGCAAGCAGCTGGTTTCCTGCGCATTCGCGAAGCTGAAAATCCATTGGATGCCAGTGCAGTCCATCCGGAAAGTTATCCGATTGTTCAGCAGATGGCTACCGACTTGGGATGTTCTGTAAAAGAACTCATGAGCAGCAACGAAATCCGTAAGCAGCTCGATTTAAAAAAATATGTTACGGAGAAAGTAGGATTGCCTACGCTTACGGATATTCTCCATGAATTGGAAAAACCAGGTCGAGATCCGCGACAGACCTTTGAAGTCTTCAGTTTCACAGAAGGTGTAAATACGATTGGTGATTTGAAAATCGGAATGTCATTACCCGGCATTGTTACCAACGTAACCAACTTCGGTGCCTTTGTGGATATTGGTGTCCATCAGGATGGCTTGGTTCACATTAGTCACATCTCGGATAGGTTTATAAAAGATCCAAAAGAAGTGGTTGCGGTGCAACAGAAAGTAAAAGTGACGATAGTAGAAGTGGACACGGCTCGTAAACGTATAGGATTGTCGATGAAGAGTGATCCGTTTGCCGATCAGCCTGCACCAGCACCAAAACAGAAAACCGGCCCTAAGGAAAACAACGCTCCAAAAAAAGATTTCAGGAATATCCGACCGAACGATCGCGCTAAGGAAAAGCCAAAAGAAAAGGAAATCAGCATGGAAGAAAAGCTGGCAATGCTGGTAAATAAGTTTAAAAAGTAAAAGTGGATCTTACTGAACAAGAACGTACCATCATCCAACATCTCGCTAAAGCCGGAGGCACGGGAAATGTGATGGAGTTCTTACTCTTAAGCCCATCGGATTTTGATAAGGGATTTTCCATCGCCAACGACATGCAAAATAAGGACCTGGTGAAATTGCTGTATTCCAACTTCAATAAAAATCTCATCATAGTAGAAACTACGTTATTGGGTTACAACGCATCCAGGCATAACAAATAGAAGTTATTCGCTTCGCAGTGATTTAATCGGATTCTGAATCGCGGCTTTTATCGATTGATAGCTCACCGTAAGCCAGGCAATCATAAACGTCATCGCCCCGGAAATTAAAAAAATCGATACGCTGATATCAATGCGATAGGCAAAGTTTTGCAGCCACCAATGCTCCATCACATACCAGGCTACCGGCACAGCCATCACAAACGATAATAGAATCATCTTGGTAAAATCCATCGACAGAAGAACAACAACGCCTTGCACCGAGGCACCCAATACTTTCCTCACTCCAATTTCTTTTGTGCGCAGATTCGTGATGTATGCGGATAACGCAAACAAACCGATGCAAGAAACAAAAATGGCCAGCCCGGAAAAGATCGCAAACAATCTACCGGATTGCTGCTCTCCTTTATATTGCTCATTGATGTTTTGATCCAGGAAAGAAAATTTAAATGCTTGCTCTGGCACCAACTGCTTCCATTTCGCTTCAATGGACTGAATGGCTGAAGATGTTTGTCCTGCTTTAATTCTCGCTACGACATATTGATTGATACCACCAAAAACCTCGTTACTCTGAATCACCAACGGTGTGACTTTATCGCGCAATGAGTTAAAATTAAAGTCCTTGACAATTCCAGTAATCACATACGGAACAGAGACGTTTCCCTCAGGACGCTCTTGTATTTCAACTAGCTTTCTTCCGATGGGATTTTCCAGGCCCATGACTTTTACGGCAGCTTCATTGAGCATAATCGAGAGTGAATCCTTGGTCTCTTTAGAAAACCATCTTCCCTCTAGCAATTCCATTCCCAGGGTCTCCCCTAACCCATCAGCGATAACCATCGTCTTGGTGGTTAGTATTTCCGATGATCCTTCTGGCTGAAACTGGATTCCAAAAAAATCACCTTCGTGCGAAGGAATGGCAAATGAACCTGCAGCGCGCTCCACTTCCGGTAATCGTTTTATTTCTTCAATCAGTGTGGTCATTCGCTGCGCCTCCAGGTTAAATCCTTTCTCCACCACCAACACTTGCTCTTGATCAAAACCCAACGATTTATCTGACATGAATTTCATTTGATTCTGAATGACCATCGTGCCGATCATCAGGATGATGGAAATCCAGAATTGAAAAATCACCAATCCATTCCTGATCCATTTTCCTTTTGAATGTCCAGTGAAATTCCCTTTCATCACCACCACAGGATTGAATGATGAGAGAATAAATGACGGATAGATTCCTGCCAATAATCCCACGAAAATGGTCAGAGCTACCAAGACCAATAAAGACGTTAAGTCAAACGGGATGACGAGTTGCTTTTCAGTGAGATTATTAAAATAAGGAAGAATAAAATAAAGAATGGTAACGGCTAATGTTACACCAACAGCACTCAATACAAATGACTCGGTAAGAAATTGAGTAATCAGTTGTTGTTTAAATGAACCCATTACTTTACGGATACCTACCTCTTTGGCACGCTCGGCAGAACGAGCTATGGCCAGATTCATGAAATTGATGCAAGCGATTAACAAAATTAAAATCGCTACGGAAATCATGATGTACACCGAAGTCCGATTACCTCCGGGCTTCATTTGAGCTTCAAGATTTGTAGGATCTAAATGAATCTCTGTTAAAGGCTGAAGAAAATAGCGATAGCCATTACCTTCTTTGCTGTAATCGGCCCACGATTTTCCAAGGTTGTTTTCAATCTGAGCAGCCGCATACGTATCAACCACTTTAGGAATTTTGGCCTCCATCGCAGCAGGATCACTTCCGGACTTCAATTTGAAATAGGTGTACGTAGAGAACGAAGTAAAATTTTCACGCCTTGCAAATGGAAATGAGGAAACAGCAATCAATGCACTAAACTTGAAGTGCGAATTGGCCGGAACATTTTCGCAAACGCCACTGACTTTAAATTCCTGCTCACCTGCCTTAATAATTTTTCCAATGGGATCAGCATTACCAAAATATCGCCTTGCCATTTCAACCGTCACGACCATTTCATTTGCCTGCCCTAAAGCTGTGGAAGGATTTCCCTGAAGTAATTTAAAATTGAAAATCTTAAAAAAACTAGTATCCGTGATGGCAACAAAATCTTCGTCAAACTGACTTACTTCATCACGTTCATTTTTATACGATAAGGAGAAGTTAGTAAACCCAAATACGTTTACCGCCTCCTCCACTTCAGGAAAATCACGCTTAATGATGCTTTCAAAGGAATGAGGTACCACAGCATAAAAAGTAGAGTGATTGGGATACTTTCGCTCCAACACCATGCGATAAATATTTTCCTTATCCGCAAAGAAGGTATCATACGAAAATTCATTGCGCACAAAGAGAACAATCAAAATGCAACTGGCAATGCCTACTGATAAACCCAAGACATTGATCAGGGTATAGACTTTTTGCTTTAGTAAACTTCGTAAAGCAATTTTAAGATTGTTTTTAAACATATCGTACGGGATAGGGTTAACGATTCCTCTAACGGAATATTCAACAAAACGTAGATGGTTACCAATGAAAATAAGTTCTGACAGGAACTCACTTTTGTCTCATCAGAACCGCTCTGGCGTAAATGCGTCAATACCAATACTGGTTTTTTCCTGATTGACTAATTCAGAAACTAACTTTCCAGTGCCTGGGCCAAGACTCAAACCCATCATGGAATGCCCGGTGGCCAATACCAGGTTTGCTATTTTTTTACTTCGTCCGATGTAAGGAAGTCCGTCTGGTGAGCAAGGTCTCAGTCCGTGCCAGATCTCATCAACCTTCGGCATTGGTACATTCAGTTCAGGATAATAACGAGGAATAGAATCCACAATTCCCTTCACACGATTCATGCTAATGCTATGATCAACACCTGTGATTTCCATGGTGCCACCGAAGCGCAAAGAATTACCCATCATGGGGGTAACCGCTACACGTGCTTCCAGAAAAATAGATGGTGTGCGCACATTCTTTTCCATGTTTGGAATAGTGAAGCTATAGCCTTTTCCTGCCTGCATAGGCAACGATAAATCTAACTTGGCAGCCAGCAATCCCGACCATGATCCTGTAGCAATTACAAGATCATCAAATGAAAAATCTCCTTGATCGGTTTGAATGGTTTTGATTTTACCGGATTCAATAACAAAATCCTGAACGGTAGTACTCGTCTGAAACTTTACATGCTTCTCCTTCAGAAAAGTCATGAGCTGATTGACTAACGACTGTGGCGTGATGTGCGCATCGCCAGGAAAATAAACGCCACCACGTGCTTTCACTTTTACTTCGGGTTCCAGCTTCTGCACTTCCTCTGATGAAATTATATGCGCTTCGATACCCTGTTTATTGGCGAGCGCTGCAGTTTCTGCTTCTTCATGTTCTGTCTCCTTCGTTTGATAGAGCATGAGCAGGCCGCGTTCGTGATAACCAAAATCAAAAGGAAGCTCTTTGGCCAGTTGCTGATACATAGCCTTACTTAGTAAGCTAATTTCCTTTAGTGCGGGTGCAGCTTTCGCAACATGCTCCTTCGTAGAGTTCTTATAGAAATGATATCCCCACCTGATCAAATCACCACTCAGGCGAGGTTTCACGTAAAACGGGCTAGTAGAATTAAACATCCAGCGGATGCCTTTTGAAATCATGCCCGGTGCAGCTAATGGAATAAGATGACTCGGCACAATCATGCCAGCATTGCCAAATGAGCAACCATCTTTCAAATCACTTTGCTCAATGATGGTGACCTGATGTCCTGCCTTTGTTAAATAATAGGCCGAACTCAATCCGATAATTCCACCTCCGATAATTCCGATATTGCTCATGATGTTGTCGTCAATTAAAGAACCTGAAATCCATAAGCGTAAGGATCATCCTCCGGATCAATTTTGATGGTATTATATCCGTAAACTTTAGCCCAACCTTCTACGCTTGGAATGATGGCCGGTTTGCCGTTCAATTCTGTTTCCTCTTCAATCCGTCCGATGAATTTAGAGCCTATGATACTCTCATGAATAAAATTCTCGCCTTTTTTCAATTTCCCTTTGGCATGCCATTGAGCTAAACGCGCTGATGTACCCGTTCCACAGGGCGAGCGATCGATTGCTTTATCACCATAAAACACAGCATTGCGGGCGGTTGATGTTGGATCGATTACTTTTCCTGCCCACAAAATATGGCTGCATCCATTGATCGTTGGATTTTCAGGATGAACGAATTGATATTTCTTATTAATGTTTTTTCTGAGTTCGCGGCTCCAACTGATTAATTGATCAGCGGTATAATGTTCAAGTCCTGGAAAATTTGGTTGTGGATCCACGATGGCATAAAAATTTCCACCATAAGAAACATCCAAAATTAATTCACCAAGATCCGGGCATTCGGCTACAATGTTTTCTGCAGCAAGGTATGCCTTTACGTTAGTAATGCGAACCGCTTCAACTTTTTTACCAACCTGCTTATATTCAACGCGAACCAAGCCTGCTGGCACTTCCAGGTTTAATATTCCAGGAGTTTTAGGTATCACCAATCCTTCTTCAATAGCAATAGTAACAGTACCAATGGTACCATGACCACACATCGGCAAGCAACCACTCGTCTCAATAAAAAGAATGCCCACATCGTTGGCCGGATCGGATGGTGGGTATAAAATACTTCCACTCATCATATCATGACCACGTGGTTCAAACATCAGGCCCTTGCGGATCCAATCATACTCACGCAAAAAGTGTTGACGTTTCTCACTCATATTTTTGCCCTCCAAATGAGGACCGCCTCCGGCCACCACGCGCACCGGATTACCACATGTGTGTGCATCAATACAAAAGAATGTTTTAGCAGGGCCCTGAATACTCGTTGCCTGATGTTGAATATTAATCACCGTCTCAAATATTTTCAGTTAAACAAATAGATTCGAATTCAATTTTTCGGATTCCACCTTGAATCTGTTATCAGATCCTTCCCCACTCATTATCTCTCAATCTCCAAATTTTTAATGGATTCAATGCCTGCAATTCATAAGGCAAAACAGCATCAGGAAAATTCTGAAAAGCAACCGGGCGTGCAAAACGTTTAATAGCATCGGTGCCCACGGCAGAGAAACGTGAATCAGTTGTGGCGGGGTACGGACCACCGTGCTGCATAGAAGCACAAACTTCCACACCAGTAGGAACTCCATTCACCACAATACGACCCGCCTTCTCAACCAACATGTTAATGAGGCTAGCGTATTTCGTTAACTCTGCTTCATCGGCTATGATGGTCGATGTGAGCTGACCATGTGAACGATTCACGACAGAAAGTAATTCATCATTTGTCCTGCAACGAACAATCAACGAGAACGGTCCGAACACTTCTTCTGCTAACGCAGGATTTTTCATGAACTCCTCTGCGGATACGGAAGCAACATGAGGTCTGCCTTGAGAAGCATTGGCTTCGGACGAAGATTGACCTTCTACCTTTACACCTTTCTGTGCGAGTGTATTCGCTAATTTCTTAGCATAATTATCGGCAATCCCCAGGTGCAACATGGTGCCTGAATTTGCTTTTTGAATTTCTGCGGATAATGCTTTTCTGAACCGATCCAATCCTTCACCCTCCACTGCAATGATCAATCCCGGGTTAGTACAAAACTGACCAACACCTAACGCTATTGAACCCGCTAAACTGGTAGCCGTTTTTTCTGCATCTCTGCTTAATGTTTCTGGTAATAGAATCACTGGATTGATACTACTCATCTCAGCAAATACCGGAATAGGTTCCGGGCGTTGATTAGCTAAATCAAACAATGCCTTCCCTCCTGCCAAAGAACCAGTAAAGCCTACTGCTTTTGTAAATGGATGTTTCACTAATGCCTGACCTACTTCAAAGCTCGCTCCGTGAATATGTTGAAATACACCTTGGGGCATTCCTGTTTTTTCTATGGCTTTATTGATTGCTCCTGCAATCAATGTGGAAGTTTCCGCGTGCGCGGGATGGGCTTTAACAATGACTGTGCAACCGGCTGCCAATGCAGAAATAGTATCACCCCCTGCAGTAGAATAGGCTAAAGGAAAATTCGCTGCACCGAAAACTACTACAGGGCCAATCGGCACCAACATCTTTCTGATGTCAGGTTTGGGTGCTGGCACACGATCAGGAATCGCGGTATCTATTCTTGCTTCTACCCACGATCCATCTTCAACCAGATCAGCAAACATGCGACAATGACCTGTCGTGCGGCCGCGTTCATTAATGATGCGTGCTTCAGGGAGATTAGTCTCACGCATCGCTGTGGTTACCAACTCCACACCCAATGCTTCAATTTCATCGGCAATGGCGCGAAGAAATCCGGCTTTCTTCGTTCCGGAGAAATTCTTATAGGATAGAAATGCAATGTGCGCCTCCTGCATCCCTGCATTCACTTGATCAATCGTAGCATCGGTATATTTCATAGCATTCGCCTCTTAGATTATTAGTACATGGTTTCCGTCCCCAAATTAAATGTAGTGACCGGTTAAATCACTACAATATTATTATATCCATTCCAGCTTCGTAACAGTCTGTTCATCTATAATTTCACCTGTATGCTTAGTCCCTTTGGGTTCGATCAGCATCAATTTAACTTCCTCGTCATTAGTCCACGGACGGGGCTCTGTGTTTTTAGGAACAATTAAAATTTCTCCTGGCCGGATTGAAATTGTTCGTCCATCGCGAAAGTCCATCATCAATGTTCCGCTCAAAACGACAAACATCTCATCCTCATGTTCATGCTGATGCCAGATCAGGTTGCCCTTCACTTTAGCAAGCTTCACATAATTATCATTGAGTTCCCCTATGATATAGGGATGCCAGTGCTCCGAAAATCTGTTGAATTTTTCGTCCAGATTAATGTGCATGGGATTCTGATTTAATCCTAACCTAAATCAGGTCTGCTCTTAATTCCTTCTCGAATCACTTTCAAAATGCGCTCGCGTTCTTCTCCAGCAAGGATTAAGCGTGGAGCACGCACGGTTTCTGATCCGATTCCTGCTTCTTGTTCTGCCAGCTTAATGTACTGAACCAATTTAGGATGAATATCCAATTCCAATAATGGCAAGAACCAACGGTATATGTTGAGCGCTTCAGCAATCTTATTTGCCTTTGTTAATTTATAAACTGCTACGGTCTCTTTCGGAAATGCACATACCAATCCGGCAACCCAACCATCAGCACCAAGCATCAGTTCTTCCATGGCAATGGTATCCACACCACAAAGAATTTTGAAGCGATCACCATAGCGATTGATCAACCGAGTTACGTTGGATACATCACGTGTAGATTCTTTTATGGCCTGGATGTTTTTGTTGTCAGCCAACTCACCAAACATATCCAGTGTCACCTCAATTTTATAATCGATCGGGTTGTTATAAATCATGATAGGCAAGCTGCTCGACTCGGCTACGGCTTTGAAATAAGCGACCGTTTCGCGGTGATCAGATTTGTAGCGCATGGGAGGCAACATCATCAATCCGGTAGCTCCACACTTTTCCGCTTCGAGCGCCAGCGTTACAGCTTCGCGTGTACTTCCTTCGGCAATGTTCATCACCACAGGAACTTTACCTGCTACTTTATCCACCGTGAACTTCACTAAATCAAATTTCTCATCGTTACTCAACACACTGGCTTCACCTAATGTGCCACCCAGTATAACACCTTCTACACCCGCATCAAGCTGGGCATGGAGATTTTTTTCGAACAAAGGAAAATCAAGCTTATCATCAGAAGTAAACTTGGTAGTAAGTGCCGGGAAAACTCCCTTCCATTGAATTGCCATAATGAGAATGTTTGGTTTAGGAAGTCAAAATTACGCGTCTGAAATGGATATTGATTTGCCTGAACTGGTGAATAATGATACTATATTGATCACTTATTATCGGTTTGATGATTAAATTTGATCAAAATAAGTCATCATGAAGGTAATTCCTTTCCGTATCCCCAAGACTTCCCAGGAAGCTTTCCGCATCCAGGTGGATGTTATTCCTCATCTCTATGATAAACTCCATCAGCATCAGGAAACGCAAATTATGTTCATTGAAAAAGGAGAAGGTACGCTCATTGCCAGTGACTATGTGGGCCGGTTTTCAGACGGAAGTCTTTTTCTTATTGGCAGCGGCCAGCCGCATGTTTTTAGAAGTGACGATATCTATTATAAGCCGAAGAGCAAGCTAAAAGTAAATTCAATCTCGCTGTATTTTGATGAGCGCTATGCAGGCGAAAGTTTCTGGCAATTGGATGAACTTCAAAAGACTCATCACTTCCTGACCAAATCAGGTGTTGGATATCGCATTCAGGGCAAAACACAATCTCAACTCATTCAATTGATTCGGCAAATGGTGCCTCTTCAAGGAATTGACAAACTGATCCACTTCATGCAATTATTAAAAGTGCTGAGCGAATCCAGGGAATTGATTCCACTATCCATCACGCAAGCTCATACCCACCTCACTGTGACGGAAGGAAAACGGATGAATGATCTATTACAATTCACGTTCAGTCAAAGTCATCGTAAAATTAAAATTGAAGAAGTGGCCGAAGTAGCCAATCTTTCAGCCGAAGCCTTTTGCCGGTATTTTAAAGTGCGCACCCGAAAGACCTACACGAACTTTTTAAATGAAGTGAGAATAAGCAACGCTTGTAAAATGTTAATTGAAAAGGAAAAGAGTATTCAGGAAGTTTGTTACGAATCAGGATTTCAGAATTTATCGCACTTTAACAGAACCTTTAAACGGGTGACTGGCAAAACGCCCAAAGGATACCTCAACTAAAAATTTATGCGCGTTTTAGTTCGAGTATGGTAATCTCAGGTGGCATACCTACACGTCCGGGGTAACCGAGATATCCAAAGCCGCGATTAACATACAAGTATTGATCATCCTCTTTATAGAGACCTGCCCATTGCTTGTATGCATACTGAGATGGACTCCATTTAAATCCTCCAATCTCAACGCCAAATTGAAACCCATGAGTATGACCGGAGAGCATCAAATCAATATCCTGATAACCTGGCCGAACTTGTGCATCCCAATGAGAAGGATCGTGCGACAATAAAATCTTTGTACTCACTTCGTCTGTGCCGGCATAGGCTTGATCCAGTTTTCCATATTTAACAAATCTTCCTCCCCAGTTCTCAATACCAATAATCGCAATGCGATCACCACTTTGTTCGATGGTTCGGTGCTGGTTCATTAAAAGATCAAATCCTAATAAGCGATGTGCCTCGATCAGATCTTTAAAGTTCTGTTGTTTATCTTCTTTCGAAGCCCAGTTTTTATAATCCCCATAATCATGATTACCGGTTACCGAAAAAACGCCCAATGGTGCGCGAAGTTTATTAAACACATCCATGTAGCCCTTTACTTCACTGGATTCATTATTCACCAGATCCCCCGTGAAGAAAATCATATCCGGCTTTTCCTTCAAAACCATTTCGACACCACCTTTCACGGCCGTCTTGTTAAAAAAACTTCCTGAGTGAATATCCGATAGCTGTGCGATACGAATGCCATCAAATGATTTTGGTAAGTTGGGCAACTTGATAGCGATACGCTTTACGCGATAATCATGAGCACCTGAAATAATTCCGTAAGCCATCGCACCAAAAGGAATGACGGTTGCGGCTAACGCTGCGTGGGTAAGAAATTGTGAGCGCGAGATCACTTCACCTGTCATCGATTCGGCTGGTTTCTTTGAAAAATATCGGGCTATCCATTTAACCAATCGCTGGCCATCATCAACGAATAAAAACAACACGGCAAATAGCTTTGAGAAATAGGTAGCAAACAATCCGGTCATAATCCAGTTGCGGGCGCCAGAATTGATTTTGTATGGATCAGCAAAAAACCACCAGGCCAGTGCACCAATACAGAGCAGGGTTGGTATCCAGAATCCGTATCGCATCATTGCTTTCCAGGGTGAAGGCCAGCTTTTGCTCACATTCAACACAGCCTGAAAGACATAGATGTCGATCAGAAAAAAAGCAATCACAAAAAATAAAAGTGTAATCATTCGGTATCTCATAAACAAACCATCCAACTGTGAGTCGTTGGATGGTTCAATTTATTTTATGAGCGTTAAAGTAATTTAGCTACAAAATCAATTTGTGGTTGAAATGTGTTCACTGGTCTTTTTCTTAAAAACAATCTCCTTCAGGCGAGCGGTAAGAAGATACATCACCGGAACCAGGAATAAGGTAAGGAAAGTTCCGAAGATCAATCCAAAGATCATGGTCCATGACAGAGGTCCCCAGAATGCCACGTTATCGCCTCCAAAGAAAATATGAGGATTGAATTCGGTAAATAAATCTACGAAGTCAATATTCAACCCGACAGCCAAAGGAATTAATCCAAGCGTGGCAGCCATAGCTGTTAATAACACCGGTGTCATACGAGTCTTGGCTGCTTCTATAATAGCAGTTTCCAGTTCTACGCCTTGTGAAATCAAAAGGTCGGTAAACTCTAACAGTAAAATACCATTGCGAACGACAATACCGGCCAAAGCCATAAGACCAACGCCCGTCATAACAATCGATATCTCCATACGGAATAAAGAGAATCCAATCAACACACCAATAATACTCAATACAATTTCCGATAAGATAATCAGCGGCTTGCTCACTGAATTAAACTGTATCACTAAAATCATAAATATCAATCCCAGTGCAATGAGGCCAGCTCTTCCTAAAAAGGTAGCAGTCTCTTCTTGCTGTTCCTGAGCACCGGTTAATTTAATTTCGACTTCATCCGGATAAGACAAACTGTTCAACTTCTCTTTTATTTCTGCAACTACTTCGTTTTCGTTAAATCCGGTTAAGACGTTTGAGGAAAGGCTAATCACACGCTTGGAATCAATCCTGCGAATGCCCGCATAACTGTTAGAGTATTCAATCTTAGCTATTGAAGAGAGCGGCACCTGGCGCACTACACCACCCATAGTCATATCTCTGAATGTAATTGGCATGTTCATCAACGTATTGATATCGTTGCGTTGTGATTCTTTAACACGCAGCTGAATCGGATAATCATCGTTAGCATCCCGAAATTTTGAAACTTCTGAACCGAAAATGGCAGTACGAAGAATATTACCAATCTGTCCTGTGGAAATTCCCTCGCGATTAGCTTTTTCACGGTCGATGTTGATGACAATTTCCGGCTTACTGCTTTCAAAATCCGACTTCAACTCCTCCACGCCTGGTATCTGTAAAGAATCCAGGTAACGTTTCGCACGATCGGCTGTTTTTACCAGCACTTCAAAATCATCTGCAGCAACTTCGATGTTAATTGGCTTGCCTGTTGGAGGTCCATTGGCTTCCTGATTGACTGAAATCTCTGCCCCTTTAATTCCTTTCACACCTTCCCGTATTTTATCCAGATAGACTTTGGAAGACAGCCCATCGCGATGAGCAAAATCAACAAACGCTACGGCCACTTTTCCTAAATGGGGCTGAGCATTGTTGCCCGAAAATTGATCTTCGGCAGCTCCAACCGCCACGTTGGAAATGATCGACTCTACCATCTTATTATCTTTGCCAACCGCAGCCACTACTTTAGCCTCCACAATCTTGGTCACCGAGT
The DNA here is from genome assembly GCA_947470895.1 of Bacteroidota bacterium. Classification (GTDB taxonomy): domain Bacteria; phylum Bacteroidota; class Bacteroidia; order Cytophagales; family Cyclobacteriaceae; genus ELB16-189. Next base: position 15,269 of record CANIVF010000076.1, read on the forward strand.
CCGTAGTCCGCTGGTCTGTTCCAATCGGCATGCGTATATACGTGTAGATGAAATTAGGATCGCCAACAGGGAAAAACCCTACCGGAGGCTTTCTGATGGCGGTGAACACAATGGCGAAAATAAATAAAGCAATCACCGAAGCAATCACACCGGCAGGTCTCCAGCCATGAATACACCAGGCAATCATGTTCTTATAACCATTCTGAACTTTTGGCCATCCGTTGTTTTGAAAATTGGAAATCACCTCTTCCAGCACAAAGCGATGTAATGAATAAATTCCAAACAGGAATACGGTAAAGTTTCCTAAACCAAAATTTCCGGTGATATACCATATCAATGCTAAGGCTGCGAAAATGACTGCGGTGATTTTATATCCTTTTGTAAGCTTTGTTCGGCTGTGATCATGATCGTGTGGTTTCATAAAGTCAGCAGCAAAAACAGGGTTCATGATATAGGCCACCACCAACGAAGCAAGTAATGCAACGATCAAAGTGACCGGAAGAAAGAACATGAATTCACCAATCGTGCCAGGCCAAAATGCAAGTGGCACAAACGGAGCTAATACAACCAAAGTACCTGAAAGCACCGGCATAAATACTTCACCGGCAGCAATCTTAGCAGCTTTGCGGATAGGCACCTTACCATTGTCAAAAACTCGGTGCGTATTTTCAATCACCACAATGGCATCATCCACCACAATACCTAACGCAAGTAAGAATGAAAACAACGTCATCAGGTTAAGGGTAAACCCGATGGAAGGGAATACCAGGAACGCAATGAAACTGGAGATTGGCACCGATAAGCCTACAAAAATGGCATTGGTGGCGCCCATGAAAAACATCAAAATCAACGTTACTAACACAAATCCAATGATGATCGTGTTGATCAAATCGTGCAAGGTCAAACGGGTTTTGTCCGACTGATCTGCGGTGATGGTAATCTTAACACCGGGTGGTAAAATATTTGCCTTAAAATGATCTACGATCTCATTGATTTGATCGGAAGCGTTAATCAGGTTTTCACCACCCCGCTTCACTACGTTTAACGTGATCACATTTTCATTATCCAACCGGGCAAAACTTTCCTGCTCTTTGTGTGAGTCTATCACTTCAGCAATGTCTTTTAAGTAAATCTTGCCGCCACGAATAGAACTGATTACTACATTTCCGATTTGCTCTGAAGAAGTAAACTCTCCATTCACGCTGAGTGAACGCTTCATGCCATCGACTGAAAGCTGACCGCTTGAAACGATCAGGTTCTCATATTGTATTCCATTGGAAATATCATCCAGACTGACACCAGCCAATGCAGCCTTAAACATGTCTACATTGATCTGTATTTCACGATCCAAGGCACCGACAATATCGACCCTTCTGATCTCCTTCAGTGATTCAATTTGCTCCTGCATTTGTTCCGCATATTTCTTTAATGTCTGCAAATCATAATCACCGGAAAGATTCACATTCATAATCGGAACAGCCGAAATATCGATATCAATAACCTGAGGATCATCTAACAAATTGGTAGGAAGATCGGGCTTGGCGCGATCCACCGCCTCCTGCACCTGTCGCTTTGCCTCCTTTACTTCTACATCCGTTTGAAATTCTATAATCACATTGGAAAAATCCTGCACAGAATTAGAACTAACCTTTTTCACTCCTGCAATGGACTTCACTTGCTTTTCAATCTGCTTGGTAACGAGATTCTCAACATCCGTAGGTGCCGCGCCAGGATAAATGGTGGACACGATGATCTGCGGAAATACAACTTCGGGAAAATTCTCTTTCGGAAGAGAATTATAGGTCATGATGCCCGCTATACAAATGATGGCGGTGGCTACATAAATCGCTATCTTATTATCAATTGACCAACTGGTCGGTCTAAATTCTTTTTCAGTGTCTTGCATATTCTGTGAGTTTAAAATTCATAAATCAGATGAACTTCTTTTCTGAATTTTGATTTTGCGGTTTAGATTTTAATGAATTCACCGTCATTTAATCCCTGATATCCTACCGTGATGATTTTGTCTCCGGCTTTAAGGCCGCTCTTCACTTCGGCCAGGTTATCATATACTCCACCGATCTCAATTACTTTTCTGCGCGCCACTACATTCTTTCCGTCTGTCTCCATCACATAGATCACTTTCTGTCCATTGATTTCCTGCACGAGGTTAATCGGTACACATAATACTTGTGGTTGAGATTGAAAGATAATGCGCAATACAGCTGTCATGTTGGGACGCAAGTCAGATGAATTGGGTAATTCAATTTCCAATGGAAAGGAGCGGGAAAGCACATCAATGTTCCTTCCTACAAAGGAAACGCGGGCTTCAATCGTCTTGTCTAGATCGGGAAAAGATACTTGCGCTGAATTCCCTTTCTTAATGGAAGTAACATAGGCTTCCGACACCTTTGCTTTTACTTTAAGGTCCGCGGTATTAATCACGCGGAATGCCGGTGCGCCAGGCGCTGCATTTTCACCAATCTTAACGTTCACGGCATCCACAGTTCCGTTAATGGGTGATTTTATTCGCGTCATATCCAATTGCTCGTTCAGGGTTGCCAATTTTTTTTCAAGACTCTCTTTATTATTTCTTGCCTGAAGAAATTGAATCTCGGTTCCAATCTTCTGATCCCACAAACTCTTTTGTCGCTCGTAAATGGTCTTCACCAATTCCAACGAAGCGTTGGCTTCATCGATAGAATGAAGGATAATAGCATTATCAACTTGCGCGAGGACCTGACCTTTAACAACAGACTGACCTTCGGTAACCAATACCGATGAAATCTCACCCATCGTCTTTGCACTAACCAGGATATTATCTTTGGATTCCACCACCCCCTGCGTCCGCACAAAGTAGTCAAACTTGCGGGGTACTAATTCCATAACGTTAACTTCTTTCATGCGCACTGCTATTTCCTCAGGATTTTGTGCCGCCAGTTCCTTTTCCAGCACCCCGATTTTCTTGGTGAGTTCTACTTGCTCGGCTTTCAGTTTTTCCAATTGAGCAGCCTTGTCACCATCACATCCGGTTAACAGGAAGAAGGCGGTGATGATTGAAACTATAGTGAGTGTATATCTTGATTTCATGTTAGTGAGGTTTAATAATTTAAGTTATTTAGTGCTGTTGGCTACCGTGGGCAATAATTTCCCATAGGCTTTATCCAAATCAATTTTGGCTACTACGGCATCAAACATGGCTCCATAGTAATTAGTCTGCGCCTGACGTAAACTGTTTTCCGCATCGATTACTTCCATGTTAGATCCAACACCTTGCTCATACTTTATTTTCGTAACACGGGCCACTTTACTGGCAAGATCCATATTGGCGCGTTGTGTCTCCAGAGCAGCGATGGCGTTATCAAAAATCAAGGATGATTGCTTGATCTCCAGATCGATCCCACTCTTCAGCACCTTAAATCCATTGTCCACTTTTTGAAGGGCAATTTTTTCTTGTTGCAATTTATAATGACGCTGAAAACCGGAGAAGATCGGAACATTTAAACTGATTCCGATTTGCGAATAGTTATACCATTTGTCGGGTCCAAGACCTCCGTTGTCTGCAATTTTTGAATTGGTTTTAAACAACCCTCCTATTTCGGGAGACTGTGTTGAATAACCCAGGGTTGCAAAGGCATTTAATGAGGGCATAAAGGTGGCATATTGATTTTTTACATTCAATGCCTGCAGTCTCCGATTTGTTTCTAGCACCTGATAATCCGGGCGGTCCTTATAATTCCAGTTTTCTTTATACTGATCCAGGTTGGTATCAATTTGAACTTCATTGATGCTACCCGCCACTTCCAGTGCTTGGTCCATCGGATAATTCATCTGGAACTTCAGCAATTCAGTACCCAGATTGCTGAGATTTAAAAATTTATTTCTTTCCGTTAAAAGATTATTAAGTGCTACCTGAATTCGATCGATGTCAATCGCTTCGGCAAAGCCACTTTGATTTAATGCTTTCGTGGTTCTTAATAGGGAATCCACACGTGCAATATTGTTCGCAAAAAGATTCATGCGCTCTCTATTGATGAGCACACCATAATAGGCCTTCATCACTTGCTGGATGATCTGCTCCTTCGTTTGTTGGCTGGCCTTAACCGCTAAATCTTTGTAAACGGAAGATGCCTGCAAACCCACCAGGTAAGAGCCATTGAATAATAACTGATTAGCCGTAACGCTGGCTCCTCCACTGGATTGCAACTGGAAAAAGTTTTTAGCGGCAATCACATCGCCTACTTGTATTCCGGGCACACCCGATAAATCTCCCACAAATCCACCAGCACCGGTATAGGTGGTGAAAAACCGCGAAAGTTTTGGATTGTGTACAATCGATGCGGACGCGGAAATCTGAGGAAGACCTAACCCAATAGTCTCCTTCACTTTTGCCGTAGCGATTTGCTCATCCAGCATGGCATTCTGCACACTCACTGAATTTTTCAGCGCATAATCAATACACTGATCCAATGTAAATGTCTGCTGGGCATGTGCATGCTCCACCAGGAGCAGCGCCAACATCAACATCGATAGTTTATAAAATTGCTTCATTGATAATATAGTTTAATTAGGGGTTGTTACTTCTTTATACTTCTGATATAATCTCTTTCCTTTTTCGGTGCATAGACCATGAACGAACATGTCGAAGAGCTGGGTTTGTACTTCGATAAAATTGAACCGGTCCTTGGGGAATAACTCAGGATTAAACGCAGTTTCAATCAGGATTAATCGCGCCATCGCCATAATCTCAGGATTGATCTCGGCTCTGTAATAACCATCCTCAATACCCTGGCGGATGTTGCGCACTACGGAATGACTAATGATTTTTATTTTGTGCTCATTATATAATCCCCACGACTTGGGATGATACTTGTGCAAATCAAACAACATGGAAGGATTAAGTTTCTCCAGGTCGTGCTTCATGCACACGGAGATTTTGCTCAGTTCGTCAATGGAATTTTTTGAACTCTTTTCGATTTCTTCATACTGACGGAAGGTCCGTTCGAGATACAGTTCAGACATTTTATAAACCAGATCATCTTTATCGGCAAAATGCTGATACAACGTCTTCTTCGATACGGACAGGTGCCGGGCAATGTCATCCATGGTAACACTGCGTATCCCATACTTCATGAAAAGCGATTCGCAGCCTTCCAGAATTTTATCATGTGTCTCAATTTCATGCATAAGGGGCGCAAAACTATAGAAACTTTTTACTTTACCAAAGTTTCCATAGTTTCCATCAACGCCTCTTTTTACGTTATGTTGGATGTTTTTATAAATAAGTGGATATTTTTTTATCTAAAATTGGTCTCAACCGTTTGCGGAGTCTGAATGAGTAGAGTCAGCGCGCGTTTCTTTGTAACACCATTTTTCTTTCATCTTCTGCTTGATGCGTTCACGCTCTTCAGGCGACATGCTGGTCCATTTTTCCTTCCAGTAATATTTCCACGGACCTGCATGATTGCCACCATGACAACGGCAGCGGCCAAAGGGCCAGAAAAATATTTTGGTGAGCAGAAGCAATCCGGCTGTTTGCCAAAACGTAATCAAATGCCCTGAAAATAATTCGGGCACCAGCCAATTCCATAAATACTGAGTTCCTAGAATTAATCCATACACCGCAATGATCGCAACCAACGTGCCGATCAACACTTTCCCTACCCACATTCCTCGTTTCATAACTTCTATACTTTACGTTTTTATTAATTCTTATGTTTTATTCAATCACATCATCATAAAACTTCTGCAGCGTTTTGCGCAAAGCCATAATGGCATAGCGCTTCCGTGAAAGCAAGGTGTTGATGGACACACCGGTCTCCTCTGAAATTTCCCTGAATCCCTGCTCTTCAATTTCATTGAGGATGAAAATCTCACGTTGATCGGCAGGTAAACCAGCCAGAGCATCGGTGATCTGTTCCCAGATGGCTTCGCGTAACAGGGTTGCTTCCGGACTATTATCCAGATCAGGTAAAATCTCCTGCAAGGTTAACGGTGCGTCTTCATCACGGCCCGCCAATAACTCGAAGTCGATGCGCTGCGGGCGCGAAGCATCTCTGCGGTAGCGATCAATGATTTTATTTCGAGCTACACTATATAGCCAGGAAGTAACACGATCCAGTGACTGAATGGAATTGAATCCTTCAATAAACTGGTAAAACACATCCTGAAGAATATCCTCCGCCTCTTCCACCGTAGACACCCTGCTGCGGATAAATCCCAACAGCTTGTCTTTTTCCTTCAGGAAGGTGTTTTGCTTTATTTCTTGCATTGCCAGGTCCATGTTCCCATCTGCGTGTTATGTCTGGATAGACGGGGAGACGCGATGGATTATTTTAACAAAGGTGAAAAAAGTTTAGCGATGACCTAAAAGATTGAACCACAAAGGTGCGAAGGAACCAAGTTACACGAAGTATCATTGGAGGAAAGAGGGCCATCAAAGAGGTAGAGACTCAACCATAGTTTTACGTTCACCCTCCGATAAAAGCAATTACAAGCACTACGACCAAGAATGCTGAAATCAGCAGATCCAGAATTTGCGTGCGTGTTTCTATGCAGTTGGGTTGCCAAGTCTCCCTTTATCCGGCTCTTTCTGTTCAATCACAAATGTATTTCTACATCATGGATATACCAATCATCTTGGCTGTGATCTCGTTTTACATTAAATGATCTTCCCACTGGAAATTGAGTTGTGAATAAAGGTTTTTTTGACCAGCAATAAGTATAACAATGATTAAGAGTCATAGTTTTTTCATAGGAATTTAATTTTTCGAGTGACCTATACCTCAATTTGCTTTCTGTATTTGCATCAACGTAATAGTCAAAAAATCGATGTCACGGTAGGATTGGCTCTTTATTGTTTTTGTTAAATGAGTAGTTTAAACTAGCAAAGATAAAATGCAGTTGAATAAAATTATATCGATTCGTTCCGTTTGCTCCACCTTCAAGCAGTCTATAGCCAATGTTTCCTTGTAGGTTTTTAGTGAAACGGTATCTTCCAGATAATGAAAAGTCAATTGCTCTTCCTTTACTTGCAGCTATACCTTCTCCAAAAAAATCAACGCCCATTTTTTTAGATATATCCCAATTGGCTATTAGGTTGATAAGAGGAGCGAAACCAATACTAAAATTTTCACTTAAAAGTTCTCTATTCTTCAACGAGACTCCTGCATCTCTAATTTTTGCAGACAAACCAATGCCAAATTTAAAATTGTCTTTATTGATGATTCTTCGATTATAGGTAAAGCGATAAGAATTAAACTTGTAAACCGCTTCTATTGGTAAGTTAGCTTTAAAGTTGTTTCCATCAAAAAGTATATCCTTTTCTATTGTTCCAGTTTCTACAATTTTTAAGGGAGCATAAAGAAATGAAAAGTGATTTTTTTCATTTGATAAATAACCAGCGCGCAACCTCAAAAATGGACTTACTGGAGTCTGAAAATCATTTTTCAGAGAAAATAAGGTTCCATTATTGCCGTTGCGAATATCATTCATATTTGTAAAGAATGCGCCTGATTCAAGATTAAAGAAAGCCTGCGCATTCGTAGACAAATTGGAATTCAAACAAATAAAAAGAATCCAACATCTTGACTGGAAAGCAAGCTTAGAAGGCAAGTGTTTCATATTGAGTTCTTATTTTTTTTGAAGCGTGCTGTTGACTGTTGTACAACGGTTCGGCTAAAATATCGTTTTAATGCAGTTTAGGTTTTGTTAGAACTGTTTTTAATTTAATTATTATTCCTATCAGGATTATCAGATAAGTAATACTTGATAATATCCATTTAAATGAGTTGATTCCAGATCCTATCGAAACTAATGTTTCTGACATTGGACCTGAATTTAAATAGGTTTCTAGCATACTTAATTCAACGTAATTCTCTGCCCAATCGGCAATCATACATAAAATAGGAATAATCAAAAATAGACGCTTGTTATTAAAAAAGTACACAATCCAAGATGAGTACATCAAAGTATAAACAAATGCAAAAATTGCGTCCCAAATTTTAAGGAATTCGCTATAACAAAGAAGTTGCTCCTGAGTCCTTGATTCAAAGAATTTTTGAACCATTTCAAAAGTGTAAGAAAAAGAAAGACCTAATGAACTTGTTCCAGCATCAAGTTTAAAGCAGCTACTAAAAGGAGATAAAATGTATGTTATGTAAAAGGAAAAAACTAAAGTAAAACCTATAGCTAAATATAGAGTTCGGTTTTTCTTGAAATATTTAATTGTTTTGATCATATTTTATTTATTAATTGTTTCTAACG
>CANIVF010000077.1 GCA_947470895.1 Bacteroidota bacterium
CAATTGCTGAACATCAAAACATTTATTGGCACAACTCAAAACGCTGTGATGATCCAAATATGGACAGCCTTGATCACCATCCTTGTACTTAAAGCACTCAAGGCGATGGCCAAGTTCAATTGGCATTTATCCAACCTTGTCGCCTTTATAAGGCTAAACATCTTTGTCAAAATAAACCTCCAGGATTGGCTCGACAAACCATTCGAAGAACAACAAATAGTAAACTCCCAAAATCTATTCCAAGGGGTCCTGTTTTAACATTCTTTAAAAATCATGCAGCATAAAGCCCAAATCAATAATTTTAACCGAGATCATGCATTAGAAAAATAGAATTCGATATAACTCTATGAAAATCAGACTCTTTGAGCAAGTATTATTCCAAACCATCCTAATGCTATGCATTAGAAACTAACTGATTGATTCTCATAGAGAAAGAAGTTATCCACAAACTCTAATGCATAATCTAGGTTTAATAAATACGTGACTGAATCATCTTCCGTGCTTTAATTAATTAACCAATTTTTCGGGACTGATAATCTACGTTAGTGAGTTTGTTCAACGATACTTTGTTCACTCCATTGAACTTTATACAAAATTTTTATACTAGTCAAAGGCTGGGTAATAAACATCTGCCCTCTACTAGGGAAAGTATATTGTTTCAATACCTTCTAAAGAATTTTTCGCACTTAATTCATAACAATTAAGCTATGCGCATAACTACAAGTTCAAAACCTTGTATAGGGTTAATTAGTTTAATCTCTTTTTGGTTAATCCCATCTATTGAATCAGTTACCCAAAAGGAAGTGGCCATCGGTTCGGCTACAACAAAATCCAACGCTATCCTCGGGATATTCCCTGCTTATATACGAGTAGACCCCGGCTTTATCCCGGCTTTAGTACGAAGGATGAGTTTGTCTGTCTAGTCCTAAAATAGCTACAGGTTTAACAATGAAATGATTAATCCTTTTTACGAGACATCGCCAGGGGGAAGTCATTTCCGGTGAGCCAGAATGTTGGGTATTGTGCAGCGCCTCCATACTGAAGTGTTAATTCCTGTACGCGTTCGTCCATATACAATCTGACCTCACTGATCGTGACTTGTCCATCTCCGCCACGGTCGGCCTTACCTTCAAGTGCTTCCAGTAAAGCGAAAGTAAATGTGCCATGCTTGAGCACATCAAATTCAGTGGCATATTGTTTTGTTCCACTGGATGCCATCCAGACAACACCTGAACTTCGGGCCAGCGTAACAATTGCTTTTTCGTCAGAGCCTGCAGCGCGCACTTTCATGTTGGCAACGGCTGCACCAGAGTGACAAGCATCCATCAGTACAATTTGTTTTTGCGCTTTCACCAGGGTAAGACTGTTTTTTAGTTCATCATCAGAGATGGCCTTTTTTGCTAACTGTTCCGGGGCGCCATAAAGTTTGGTTACATCGGTTGGCACCAGATAAAATCCATCGCCTTTTTCTTCATTCAGTGATCCGTGGCCCGCGTAGTAAAAAACAAAAACATCTTCTGCTTTAGCTTTTGCAATAACGTTTTTGAAGCCTTTCATAATATTAGCACGGGTAGCCTGAGCATCATAAATCTCAATGGGGTGAATGGCTTTGTAGAGACCTTTATTTTGTTCCACTACCTTATCAATAAAAGACTTTGCATCGGGCTGTGCATAGTTGAGGTCATAGGATGAGTTTTGATACTTGTTGATACCCACCGATAGGATATAAAGCGAAGAGGTGGCGATAATGGGTCCATTATAGTGAAGCGTGAAAACATCTGCGCGTGACTCCACTTTGTAGTGGTTAAGCACCTTCACTCTAAACTCATTTTTACCATTCGTCATTTCCAGCGTATAAGGTCGCATGATTTTGTCTCCTTCCCCCATAGTAACAAGCGTGGTGTCGCGAATAATAAGCTTATCGTTGTGATAAATGTTTACTTCTTTCACACCACCACCGCCATCGAAAATTTCAATATTGACAGGCATGGTTTGAGCCTGCGTTACAAGCTCTCCGTTTACATAATGAATCAAATCGGTGGTTTCTAAAGATGTATAACTTACAAAGAAACCTACCGAAGGGCGATGTAATCTTCCTAAATCAAAAATCCGTTCACCGGTTTCGCGCAAAATTTCTTCAACACGCTTACCATCGATCATGCTCTTGGCCATTTCTTTAGGGCGATACAGAATTTCAAAGTATTGATCCGCATCATAAAAATCAGCGAGTTTTTCTATCCCACGATTGGTATGCCATCCGAAATATTTTGCGCCTGCAGGAGAGCAGCTGAAATAACCTCGTGGTGTCCAGCAAACCCACTCATTATCTTCAGCGAGAAAAAATGTGGAATAAGGAATTAGTATTTCACCCAGAGTTTTAAACTTCGCATCTATTTCTTTATAGGTCTTTTGCTTGTTGTCCTTCAGAAAAGTGATTACATCGATCCATGCCTTTTTGGTGGTTTCATTGGTTAAAGAATCCACCGGAAGCGAGCTGAAATATTCTGACCACTCAGGGGTATCGAAAATACTTCGCATGCTTGGGGCAAATCCTGTTTCTGATAGTTTCCAAAGAATGACTGATTGATCTTCGCCACCGGAGGCAAGGTATTTTCCGTCATCGCTCACCGTTACGGTTCGCACCGCTCCTGAGTGCCCGATAAACTCTTTATTCAAATAACCATTTTTATCAAAAAGCTTTAGGGAATAGTCGCTGGCTACTGCCACGCTGCCATCAGGGAGCGCGCAAAAATCAAGAATGCGACCATCAACACCTTCATCGGTTTGAATAACTTTCCCTTTTGGCAATGCAATTGAATTCATTCCGGTTTGAACGATGTCCTTAGGTGGTTGAGAAATGGCCGGGGTTCTGGTTGGATTTCGGTTGATCACAAACGTTGAAAAATCAAAACTGCTTTTAAAGTTTGGCTTTTGATTATTACCCATTTCGCGCGATATAAACAGTTCATACCCCTCTCCAAAAGCAAGTTGATGAATGGGGCTTCCCTTTCCTTTTATTTTTCGGATGGTTAAGCCGTTGATGGGATTCCAAAGAATGATTTCATTATTATTGCCTCCACTCGATGCAATCATATAATTGCCCGTGCTTGAGGGAGAGAATACTGCACTGAATACGGTATTATCATGCCCTGTGAATTCAGTCAATTTGGTTCCAGCAGGCACCGTATAAGTCATTCCTTTTCCAGTTTCATCCAGCGCGGCCAGAATTTTTCCGTCAAACGAAAACGCAAGTGCTGTAATCGGGTGCTTTAGTTTATCAATATCTTTTACCACAGCCCCTTCGGAGTTCCATAAAATAAGCTCGTTTTCAAAGCTGCTACTAACCAAAAAGGCACCATCCGGTGAATAGGCAATTTCATTTAGAGTACCCTTGTGCTTATTCAACACTTTGGGGGTGAATTGCTTTTCGCCCTTACGCAATCCGCCAAGAGGAAATACCAATATGTTGTTGCTCTCACTGGCTACAGCTAACTCCTGCGTCATACGGTTGAAGCTTAAATTATTTACAGGCACCTTGATGTCGAGAGTGGCTGCAGTGATCAGTGTAGGGAAGTTTTCCATCTTCCATATCCGTACAGTTCCATCGGCACTGCCACTGGCCAGAAACTGACCCGAACCACTAAAGGCTAGACTGTTAATTACATCGGTGTGACCGATAGCTGTTGCTACCTGCTCGCCTTTTTCAATATCAATGATGATGACATAGTTTTCTTTTTCAGTACTTACCTGATAGCCACCCACTGCCAGAAGCTTGCCATCCGGTGAAAGTGCTGAGGCATAAAACATTCCTTCATAGCCATCTCCAATCTGAGATTCAAATTTTTTCAATTGCTCACCCGTTTGAGCATTCCATATCCGAATGGTCTTATCTTCAGAAATAGAGATAAGCCGATTTCCATCCGGTGTAAAAACCAAATTATGAACTTTTCCGGAATGCCCTTGTGGATTGATCACAATGCGCGGGGCCTGAGCAATCAGGTTAAGACTCATTACCCAAAAGCAAAGCATCAGGGATAGTGATTTGAGAATTTTCATACGATAAGTGTCTGATTATTAAGTAAAAGTAAGGATTTTATCCATTCAGATAAAGATACCATTTTTACTTTTCAATTTGACCGCATCATTTTTCAGTCGTATAAAAATTAAATTACTTCATGGCTGAATCAACTTCTCAGGAAATTATTGCACAAGCCTTGGGGGGCAGTAATGAAGCTATTAGGTTTCTTGTGGTACAAAATCAGGCTTTTGCCTATTCGGTCGCGTACCGGTTTTTAGGCAATTCAGAAGACGCTGAAGATATCGTGCAAGAAGCGTTTATTCGGCTATGGAAGAACCTGCATAAGTACAATCCTGAAGTGAAACTAACCACCTGGTTGTATCGCATCATTGCCAATCTGTGCTTGGATTTTTTAAAATCAGCATACGGAAGGCAACGAAAAAATACGGTAGATGTGCATCCGGCAGTTCACCACTCAATTGGCTCGGATGAGTTGATACAGTCAAATGAATTGAACCGATGGATACAAGAAGCAGCGTCAGGATTGACGCCAAAACAAAAGGCGGTTTTTATTCTGCGCGATCTTGAAGACTTATCGGTGGAAGAAGTGTGCGGTATCCTGTCCATGTCGGCAGGCAATGTAAAGAGCAATCTTTATTATGCACGTAAGCAGATGAGTGAGAAATTAAAAAAGTACTATCAAACATCAGACAAAATAAGAACGATATGAACTGCAGCGCATTTGAAAAAAGAATTTATCTGTATCGGGAGTTAACCTTAGCGGAAAGAAAAATCACCGATGATCATCTCTCCGATTGCGAGTCATGCCGCGCTATGGCCGCGCTTCTTGTTCAACAACAGGAGCGAATAGAAAAAGCAAAGTCAATAAAACCTGTGATTAATGACCCTGAAAGGCTGATGCGAAGAATTGTGGCTACGGCTGCACGAAAAGATCAGCCCGAGAGTCAGTTTGATGGAATAAAATCTTTATTGGATCACCTGTTCGTTCGCTATGCCTTTAGTGCTATTTCACTTTTGTTGATCACTTTCCTATATATCGAAACACACTATGAGGATCGGTTGCGGGGAGTTGCCAAAGTGGAGATCAGACAGGGAACAATTTTGAACACCAGCAATTTTATTAAAATGCATCTGAAGAGCCGGCAGAGTAAAGAGAAAACGGTTTCAATTTCAAGATATTCCTACCATAGATCAGAACGTTCAACAAAAACATTATAACCACAAAAATCATGAAATCGGCACTAAGCATTTTGTCTGTGATTGGCATTATTATGGCATTCAGCTCCTGCGAGCACAAGGTATCTATGGAAACCACGGTACATGAAGATGGGTCGCTTGATAAAACCATCCTTCTGGAAACCGCTGACACCACCAAAAACTTTATGGGTATTGGCACAGACCATGGATGGACAATGACTACACGCGCCATCCATGATACCATGCGCGAAAACAAGGACGATAAAAAGTGGAGTATCACCTATCAGAAAAAATTTGTTTCTGTAAACGAAGCGACCGCAGAATTGGCTAATCCGAGCGATACGCTTTTTAGAGTGAGCAGCAAGTTTGATAAGAAATTCAGATGGTTTTATACATATCTCTATTTTGCCGAAACCTATCACTCCATCAACCGAATGACTTTGCCGCCAGATGATTTTATTGCTCAGGAGGACTATGCATTTATTGACCGATTGCCTGCCGAAGGCACTACGATTTCCAAAGCAGATAGTTTATACCTCACAGAACTTCATAAGAAGATATTTGATATTTATGGCGTTCGCGCCATTTATGAGGCTCACTATAGTCTCAATGAAAAACTGATTCGTGAAAGTGGTTTAGAAAACCGATGGTTCGACACTCTTAAAAAACATAAAGAAAGTATCTATCAGCGATTGGTCAAGAATGAGAATATGCCCGAAGACTTCATGTATAAAAGCATGGATAGTTTAGGCATCCCTTTCCCTATGGAAAAAATGCGAAGTCGCTATCAGGAACTTTACAAAATGGAGGAAGCGAAAACAAATTTCATCAACCATGCCAGTGAAGGAAAATATCTGCATAAAATCAGCATGCCCTGGAATGTAGTAAAAACGAATGCTGATTCGGTATCAGGCAATCAATTGTTTTGGAGCCCTCCCTCCATGAAGTTTCTATTGAAAGATTATACGATGTCTGCCGAAGGAAGGAAAGTAAATTACTGGGCCTTTGGTGTTTCTCTGCTGGTGCTAAGCTTTACAGGATACTTGTTTGTGCGAAGATCTAAAGAGGATTAAGTTTACTCCTGCAATCAAACCCTCCGAGTGGAAAACGAGGTTTTTTCCGCAACGGTTGTCTGAAAGAAATATTCTTTGGCAAAGACGGCTCAACAACCGTTTTCGCTACTGCCTGTTAGCCTTTTCGGAAAATTTTTTTGAAGAAACTCCATCTAATGTACGTCAATTCTTTTGCAATCATTTTAACTTGTGAGGCTGTTTAGTCTACCTAAATCAAAAAGCACATTGAAAGAACCAGAACAACAAGGATTATATCATCCTGACTTTGAGAAAGACTCCTGTGGTGTTGGATTCATCGCCAACATAAAAGGAAGTAAGTCGCACCAGATTGTAAGTGATGCACTCACCATGCTCGAACGCATGGAACACCGTGGTGCTTGTGGCTGTGAAGCGAACACCGGTGATGGCGCAGGCATTCTCATACAGGTGCCACATGATTTCTTTAGCAGCGAGTGTCGAAAGCTTGGCTTCAAGTTACCGCCTTACGGAAGCTATGGCGTTGGCCTTGTCTTTTTTCCGCACGATAAAAAAGTGCGTGAAGAATGCCGCACGGTACTGAACCGCAAGATCAAAGCCATGAAAATGACCTTGCTGGGTTATCGCGTTCTTCCTACCAATAATGCTGATTTAGGTGAGACCGCTTTGAAGGCCGAACCGGTGATGGAACAAGTATTCATCAAACAAACCGATAGCATATTAACTCCCGATGAATTTGAGCGCAAGCTTTTCATCCTCAGAAAATATTCAACACACATTATCACGGAATCCGTAAAAGGTGTTGACAATCAATTCTACTTCTCTTCACTATCGTATAAAACCATTGCCTACAAAGGCATGGTTACATCGGGTCAGTTGCGTTCTTACTTTGCTGATCTGGAACATGAAGATGTGGTTTCTGCATTAGCGGTTATTCACTCTCGTTTTTCAACAAATACATTTCCTTCGTGGAGATTGGCTCAACCGTTCCGTTACATCGCACACAATGGTGAGATCAATACTGTGCGCGGAAACATCAACTGGCTGAACTCAAAAGAGGCTTTCTTTACTTCGGTATACTTTAGCAGAGAAGAATTAGACATGATTCTTCCCATCTGTAATCCGGCACAATCTGATTCTTCAAATCTCGACAACACCATTGAATTGTTGGTGCATGCGGGTCGCTCGCTTCCGCATGTAATGATGATGTTGATTCCCGAAGCCTGGGATGGTAATGAAGGCATGAGCCAGGAAAAGCGCGACTTTTATGAATATCACGCCAACCTGATGGAACCGTGGGATGGTCCTGCCTCGATCACCTTCACTGATGGAAAGATTGTAGGAGCTACGCTTGATCGCAATGGACTTCGTCCCTCTCGTTTTGTGGTTACTGATGATGACATGGTGATCATGGCCTCGGAAGTAGGCGTTTTGGATGTCGATCCCGCCAAGGTAGTAACGAAAGGTCGCCTGCAGCCCGGAAAAATGTTTGTCGTGGATCTGGAGCAAGGCCGCATCATCAGCGATGATGAATTGAAAAAAGAAATCTGCACACGCCAGCCTTACGGGAAGTGGTTGAAGGAAAATAAAGTAAGGCTTCAGGATCTTCCTGAACCAGGCGGAAGTTTCCATAAGTATGATCCGATCACGTTCTTAAAGCGCCAGATTTCATTTGGCTATACATCCGAAGATTTGCGCGTGATTCTTACACAAATGTGTGAGACTGGCAAAGAAGCATTAGGTTCTATGGGTAACGATACGCCATTGGCGGTGCTATCCACACAAGCCCAACATTTGTCGAGTTATTTCAAACAGCTCTTTGCGCAGGTAACCAATCCTCCGATTGATTCCATTCGCGAGCGATTGGTGATGTCGTTGGCATCACACGTGGGCGGTTCTTTGAATTTATTGGAAGAATCTCCTGAGCATTGCATCACCCTAGAATTGCCAACACCGGTTCTTTCCAATAACGAGCTGGAGAAAATCCGATACATCGATCACCGGCATCTTCAAACAAAAACAATCTACACGTATTTCAAAGCCGATGGTGAGCCTGGCTCATTGGAAAAAGGATTGAATCGCGTTTGTCAATATGTGATTGATGCGATTGAAGATGGTTTCACGATTATCATTTTATCCGACAGAAGTTTTGACAGTGGTCACGCTCAGATTCCATCTTTACTGGCAACAGCGGCTGTGCATCATGATCTGATCCGTAAGGGCCTTCGTGGAAAAGTAGGGTTGCTGGTGGAGGCGGGTGACGTTTGGGAAACACATCACTTTGCTACGCTAATTGGCTATGGCGCTTCTGGTGTAAATCCATACCTCATGTATCAAACGATTCATGACATGAAGAAGCGCAATGTGCTGAGTGAAGATCTTATGGAAGAGAAAGCCATCTATAATTATAAGAAGGCTGTTGCTGGTGAGTTGCTCAAGATCATGAGCAAGATGGGTATCTCTACCCTTCAGTCGTATCATGGCGCCCAGATTTTTGAAGCACTTGGAATTCATAAAGATGTGATCGATCAATATTTCACGGGCACCGTATCGCGCATTGGCGGATTGACACTCGATGATATTGCGAGAGAAGCATTGGCGAAACATTCACTGGCCTTTCCCGAAACATCGAATGCTACGCCTAAGTTGGAAGTGGGCGGTGTCTATCAGTGGAAGCAACGTGGCGAAGCACACTTGTTCAATCCGCAAACCATTCACTTGTTGCAACACTCTACGAAGACGAATGATTACGGAGTATTCAAGAAATATTCTTTGCTCATCAACGATCAAAGTGAAAA
Source organism: Bacteroidota bacterium (assembly GCA_947470895.1). GTDB lineage: Bacteria > Bacteroidota > Bacteroidia > Cytophagales > Cyclobacteriaceae > ELB16-189. The sequence goes on from CANIVF010000077.1 coordinate 9,084, forward strand.
ACACATTACGCTTCGCAGCTTACTCAAATTCAAAAAGGGAAAAGCGATTCCAATAAGTGAAGTAGAATCAAAAGAAAATATTTTCAAACGATTTGCTACGGGTGCCATGTCGTTCGGATCCATTTCACACGAAGCACACAGTACATTGGCTATTGCCATGAACCGCATTGGTGGAAAGAGTAATTGTGGTGAAGGTGGTGAAGATGAGATTCGCTTTAAGCGAAAAGAAAATGGTGATTGGGAAAACTCAGCCATCAAGCAGGTTGCATCGGGTCGTTTTGGGGTAACGAGTTATTATCTCACCAATGCAAAGGAGCTACAGATTAAAATGGCGCAAGGTGCCAAGCCCGGTGAAGGTGGACAATTGCCCGGCCATAAAGTAGATGATTGGATAGGTCGCGTTCGTCATTCAACCCCTGGTGTTGGATTGATTTCTCCACCACCGCATCACGATATTTATTCGATCGAAGATTTAGCGCAGCTGATTTTCGATCTGAAGAATGCCAACCGAGAAGCACGCATCAGTGTGAAGTTGGTTTCAGAAGCAGGCGTAGGCACGATTGCATCAGGTGTTGCCAAAGCACATGCTGATGTGATTTTAATTGCTGGTCATGATGGTGGAACAGGAGCATCTCCTATCAGTTCGATTCGTCATGCAGGGTTGCCTTGGGAATTAGGATTAGCGGAAGCACATCAGACCTTGGTAAGAAATAAACTTCGTGGTCGGGTTGTGTTACAAACAGATGGTCAGATTCGTACGGGTCGCGATTTAGCGATTGCTGCTTTGCTTGGCGCGGAAGAATGGGGCGTTGCCACTGCGGCATTGGTAACAACAGGTTGTATCATGATGCGCAAGTGTCATTTGAATACGTGCCCTGTTGGTGTGGCAACACAGAACAAAGAATTACGGGCGCTCTTTACCGGAAAGCCGGAATATGTAGTGAATCTTTTCACGTTCCTTGCGGAAGAACTTCGTGAGATCATGGCAGAACTTGGTTTCCGCACGGTGGATGAAATGGTTGGTCAGGCCGATCGTTTAGAACTTCGTAATCTCGACAACCATTGGAAATATCAAAACCTGGATCTATCCACATTGCTGTTCAAGGAGCCAATGAGTTTGGATACGGCACTCTTCAAACAAGAAGAACAAGATCACGGCATTGCGGAAGTGATGGACAGAAAGTTAATCACACTTGTCAAGCTTGCACTCAAAGATGCCACTCCTGTTCAGGGTGAGTTTAAAATCACGAACCAGGATCGTGCCGTAGGAGCCATGCTATCCAATGAGATTTCAAAAATTTATCTCGGCCCCGGATTACCGGAAGATACTGTGCATGTGAAATTCACCGGAACAGCGGGACAAAGTTTTGGAGCGTTTACCACTGGTGGTGTAACCTTTGAATTAGAAGGTGACGCCAATGATTATTTTGGTAAAGGATTATCCGGAGGCAAACTGATTCTTTATCCTTCACCACAAGCAACATTCAACTCATCGAAGAATAGCATTGCAGGTAACGTAGCATTTTTTGGTGCGACATCCGGAGAAGCATTCATTGGAGGTATGGCCGGTGAACGCTTTGCCGTGCGCAACTCCGGTGTGAAAGTAGTGGTGGAAGGTGTGGGTGATCATGGATGCGAATACATGACCGGAGGAACAGTTGTTGTGCTTGGTGATATAGGCAGAAACTTTGCTGCGGGCATGAGTGGTGGTGTTGCTTATGTATGGGATGTGAACAAGACCTTCGTGAAGAACTGTAATATGGAAATGGTGATGCTCGATACGCTGGATGATGAAGATGAAACGCTTCTTCGCGAGATGATTGAGTCACATCAGAAGTTTACCAACAGTGAACTCGCTGCCCATGTGCTCAGCTATTGGCCTACTGCCTATAAGAGTTTCATTAAAGTAATGCCCATCGATTACAAAGCGGTGTTGGAAAAGCGCAAAGCAGAAAAGAAAGCCGCAGCATTGAAGTCATCAGTAGGTAATACGGATTTTAAATATTCATCAAACTAAAAATTAGCTACCAGCTATTGGCTTCAGGCTTCAAGCTTGTGGCCTGTAGCGTGTAGCCTGAAGCAAATAAAGAAATGGGAAAACCAACAGGATTTTTAGAGCAGGAAAGAGAGCTACCAAAGAAGCGCGATCCTAAAAAACGTATCAACGATTATAATGAAGTTGAAGCAGTAATTGATGAATCGATTACCTTAAAGCAGGCATCGCGTTGTATGGATTGTGGCGTTCCATTTTGTCATCATGGATGTCCGCTGGGCAACATCATTCCAGAATTTAATGATGCTGTGTATCAAAGCAACTGGCAGCTCGCTTATGAGATTTTGATTTCTACCAACAACTTCCCAGAATTCACAGGTCGCATTTGCCCTGCGCCATGCGAGGCATCCTGCGTATTAGGCATCAACAAACCGGCTGTAGCGATTGAATACATTGAGAAATCAATCATTGAAAAAGCATTTCAGGATGGTTATGCCAAACCGAGAATTCCTACCGCACGCACGAATAAGAAAATTGCCATCGTAGGTTCGGGGCCTGCAGGATTAGCAGCAGCAGCACAACTAAATTATGCAGGGCACTTTGTTACCGTTTTTGAAAGAGCGGATGAGATCGGTGGTTTGCTTCGTTATGGAATTCCTGACTTCAAATTAGATAAGCAAGTACTTGATCGCAGAATCAATTTGATGATGGAGGAAGGCGTGAAGTTTCAGACGAATGTGAACGTAGGTGAAACGGTATCCATCGAACAACTGAAGGAGGATTTTGATTCTATCGTATTATGTGGAGGCTCCACCGTGCCTCGTGATTTGCCCATATCGGGTAGAAATCTGAAAGGTGTTCACTTTGCGATGGATTTTCTTACACAACAGAATCGTAGAGTAGGAGGCAAGAAAGTAAATGTGGAAGAAATCTGGGCTACTGGAAAAAATGTATTGGTGATTGGTGGAGGTGATACGGGCTCGGATTGCGTGGGCACATCCAACCGTCATGGTGCTAAGTCGGTAACACAAATGGAAATCATGCCTAAGCCACCCAAAGACAGAACCGAAACCATGCCTTGGCCAAGCTGGCCCATGATTTTGCGCACCTCTACTTCACACGAAGAAGGATGCGAGCGTCAATGGTCGATTGTTACTAAAGAGTTTATCGGTGATGAGCAAGGCAATTTGAAAGCGTTAAAAATTGCTGAAGTAGAAATGAAGAAAGCCGTGCCTGGCAAGGCTTCTGGGTTCAGTGAAATTGCCGGAACAGAAAAAACGATTCCCTGTGAACTTGCATTGCTGGCCATGGGCTTCATGTATCCGCAGCACAACGGTTTATTAGATCGTCTTGGTGTTGATTATGATGAACGCGGTAATGTAAAAGCAACGCGCTATCAAACATCCATTGAATCTATCTTTACAGCGGGAGATATGCGCAGAGGACAATCGCTCGTTGTGTGGGCCATTAGTGAAGGTCGTGAGGCAGCGCGTGCTGTTGATGAATATTTGATGGGACAATCTATTCTCGAATCAAAGGAGAAAGGGATCTTGAGCCTTTCCTAATCCTAAGATCTATTCCTCATAAAACTCCAATGGCAGTCCATCCGGATCCGAAAAGAATGTGAAGCGTTTGCCGGTAAATCTCTTAGTGAAACAAACTATCAAAGAAATATAATAGGTTATCCACAAGATTCCCTTTTCTTATTTCAAGGGCTATAATGCTTTCTTTATTCTCTGAAAGTGCCAAATCTCTTCGTTGATCCCAGGTGAGGTAAATAGATTTTTTATTAAATTCTGCATTTCCTGTTTCAAACTTTAAGATTCCCATGATTTCCCTTTCCTGATGGGTGATTATAACTAAATCATTGGCAATAAATTTCTTACGAATCTCCTCATTGCCTCGATGTACCCTTATGACGCCATATTGGGTAGGGCTAAATAATTTATCGTCTGTGAATTTTTCAAAGAAGGAATAAGTTGACACGATATAATTCTGGTTAAAAATTCAAATGAGTGTCATGAGGACTTTATTCATTTGCTAAAGAATTTCAACATCTGTTAAAAAAGCTATTTCCTTTACTATTCAGCATGAGCCCGCCCAGCCGAATGGCAGGCATCAGGCTGAACTTAGCCAACCATTAGTTTTTTCGTTTAAAGGTCATTTGGTGTAACCCTTTAAGTGATCCTGTTCGTCCCCCATCGTAGACAGTAGAGTTCCATGTAAATGATAATACCAATTGTGAAGCGCTTGCGCTGATAATAGCTATTTGAAGTCCGTCATCGCGGAGGATCTTATCTCCTTTTTCTCCAATAAACTCCCAATTGCCAGAGGCAGGCCACACTTTCCCACCATTTGTTGTAGAGTATGTTTTTGAACCAAATGAAAGAGTCAACCCGGAATATAAGTCACTGATAACGCCATCAATCTTGACTTCTGACAGTTCCCATACTTGAGCCATTAGAAGTTCTTCCGTTTTTTCATTAGGTGTAAGATTTTCTTCTTTTTCACATCCGCTGATACTTAGCAAGACAAAAACTGCTGTTAATATATTTACTGCTCTCATAAGTCTTAATGTTTAACAAATCGTGTATTTAATAAGAAAGATCTATTGGTAACCTGTAACAGATAATTTCCAGGCGGATACTTATCTATTAATAGCAACCCCTCATTTCCCCTCATGATCTCTTTGCTTATTACTCTTCCTACCAGATCATAAACGATCAAGTCGGAATTTTCGCCTTGCTTTACACCATTAAGCGTTATCCTCAATTCTTGACTGGCAGGGTTTGGGTGCAAACTCAGTTTGATCGAATGCTCAGAATCAATCACATCGGTTATGATTATAGCATAAGGATCGGAGAACTCGCTCGGGCAACCGTCTACCGTTACTCTAACCGTGTATAATCCTTTACCATCTATTGTATATGAAGAGTTTGTCGCGCCAGGTAATGCCATACCATTGCGGTACCATACATTGTTACTGGCTGATGAAGAAGTAAGGATTGCGTTCTCGCTATCAAGACCAGTTGCCGTTATAGATGGTTTTTTAGGAAGGATACAAATAGTTTGACCGATAGATTCAGCAGGTAAAAAATTCAGATCTCCATTCTGTTCAGCTTTAATGGTAACCTTACCAGGTTTAAGTATAGTAACTGTGTTTTCTGAAACGGTGATCCTCTCAAGATTTTCCGTTGTGAAAGTGACCGGTAATCCAGAAGTTGTTGTTGCCGAAAGGGCAAATGAACCTAATGCTTCATTTTTATCACCAATTGTTGAAAAGCTAATCTGTTGTGATTGAACTGAAGATGTATATATATGGGAGATCTCCTCTGCACTTAATCCACGATTCCAGATTCCGATATCATCTAATTTACCTCCCCAGGCGTCATAAGCTGGATAACTATTCCTGCCTATGTTCAGATTCGGGCCATAATTTGTACTATTAACAACACTCCCCTGTAGTGCCTTTACTAATTCACCATCAAGATAAAGTTTTGACAACCCATCGCCATTAACAGTAAAGGCTATAAAGTGCCATGATTTTGCAGGAACGTCTATACCATTTATACCACCACAACAAAAGCCTGAGCTACCGGCAACGCCATTTAGTCCAGCTTCCAATTTTCTTGAAACATTTGAAGTGCCCGCTACACTCATGTAGTAATGATCGTATCCGGCTAATTCATTGCTTAATACTCTCGGATTATAATAACCACCCTCCATATAAATCCAGGCTGTTATTGTGATTTGGTTTTTAATCCTCAGAGAGTTTGCCATGGGTACATTTATAAAGGAATTAATATTGCTGTTGAATAAGTAAGCTTTATCAGGATTCCCTTTTCTATCCATGGTTAAAGCAACGTTACCATTTATTGCACCATTATTTCCATTGCCACTCTCATCATTAGCATTACCATTAAACGGATACCAGGCAACAAGTCCATCCAATGGTATTGACTCTACAGGTGCGTTCTGAATTGATATATTAAACGACTTTTCAAAAGATAACCCACCTGTATCGGTTACCTTAATTTTAATATTAGCGATTGCTTGAGTTTCATAATTAAATGATGTTGCTGACTTAAGTTTATCATCTTCGATGTAGAATTTTGAGTTATCCTCAAACCCAGAAACTAACTCGTACTTCATGGTTCCTCCTTCGATATCTATGGTATTTAATATACCTACTTCTTTATCAACAGGTAAATTTTCTAAAATGGTATTGTTACTCAATAGAACATCGGTTGGAGCTGAATTTGCCGAATTGTAAAGCTGCAAAACTTCACTATCACTGAGAGGTCGGTTGTAGATCATTATTTCATCATAGCTACCATTGAATTGATTACCACCAGTTGTGCCATTCGGAGAGAAAGACCGACCAAAACCACTTTCCTTATACCAACTACAAAATCCGTTACTGGGTCTTACATTCTGGATGGCTGATGCCATACCTTTTGCAACAAATATCCCATTCAAATAAAGACTGGGGACATGATCTTTATAAACCACAGTTATATGATTCCATCCGATTAAATTAGAAGGATAAACTAATGAAGAGGCAATATAAAGATGGGTATGCTCAACGATCTGAATTTGATTAATTCCAACATTCACACCCACACCTGCATTGTTAGAGGCCGTTCCCCAGGTTGAACCATGCGCTGGATGGATTACAGCCATATTACCAGTCCCCTCCGTTCCAATTACTCCTTGACTTTTTATGATGTCATTTTTTAACGGATACACCCAAAAAGATATAGTAAAATTGTTGGCCACATTATTAACTGCGCTTTGAGTTCTGATATAATTTGGATCACCATTTTGAATAATGGCGGAGTTTGCTTTGTTTAATTTATCTGTAGAAAACTGTGATCCATAAATTGAACCATAGTTGGAATTTACACTTGCATCCTCTGCATTGCCATTAAACGGATACCATGCCACTAAACCCTCAGTTGGTGGAGCATTCGGAATATTTTGTGCTTTGAGAATAAAACTTGGCAGAATAAATGAAATGACCAGTAAGAATGATCTTCGAAGAATAGAATTCATAGATGAATATGTTTGATACCCAAAACTATCGGCATTAATCATTTCCAGAGCTTGGAATTGCCTTTATTAGGTAATGATTTAGGTAAGTATCCAAGTTGATCTTACTCCCAAATAAAAATCTGATTACCAATTACTTAATTTAGGTGAGTAACCTATTTTGGGATTTTTTATTTATTATTGACAAAGATTACCACTGTCTATAGCTAATTATGAGGAAGATTGTTCTGATGCTAAGCCTTCTATTAGCCGCGACATCATCAGGAACCGCTCAAAAGATTATTCAAGATCAGGGTTTTTTCAGAAACCTGCTTAAAGACTCCACCGGGGTATTAGATGTTTTATCAGGAGGATTTGGTCATGCCGGAAATGTTAAAATACCGGATTTACCATATCCTGTGATGTCCGAGCCTTTGGTAAAGTTCGTCCGCAATAAACATGGAGTATTCATGTCAGTGGATGCCACCGGCAGGATTTATCTAGTCAAGGACAACCAACCAGATCTGGATCTTGTCAGAATAGATTCCACAATTTTTTTTGGCTACAACTTTGGCTCATACTTCTTTACCCATAATGACACATTATTTTCATACGGTGGTTATGGTTACTGGAATGTAAACGGACACCTAAGGTACTTTAAGTATGATCAGGCCGAATGGGAACTTCTGCCGCTTTCGAAAGAAATTACAGCTAGAAAAGGAGATGCGGATTTTAGTTATAATTCTTGGTTCGACCTATCGAAAGGAAGTTTCTATGTTCTTAAATCTACGAGTCATCCGGATTCAGTATATGCTCTTGACATGAAGAAAAAAGAGTGGCGTACGTTAGGAAAACGAATTCACGATCAAAATTTGAGCTATTTTATATCTACCCCCTGGGGCTTAGTGTGTAGCAATTCAGATACAGAGAGTAGTCCACAGTATCTGCTTTTGGATTTTTACAATAATTCAATAAGTACTCTGAACAGCACCAAGACGGCTGAATTAACAGCTTCGATCTATCCTGATTTCAAAGCATTCATCAGAGATTCGACATTATGCGTTCTCAAAAGATTTGATGGAAACGGATTAAATAAGGTTCGTTTATCAAAAGCAGATTTTGAATTGACGGATGAAAAAATCTATGAGCCAATAACTGAACCCTCAATTATAAACTCACTGCTGAAATTTGCTATCCATAATTGGCACATCATGGTTGCTTTAGCGGCAGTCTTTATGGTAGGCCTCTTGCTTGGAAACAGAAATAACAAACGCATCATTCAAAACAGCAAGCCTGTTAATAACATGCCTGATAATCTTAATGTGTTTGATCCAAAGGAGAGAGATTTGATTAAACTGATTTTACGTAAATCCCATTTAAACCAAACAACTTCTATTGAAGAAATAAACCATGTTTTGGGTGTCTCAGGGAAGTCACCCGACATGCAAAAGAAGCATCGAAGTGATGTAATAAATTCAATTAATAATAAATATCGATTAGTATCAGGTAGCTCTGAGAATTTATTAACCTCAAAACGCTCTGATCCTGACAAGCGATCATTTGAATATTTAATTACAGTCGATAAGATCACTGAAATAGGTAAATTATTTAAAAATTTATTTTAAGTAATTTTAATTGTCCTTCTCGTAATCTTGCCAGGCTAGAGAGGCCTTTCCTCATAAAACTCCAACGGCAATCCATCCGGATCTGAAAAGAATGTAAAACGCTTGCCGGTGAATTCATCTACCCGAATAGGTTCGCATTCAATGCTGTATCCTTTAAGATGTTGAACGGCTTTTTCAAGATCATTTACTGCAAAGGCTAAATGACGGAGGCCCGCTGCTTCCGGTCTGCTTGTACGCTTGGGCGGATCAGGAAATGAGAACAACTCGATCACATAGTGATCACCTAATTTCAAATCTAATTTATAGGATTGCCGTTCAGCACGATAATATTCTGCTACTATTCCTAAACCTAAAATTTCTGTATAGAATTTTTTAGAAGCCTCGTAATCGGAACAGATAATAGCGATGTGGTGGATGCTTTTTATGGAATTCATAAAGGGTCAATGATTGAGGAACAAATATGGATGATTCCTTCAGTGAAAATCATTATTTTTACAACATGATCACAAAAGTTGGTAAAAAAGAGTCTTCGAGAACCATAGCGCAGAAGCTAAAGAAGGCGTCCACCAAAACGAAAAAAATCAACTGGGATAAGTATTTCGGCAAAATTGATTTTCCCATTGATGCCATAGCCTATCAGCGAAAGATGCGCGATGAGTGGGGCAAATAATATTTTAGTTGATACAAATCTTATCATTCTCGGAATTGGGGGCGATTCCCATGTGCGTAAACTACTAGAGGGTCGCACCATTTTTATATCGGTTATTACAGAAATAGAATTATTGAGTATCCAATTTCAGGATTCACAGGACGAACGATTGATGAGAGATTTTATTTCCAATTGCTTCATCATTGATCTGGATACCGAGGTCAAGCGCTACACCATACAAATTCGAAAGAAGCAGAAAGTTAAATTACCAGATGCGGTCATTGCGGCATCATCCTTGGTTAAAAAATTACCTCTATTCACTGCCGATAAAGGATTTGGTAAAATTACGGGACTGAATGTTGTCTTGATTTAAATTAGATAGGCGATTTGAATATTTCTTGCACGCAAAGACGCTAAGCGCGCAAAGAATACAGGTGCATTAACTTAGCGTTCTTTGCGCCTTTGCGTGGGATAATTACTTCATTTATGCTCCTTCGCATAATGCTCCCGCAAAATATCTTCGGCAAAATCATCTTTTAAATCACGCACCGTTGTGTGCACGTGGTTCGCGTTATTTTGAGTGTTGTCATATTCAATCAACAACATCGGGCCCTGGATGCGATAATAATTGGCTACGCCTGCGGCTAAACTTCCTGCCCATGCAAAATGTAAGTTGTCGATGCCTGCGTTTTTAATTTTGTCCATCAACTTCTTGCTGAATCCAAAAGAATAATTTTTTACATACACATCCAGTAGTTTCAGAAAGAGAGTTTGTTGTTCCTTACGTAATTCTTTAAAGCTTATTCCATCCGGAGTGAGTGGTAACGCTGCTCTCTTATTGCCTGAAATAATTTCTGCCGGAGCCGTTTCTGAAAATATTGCCTTGGCTCGCTGATCGGCATTCAGCGCATTGATTAATTCAAACCCCAGTTTGGTTTCTTCTTTAAGTACTTCAGTGCCTTTGCTCTCGCCTTCTTTAACAATGCCAGGGTTCGATCCGAAAAAGGAAGGTGTGGATGAAACTACTTCGCCACCGATGGAAGTAAAATTCAACGCGACATGATGTCCTTCAAAACGCCACGCCCACGGCTTTCCTTCTGCAGGTTCGCCAAACACGGTGAAATGATAATTAAGCGGATCACGATAACGACTGTCAGGCGCTTGCTTTTCAACAACCATTAAAACATTTTCGAGATTTACGATGGCCATGGCCTTTTGATATCCCTGCTCACTTAATGATGATTTCAGCAAGGTAATGGCCGCATCGCGCTGCTTGTCAGAAAAATCATAATAGGTTAATCCATTTCGCTTGATGGGAACAAAGTTCCAGTTGAATCGTTCGGCATCATCAAGAGCATATTGCGCCTTCGACTTAAGTTCGGGCGTAAGTGTGCTCAAAAAATTCTGGGCGTTTGATAGCACTACATTTTTTTGTGCATGAACAAAAAGCGATGCAGTAAGTAACAGAGTGGTAAGGAAGGATGCTCTCATAATGAAGACTTTATCGAATATACCGATTTTTAAATCGAATAATTTTTAATTGAGTCTTATCTTCATGATCAGCACCTCTTTTAGCTTGGTGGGATCAATTATTTTATCCTTTTCCAGATTGCTCATTTGACTGTTGGCAATGAAATAAAACCAACCATCTACGATTACTCCGGTTGTGGGGATGTCAAACTGCGGATGATCGGCAAGCAATACACGGGCGCTTTCAATTTTATCATACGTAGCATTCAACTGGTATTGATTAATACTAACCGGGTAAGTGACATTTTGAATTCCGACCAGCGATTGCTTATAAAAACAAAGTCCATCGATCCCAATCACGGAATAGTTAGGAAACGGAAGTAACTTCAACTCTTGTTTAGCCGTATTGATTTTAAAAAATCCTTTGAAGGTGTTTACGATCACCGCATCATCTGGGGCAATCGTGATTCCATTCCCATACTGCAGCCGGGCATCTTTGATAAGCAGTTCCACATTACTTGATTTGAGACTGACACGATAAATCGCACCATAATCTGAGTCGGAAACAATCACATTCCCGCGACTATCAAGAGCCAGATCGTTAAACAAGTGCGTTTCTCCAGGTGGCAGGCTCCATTTGCTAACCAAATCACCACTGGCAATATTAAAGACATGCACCATGGATTGGTCTTGTGCATTTCCTTTACCGGTATTGCTGCACACCCACAGTTTACCGTCACTTACTTTCATACCCAACGCCTGACCAATACCTTCTTTACCACTTTTGATAAAGTCCGTTACTTTGTTGCGTGCATCAATTCGTATGATTTTGTTTTTATGAATGCTGCTCACGAAGAAACTCCTGGATGTGGCATCGTACGCAATTCCTTCAGGGATCAGATCTTTTTCTGAGATCCGAAAAGCAACTTCAACGGACTGCGCCTCTGATGGCAGAGAAGCCAATAGCAATAACAACAAAACCAAAACTGCTTTCATCCTGGTAACCTGGTCAAGCAATCCGCTATACGTCATTTACTATTTCGGAAACAAAGTCTTATCAATACCCGGAATCAGGCTCATCGCATTTTTATAATAAATCTTCTTTAGAACCTCATCGGACAATCCAATGCCGTACATTCTCCAGAACGCATGATAGCGTTTGTGATAAGGAAAATATTCATCTTCGGTTTCCAGCACACGGAAATACGTTTCATATTCATCGGGCACCCAACTGTCTTTTCCAAACAGCACGCGATCCTGGTATTTGGTTAAGAACGCTTTGGATGCGCGCGGTTGTCTTCCCAACTCCGCAATCACGGCTCCTATTTCGGTGTACATGTTCGGATACGCCTCCATCAGTTCACCTAACTTTTTCAAATCATTTCCATACCATCCCAAATGTGCATTGATGAATTTTGTTTTTGGATGTTTCTTAAAGATGTTGTGTTGTTCGGCAATGATGGTTTCCCAACTGGCAAATGTTTCATCATACCTGCGGCCGGGATGAGTTTTCAATTCAAGCCAGCGTTCGTTTTGATCATCGATGGGGTCCCAAAACGGTTTGGGATCGGCCGAGTGAATCAACACCGGAATACCAAGTTGGCCGCACTTTGCCCACACAGGATCGATGCGCGGATCATCAATTGAAATACGCTTGCCTTTGCTATCCTTCATGTGGATGCCCAGGTTTTTATAGATCTTCAAGCCTTTCGCACCACGCTTCACATCGTCTTCCAGTTGTTTGGTTATTCTGGCCGACCACTCCGGATTATCGATGTCAGTAAAATCAACGTTAGTAAAAAGAATGAATCGGTTTGGATATTGTTTGCTGATGTTCTCGAACGATTTTTCAAGATGATCGCCACTGCTTCTGAAACCTCTGCCGCTCAGGTTTACCATCACACCCATATTCAACTGGTCCATGAACTTCACACGCTCGCTTAGGTCGGCTGTGTTCATGTTGCCATAGTGGTTGTGAATATCAATGAAGGGAAACTTTGATTTTTTGAGCTTATGCTCTTCTACTTTTAATGTCGATGGAGGATCGTATTGTTCGAAATCCATCTTCATATCCAGCGGCTTTTCCTGTGCCCAGGTGGTGAAGCTGAAGAAGCTGATTGAAAGAAGAGCTACAAAATATTTCATGTTACGTCAGATTTATCAAAGCAATTTACGATTATCCGGTGAAGTGGTTGTAAAAATGTGTGGAGCGGCTTATCGATAAACGTCAGGTGATTTAATGCAAATCTTGTTAACTTGCCCGATAAGATGAACCTTGTGGTATGATACGACTGATCACCCTTTTCCTTTTACTCCCGATTTTTAGTTGGGCACAGACTGATGCAGCGCTAGACGCAGCACGGAAAAAACTCGACACCAAAAATTTTGTTGGCGCCAAAGCTGATCTCACTAAAGTGATTGATGCCAGTCCGAAAAATAAGCTTGCGCTTTCGTTGCGAGGCAAAGCTCGCATGG
>CANIVF010000078.1 GCA_947470895.1 Bacteroidota bacterium
GTGCTTTGTGTTTTGAAAAAAGTCCATCCCTATTCCAAAACGCATGAGCCACTTTTATTCCCCACTGTCAAACACAAAGACAGCAGCCTTTCATGAATTATAGGTTATTCCAGTAGATCTGCCAAAAGTCCGGATGTGTGTGAAATTAAATATAAAAATCTTGTTTTGACGTAGTGGCCACTTCCGTGAAAAATTGGGCTATTTTTTGAGTCACGACTTTAAAATAGGTTTCGCCTTTCTCCGCAGTTGCCAGCCGTGGATCGCCTACTCCGGTATCTGCCGTTACTTGCATCCATTTTCTCTCTGCCCATGCCCAACCTTCTTGCATTGCTTTAAAGCGGAAGCGTTTTGCCTTTCCGTCTCCAGCTTCACTCAACGGTCTAACCAGATGAGGTCGCAAATGTAAAAGCAAACTGGTTTCCATTTCACCAGCATGATCATCTTTGTTTACAAAGAATTCCTTTTGATCGATGCTCTTAAACCAATCGCATGAGCTTAAAAACATGTTGGGAAATTTCAATCCCAGCTCGCGGATCATTGTTTTAAAATCATTGCCTCCATGACTGTTGAGAATAATCAGTTTATGAATCCCTTGACGATCGAGCACTTCAATCACATCGCGCAGCACGGCAAATTGGGTGGACGGATTCATATTGATATCGAGCAATACATCAAACTGGCCGGTGTTTACACCAAATGGAATGGCGGGCAGCACAATTACTTTTATTCCCTGTTCCCAGGCTATGCGCGCTGCTTCGGCAGCAATTTCTTCCGCTTCAATAATATCTGTTCCATAGGGTAAATGATAATTGTGAGCTTCGCATGCGCCCCATGGGAGAATGGCTACATCAAACTTTGAATCTTTGATGGTCTTCCAATTATTTTCAGAAAGAATGTATGGTCTCATAACACCACAAGATAAATATTTATAAAATACTGCGTGTTAAAATCAATGAATTCCTAGGTATGGTGTCTTCCGAAGAAAAGGTTCATCCATGATGAATGACCATTAAGTAGTTGCCCCCTGACAACTCGATCCGGCACCAGCAGTACATGCAAAACAATGCTGACCAATCATAATCTGCCGGTCTTCTAATTTGGTGAGATTGAAGGTCCTGATATGCTGGCCTGATTGCTCTTCTGTTTTCAAACCAAGCATTTGATTGAAATCACAATCATAAAGATTTCCTTGCCAATCCACAGAGATCGTGTTGCGACACATTACTCCGGCAATGGTCGATGGGTTAAATGCGTTGACCAACTTCTCCATATATTCTTCATAGTTTCCTGATTCAATCAGAAAATCAAGGAAGCGGCTTACAGGAATATTGGTGATCGTGAATAAACTATTGAAATCAATATCAAAATGTTCTTTCAGTTCATGTTTAAAATCTCGCTCTAATTGCTTTTGATCGCCCGGTAAAAAAGCTCCTGTCGGATTAAAAACTAAATCAAGAGTCAACCCTGTGCCCTCCTTTCCATAACCTACTTGATTCAGCATCTGCAATCCAGCAATGGAATCTTTGAATACGCCTTCGCCACGCTGACGATCCGTTTTGCCTGCATGATAAAACGGAAGAGATGAAACAACACGAACATGATTCGCTTTGAAAAAATCAGGCAGATCGTAGTACTTAGGATTAGCCGTAATGATCGTAAGGTTAGAGCGTACAATAATTTCACTTACACCACGAGTGTACGCTTCACTCACAAACCAACGAAAGTCAGGATTCATTTCGGGAGCACCACCCGTAATGTCCAGTGTTTTTATTTTTGATTTCACCAAAACCTCTAAACATTGTGCCATGGTTTCGCGTGTCATGATCTCCTTACGATCAGGGCCAGCATCTACATGACAGTGTTTGCATGTTTGATTACACATGTAACCAATGTTCACCTGAAAGACTTCCATTTTGGATGAAATCAACGGAAAATATCCGGCTGATGCAATCTTCTTTTTAAATGAAGGCAACGTGCCATCCTTAAAAATACTATTCTCAAGTATCTCTAACTGGCGCTGTTGATTAGCCAATTGATGGTGACGTGCGTGAAGGGATTTAATCATAGTGATGAGTACTGGATACACGTTGCTGGATTACAATAAACAAGAATCCAGTATCATTTACATAGAAAGTTTCTTCGCTTTGTTCATCATCATCACGCCATGTACTAACGATGCGCCTCCACGAATGGCGGCCGCTACATGAATAGCCTCCATCATCCCTTTTTCCGTGGCCCCTTTTTCAAGAGAATCCAGCGTATAGGCATCGATACAATAAGGGCATTGAACGGTGTGTGCTACTGCCAGTGCGATCAATGATTTCTCGCGCGCGGTAAGATCTCCTTCTTTAAATACATCACCATAGTAGTCAAAAAATTTAGCGGCCAGATTAGGTTCCCATTCTGCGATGGTTCCAAATTTTTTAAGATCAGCCGGATTGTAATACGTGTTTTCCATAAATATAATTCAATAATTAAAAATCAGTATTTAAAATCAATGTTGATGTTTTGTTCACGACAAACATAGCTCATGTTGTTGAATAACCAGATACTTGGGCATTTAGTTTAAGAGGGCAGTGCAATCAGGTATTTTTTACCTTTCTTAACCGTAAGTTTATTCTGCCGCAGCCAAGGGTTGTGGCGTTTGAGCAATTTGTAATTAGCCCCTTGTGCCTGCGAAAAAACAACTAGGTCTTTAATGGATTCGCTAACCTCCACCACTTTTAACGGTTCAGGTTGATAAACATGCGCAGGCTTTAATTTGAACCCATACTTTTTGGGGTGTTCAAAAATTTCCTTTATCGCCAACAGTCTAAACACATAGCGAGAAGTTTCGTCATTCATGTGAAGGTCATAATAATTCGTTACCCGCTGGTCTTCCAGATCTCTGGCAACACCACTTATGCCGCGATTGTAAGATGCCGCTACTAGTGTCCAGTTACCAAATTTCGCATATGCCTTCTTTAGGTATTTGCACGCTGCTTGTGTTGCTTTTAAAGGATCGTAACGTTCGTCAACTTCTTTGGTAATCTCAAGACCGAGTTCCTTTCCTGAAGATTCAAGAATCTGCCAATAACCTACTGCATTTTTTGACGAAGTGGCATTAAGCAACGCGCTTTCAATTAAGGGCAGGTATCTAAAATCCGGTGGAATACCATTGGCCAATAATATCTCCTCGATTTTAGGTAGCCAACGATTTGCTCTCTTCAAAAGAAACAGCGTGCTGCTATGAAGGTACACATTGATTTGCAATTCCTTATCCAGCCGCTCGCGCACATCGGATAAATTAAGAGCAACAGAATCTCCGGCAAATGAAATCTCCGTTGGTAAATCGTAGGAGACGGCTGCAAAAGGCTGCTCCATTTCATCCTTTTTCACTGGATCAAGATTAATTTCCTGCGCTCGTGTCGATTTTAATGATTGATCAAAACCGATGTAAATCAGCAACAGGAAAAAAGAAAGCGGTCCTAAAAGTGAAAGTGCTTTTTGCATTCAAATCAAAAGTTAGGCGACAATAAATATTTTGCATAGAAGTCGTTGATCACTTTTACAGCTTCCTTCGGTGTATCTACCACATTGAAGAGATCAAGGTCTTCTTCAGTGATCATTTTTTCTGAGATGAGTGTCCTCTTGATCCATTCTATCAGGCCACCCCAAAACTTTTTACCCATCAATACGATAGGAAAGCGACCAATTTTTTTCGTTTGAATCAACGTAAGTGCCTCTGATAATTCATCCAGCGTGCCAAAGCCTCCAGGCATAATGATAAAACCCTGTGAGTATTTTATGAACATCACTTTGCGCACAAAAAAGTAATCGAAGGTGATCAGTTTGTCTGCATCGATATACGGATTTCCTTTTTGCTCGTGTGGTAAATAAATATTCAACCCTACTGACTTACCTCCAGCACGCTTTGCTCCGCGGTTACCTGCTTCCATAATACCCGGGCCACCGCCTGTTATCACGCCATAACCATGAGTAACCAATTCCTCAGCAATGCCCTCCGCCATTTTGTAATAAATATGGTTGGGTTTCACTCGAGCGGAACCAAATATGGTAACACATGGACCAATCTTGGTAAGTTTTTCAAAGCCTTCGACAAACTCACTCATGACTTTAAAAATCATCCACGAGTCAGAACTTTTTATCTCGGCCCAATCCTTATCTTTGAACGCTTTGCGGATGCGATGCTCTTGTTCTAATGCCTCTTGATTGATTCCTTCTTCTACCTTTTTCTTGCTTACACGCTTGGCCATAAGGTTTCTATTACAAATTTTTTTCAAGTTACTAAATGAAACGAAAATACAATTTCTTTGAAATGAAAAGACCTATGAATCTCTTTACCCGATCGATTTGGGTTGCTTACTCCTTGTTGCTGGTTTCGGCAAGCTGCAATCAAAAAGAGAATCACTTATCAACGGTAGATACAAGTTGGGCGATGTTGCCTTTTGAAAAATTAAATGATGCTAATCCCATTCTCGCTGCTAGCGATGGTGTATTCCATTGTCCTGTTTTACTACAAGAAGTGAAGTGGGAAGAGAAAGATGTATTTAATCCCGCTGCTGTTGTGCGCCATGATACCCTCTTTCTTTTTTATCGGGCTGAAGATAGGATTGGGAAGTACGCAGGAACATCGCGCATTGGGCTTGCCTGGAGCGTGGATGGCATTCAGTTTAATCGCAAAGAAACTCCTGTCTTGTTTCCTGATGAGGACTTTATGAAAATTTATGAATGGGAAGGAGGTATTGAAGACCCTCGTATTGTAGAGCGTGAAGAAGGATTGTACGTGTTGACTTATTCCGCTTACGATGGAAAAACTGCACGGCTTTGTCTGGCATCTTCCAACGATCTGATTCATTGGACTAAACACGGACCAGTTCTTACCGATGAATTCATTGATACATGGAGTAAGTCAGGCGCCATCGTAGCCAAACAAAAAGGAGACAAAATTCTGGCTGAGAAAATCAATGGAAAATATTGGATGTACTTTGGGGATACGGATTTGTTTATGGCTACATCGGAAGATTTGATTCACTGGCAACCTGTTTTGGAAAATGGAAAAATCAAATCGGTACTAAAACCGCGCCCAGGTTACTTCGATAGCCGATTGGTAGAAAGTGGACCCTATGCGTTGCTTACCGAAAATGGAATCTTACTCCTATATAATGGTATGAATCTAGATACCGATGGCGATCCTGAAATTGTAAAAGGTGCTTATTGTTCTGGTCAGGCGTTGTTTGATGCAAATGATCCTGCTAAACTCATCAACCGGCTTGAAAAGAATTTCTTGCGCCCCGATCAGCCTTATGAAATTCAAGGACAAGTAAACCAGGTTTGTTTCATTGAAGGAATGGTGCCCTATAAGAATAAGTGGTTCTTGTATTATGGAACTGCCGACTCGAAAATTGGTGTTGCAACGTATAGTCTACGATGACCAATTCCTTACAACGAGGTGGGCCACCAATTTTAAGTCTCTGTTAAGGTAAGATAAGTTAAAAATTATGGACGTGTTACAGCAGCAAGAAAAAATCCAGTGATCAAGAAGATTTCTTAACAAAAGGATCGCATTGTCTTTCAAACTCTGCGAAGTGATCGTTTTAAATTTGTGAATGAATCACTTTGATCAGCCTGATACGTTGAAGAAAAATTTCCTTCTCTTCATTGTCTATACCTTAGGTGCAGTATTCACCATACTTATTTCACTTTGCTTCATTATTCCAAAAGGAAATGAAGTGTTATGGATTAATGGAAATTTTTCACCATTTCAAGATTGGTTTTTCAGGCTGGTTACAACATTGGGTGAAGGGATTGCTTTTGTCCCGATCTTGTCGGTGCTTCTTTTTGTCAGATTTCATTACGCTTTTGTGCTCGCTGCGGTTGGCTTATTGAATGGATTAATTATTCCGTTGCTTAAATACGGCTTATTCGCAGATATGAAAAGGCCAATCACGTTTTTAGACAATTCGCTGTTACATTTCGTTGATGGCCTAAATGTTCACACCGCCTACTCATTTCCATCCGGGCACACAGCAACAGCTTTTGCAGTAGCTGTCACATTGTCGTTATGCATTAAAAATAAAAACTGGAGCATTGTGTTTATTACTCTAGCTGCGATGGTAGGGTATTCGAGGATGTATCTTTTGCAACATTATCTGATTGATGTTGCCGCAGGTGGATGTATCGGCACGTGTTGTTCCATACTAACCTACAAACTTCTCCCGATTAATAACATTCCGTGGATTAACCAGCGGTTAGAAATCAAGTTTCAAATCAAAAATCAGGACATACAACCTTCAGGGCGCTAATTACCTTCAAGGATTATCGTGATGGGCTTTTCAAAAAGATCCTTTTGCCGAAATAGAATATTGGTCTTTACGGACGATAATTCAGTTAAATATTTTTCCTGAGTAATCAGGCGTCCTTGGGCAGCAAGAAATTCTTCAACTTCTGCCTCTGACTTTAATTCCTTTACAGGAGATTTTAATGCAAAAATATAGGCGGGATTCAGGTCGCCATAATAAGCCACGTTACGGCCTTCCAGCAAGGGTAAGGTTTGAGATACAGGATTTATCTTATCGATGCGGGGAAAACAGATATAAAAAAATAAGACCGCAGTTAAAATCCACGATGAGGAAAGTATATACATAATGTCCTTTCTCATGTGATTCATATACAGAACCAGCGATAGCACGGCTCCAAGTGGAAGAAGTAAAAAATAGTAAGCCAGATATTCCACTTTGAATTCGGAAAATTCCGTTAACATAGCCAGGTATACACCTATCGGAATCGCCATGGCAACGATGGTATATATTGAAAGTGCGAGTAACTCATCCCACTCTTTCTTTTTGGATTTTAGGAACTTTTCACTCCAATAAACTCCGAGTATTATTGCCAAAAAAGGTAATGCTGGAGCCGGGTAACTCGGTAAAATCGTTTTTGAAAAAGCAAAAAAACCGGGGATCACCACTACCGTAATAAGGCATAAAAGAATGAAAGGTTTTTGATCGCGCCTTTTCCAGGCATGCTTAACAGACTGAACAATCAAAAACGAGAACGGAAGTAATCCAACAATCAGTATAAGAAAGGGTGTTAAAAAAAATCCCCGATGTCCCTCCATCGTTGATGTATACCGGGCAAGATTGTGTTTAAAAAAAAATCCTTCAAGCCAAATACCGTTAGTTTGGTATCCTACCGCGGCATACCAAGGCAATCCGATTAAGCAAAAAATGAGAATACCAAAAGCTAGATTTAATTTATTAATCGACTGTAATGTGAATTGCTTTCGCATGAGAAGAAAAAGAAAAATAATACATCCTGGCAACACCAGCGCAATCAAACCCTTGGTGATAAATCCAAGTGCCATGGCTACATAGAAAATCAGCATTTTCTTTCTGTTCTCCATCACTAAACCTTCATAGAAAAAAAGAAGCGAAGAGGTTATCGTTAAAATGAGATACGGATCTGGCACAGCCAGATGAAACTGAATAGCCAACTGCAATGAGCTAACCAAAATCAATGCCGTGACAAATGCGCTGGATTCGCTGTTATGCTTTTTGACAAACCAAAATATATGGAGAACGAGTAATATGCCTGCCAAAACAGAGAAGAGCCTTGCTGCGAAAGGAGTTACACCAAATAAATAATAAGCGGAAATCATAAAAAAATAATGAAGAGGGGGTTTGTCTGTTCTTAGTTCATCATTGAAGGTTGGTACAATCAGATCGCCACGTTGCATCATCTCCATGGCACACCCTGCATTTTTTGCCTCATCCAACACATACACAGACGGCTCCCAGAAATTAGCCCCGTAAACGAGACAACTCAACAAAAGGATGATATAAAACTTCGTATTCATCTGGCAAGATTGCAACTCATTTGCATCTCCATGGCAAAAACAGATTAATTGATTATTATCTATTCTTAATGAATTGATAATAAGATGCAAATCGGATAGTCATATTGCCTGCGTTACTTTGTTGGATGATGGAGAAGATTTCTTTAGTAATAACACTTTACAATGAAGAGTCTAACGTGGCGCCTCTGCTTCAAAAAATTAAGGAGGCGCTGAGTTCAATTAACTATGAAGTAATCTTGGTCGATGATGGCTCTACTGATCGCACTCAAAATATCGCCAAAAGACTGGCAGACAGCCGAACTAAAATCGTGATCTTAAAAAAGAATTTTGGTCAGACAGCAGCCATGGCGGCTGGAATAGAGAAAGCTGATGGAGATTATATCGTTACATTGGACGGAGATTTACAAAATGATCCCAGCGATATACCAGCTATGCTGGAAAAACTAAAAAGAGAAGAGTGGGATATTGTTGCAGGAACTCGTAAAAACAGAAAAGATGGAGCCCTGCTACGTAAAATTCCAAGTAAAATTGCCAACGGTTTAATCAGAAAGCTGACCGGTGTTAGCATCCCTGATTATGGATGCACTTTAAAAGTATTTCGTCAGGATGTAGCAAAAAATCTTGAGCTATACGGTGAGCTACATCGATTTATTCCACTGCTTGCTGCATTGCAAGGTGCACGCATTACCGATATGGATGTGTCGCATCATCCGCGCATGTTTGGTCAATCGAAGTATGGATTAGGCAGAACATTTAAAGTACTCAGCGATCTTATTCTTCTCGTTTTCTTTCAGAAGTATTTCAAGAGACCAATTCACTTTTTTGGACCCCTTGGAATCTTTTGTCTCGCCATTGGCGGATTCATTAACTTATACCTGCTCATACTAAAAATATTTGGTGAAGATATTTGGGGGCGGCCTATTCTCATTCTTGGCGTTACTATACTACTTGCCGGAATTCAGTTTCTCACGTTTGGAATAATTGCCGAGTTAGTTATGCGTACTTATTATGAATCTCAACAAAAGAAAACCTATACGATTCGAGAAGTTTTCACTGGCAAACATGAATCCTACAGCCCTCTTCAAGCTGTTATTTAAATTACTTCTCACTGCCGTTGCTTTAGCTATTGTTTATCGAAATATTGAAATCAATAAAACGGTTACGATTCTTAAGGATGTGTATGCGCCTGGACTGTTGGTGTCTTCGATCTTATACATCCTCTCCAAAATAGTTAGCGCACAGCGATTGAATCTGTTTCTTCAAAGCGAAGGCATCAAGTTAAAAACTTCCGATAACCTCAGACTTTACCTTCAGGGAATGTTCTACAACCTCTTCCTTCCGGGTGGGCTTGGAGGCGATGGCTACAAAGCCATTTTCTTTAAAAAGAATTTTGGCACCTCAATGAAAAAAAGTGTCCGCGCTTTATTGCTGGACAGGATAAGTGGGGTAATTGCGCTAGTCGGTATCAGTTCAGTTTTTTATTTAATAACAGTTATTGAAATCAGCTGGATCGGAAATTTTGTAGCTGGCATCTCATTGATTTTATTATACCCGGCAGCCTTTCTGGTTACACACTTACTATTTAAACAACATCAGGAACATTTTCTTAGATCATCCCTGTATTCACTTTCGGTTCAAGGCATTCAGGTGGCAAGTGCATTCTTTATTTTGTACAGTATAGGGTTACAAACCTCTTATATGATATACCTGGGATTGTTTCTGGTCTCAACATTGTTTGCCATTTTACCTATTACCATTGGCGGTATCGGAGCCAGGGAGCTTGCTTTTGTCTTAGCCTCGGAATTTGTCGGCATCGATATCGATTTTGCTATTGCTTTTTCGATGCTCTTTTTTCTTATGAATGCGTTGAGTTCTTTCCCTGGAATTTTTATTCACGTATCGTTGGATAAGGAAATTCAACTGGATGCAACCAGGACATCAAGATTAAGTCAATAAATGGAGTAACGCTTTCTCCAGATCAGCATGTTGAAATGAAAATCCCGTCTCTCGGATTTTCTCTGAAGATACTTTGCTTCCATTCACTACAATTACGGCCATCTCGCCCACAATCAGTTTCATTACAAAGCCGGGTATTGGCGGTAACCATAATGGCTTATTCAAAACTTTAGCAATCAATGTTGTGATGGCTTTGTTGGTTATCCAATCACACACGGCATTATATGTGCCCTGCATTTGATCATCTTCAGCTGCTTTAATAAACATAGCGCAAAGATCATCGATGTGAATCCATGATAAATATTGCTTGCCCGTTCCCAAGGCAGCGCCAACACCTAAGCGAACGGGCTTTGCCATCTCCACCAAAGCGCCACCCTTATCACTCAACACTATTCCTATTCTGAGTTTGGCAACGCGCAGGTTTAATGAAGTTATTTTATCCACCGACTCCTCCCATTGCTTTGTTACCTGTGCTAAATAATCGGTACTGGGTTTGCTGTCTTCGTGGAAGATGCGTTCATCCAGACAAAATCCGTAATACCCAATAGCTGAAGCGGATACTACTGCCTTTACCGAGTGATTGCCTTTTTTCAATGTTTCATACAATAAGGCCGAAGACTTTGTGCGACTTTCTAATATTTCCCTTTTTCTGTCTTCGTTCCATCGCTTGTCGGCCACACCGGCACCAGCCAGGTGAACGATGGTATCTATACCTACCAATGCTTGCTCATCAAATTCGCCCTTCTCTACATTCCAAACATAAGACTTTACCGCTCCGTCTTTTTTTGTGCGACCCAAATGCGAAACCTCGTAACCTTTTTGTAGGAGCATCTCCGTAAGGCGGGACCCAACTAAACCCGATGCGCCTGTGATTAATATTTTTTTGCTCATAATTAGTAGCTTTGAACCAAGGTAAACATTTAAGATATGAATAAGTCTTTCTTTTCGGCCCTATTTGTCTTCTTGATGATATCAGCTTACAGTCAAACCGTGACTGTGCTTAAAGAAAAAGAAAAGGTAAAAGGGGAGAGCATTGAAGTGTATGTGCTAACACTGGATGGCAAAAAAGATGAGATCTCTTCCGCGTGGAATAAATTTCTGAAGGATATCGGCAAGTTAAAGCAGAGCACCGATCCAATGACTGTCTCTGAGCCAGTAATCAGTGGCACAACTTATTCTTCCAATGTTTTTTATGCTGATTTCGAAAAAAACAATGAAACATCGTACACCGTGTGGGCTGGAATAAACCCTGCAGAGTGGAATGAAGCGGAGATAGGTCGTGTTAATCGCGAGCTTGAAAAACTCGTGTACAAATTCGGAGTTAATTTCTATCGCCAAAAAGTGCAGGTGCAAATTGACGAAACACAACAGGCACTGGATGCAGTAGAAAAACAAAAACAACGCACGTTAAATCAGAACAAAGATTTAACCTTGAAACTAAGTAACAACGATCAGGAAAAAATCCAACTGGAGAAATCGTTGGAAAATAATAAGTTCGAGCATGCTGCCCTCAAGATTAAGCTGGAGAATAACAAGAAAGCTCAGGACTCACTGGCTAATGTGAGCATTCAGATCAAAAAAGTGATGGAGACGCACAAAGACAAACAAAGCAAGATCAACTGATCACTTTGTTTTCCACTGCATAGATGCTTTGTCGAAATAGGTTCTCTCATCGGGAAACTCGATGAAATCAATACCATTAGAATTTCTGGTCTCGTAAGGCAAGAGGGATTCCCCATTCACAAACTTATTGAACAATATCATTTCTCGTTTAGCTAACGTATCGGGCACCATCTTCCAGGTGCGGAACACTTCTTCATAACTGGTAACTTTGTTATCGCCTCCCAGGATAAACTTTCCTCCTGTGGCTACCCGTTTATCTATGAGACTTGGTGCTTTTCTGCTAACTAAAAAATAATGAGTGTTGCCATTAATAAAATACGCATCAAACTTATGAACCTTGGCCTGCTCCTGGAATGCTGAATCATAAGGCTTGTAGAATCGCTCTTCAAACGTAAGTCCTTCAGGAGCGCGGCCCACATAGCGAATGATTTTCCACATCATTTCATCTTGTTGCTGAGGAGTTAGGTGTGAGCTTACCTGATAATCATTTTTTGTACTACATGCTCCTGCTGTAAGAACTAACACGACAACTACTCTAACTATATTTTTCATGCTACAAAAATAAGAAGACCTGCTTTATGGCAGGTCTTCCGTTTTTAAAATTAACCCCTATTTATAACCTAATTAATAAACCTTATTCAAGGGTTGGAATTCAGACCAGCCATCAGTCCAGTCGGTAGAACCAAATGCACCGCGATAAACACCACTGGTTGTAAAGAATGTATTACCTGTAAACTTGGCATCTGTGTAATCAGCTCCAGCATTCAGGTTATTTGCACCTGCAACTCCTGCAACTAAAGCAAAATTAGGATTAGAAGGATAGGTTGAAGAAGTCTGGGCAGCCCAGTACAAAGAACCTGTTATACCTAAGTCTGTAATTTTAGAGAAAGTGGCAGTTGTAACATCATTAAATACTGCATTGTTGTTGGAAGTCCAGTAAGTAGAGATAGCTGTTGCTGTTCCTGCTGGATCTGGAGAAATCGTGAGGCCTGTAGCAAAGGCAGCATCAGCAGCAGTTGTTGAGGTACCTACTAGAGTTGTACCAGGAACTGAAAGTACATTGTATGCATGCTTTCCAGCGCCTGAAGTAAGATTATCCAATGTTCCTTGATCGTCAACTCGAATACCAACACGGAACCCAGAGAAGAATGAGTTGAAAATAGAGATCGCTGTTCTTCTGCGGATATGAGCTGCATTCTGATAGTTTGCAGAGATCGCACGGCTCTGCGCATCACGAGGGCCTAACACGGTAATGTTAGAGAAAATACCACGAGTACAGCCAGTGTTGGATGTTCCATCGCAAACGCCAGCGATAGCCGATCCGTTTGCCTGGTTGTCGCTTTCAAAAGCATTTGAGCCAGACTGGTCAGCAAAGAAAGTATTGCGTACCGCTAAACCGAACTGCACATTTCCACCCCATCCAAAGTCTGTATCGAAGTCATCATCCCATGCTGAGTGAGATACTAAGTAATTTCCATTAACCGTACCACCGAACCACTCAAAATTATCATCGCCACCAAAAGACGTTTGCACATATGAAATGGTCGTTCCGTTACCTACACCACCCATGGTTAAGCTATTAGTTTCGTTATTCGGAGTCAATTCGATGCCCGCGTATTCAATGCGCACATACGTAAGTGTTCCTGAATTTTCCGTTGCATTCGTTGAAGGTGTTGCCCCTTCCGCTACCGTATTTCCATACTTCTGTGTTGGTGTAATTCCTTCAATAGCAGGTTTAGCCGCTTGGTTAACAAACGCATTTCCTAATAGAATAATACCACCCCAATCACCACGATCGCGCTCACCTACTCCTTGACCGGATGTGAATACAACCGGGCTATTTGCGGTTCCGTTCGCAACCAACTTACCACCAGGCTGAACAATCAGCGTAGCCTTTGTTGCCTTGTCGCCCTTAACTACAGTTCCTGCAGGAATAGTTAATGTAACTCCATCCGGAACGAATACCTGACCTTTTAATAAATAGGGCTTAGTGGCATCCAGAGTTTGGGTTGTTAAAGTACCCGTTAAAATGTTAGTTGGATCTGACACCGTAATGGTATAAGTTACCAAGCTTGAAACTAAGTTTTGAGCATCCTTCACTGAAAATACAACTGAAATGGTTGAGTTAACAACTGCATTGGCGGGTATAGCAAGTGTGACAACTTGAGTACCTCCTGAAACTGTAATTGGACTTGCTGGTGTTGAAGTTGTCCCTATGATGGTTAAAACTGGCCCACCATTAGATGCTGTAATGGTTGCCGTAACCTCAACAGTCGTTCCTGGATTACCTGAACCTGTTGCGGCACTTAACGTAACCGTAGGAGGAGCGCTAATAGAAACATTTAAAACAGCAGTAGCTGTTGCAGTTTGATTGCTGTTGTCAGTAAGAGTAAGAACCACAGAACCTGCACCAGCAGTAGCTCCAGCGGTGAATTCAACTACCACAGAACCGGAAGCCGCATTAGCAGTTGGTTCTGTTTTTATCGTTGCTGTACCGCCTGTCGCAGTTACAGAACTAGACTTATAATTAGCTGGCGCTGTGAATGTAAATGTAACATCACCTTTTGTACCAACCTGAACTGATGTTACAGCGGTTGGGGCCGTTACTATAGGAGCTGCAGGCGCTGGATCATCCTTACAGCTTTGTATCATCATGATTGACGATACTGCTAAAAGCAAAGCAGAAATCTTTAATGTTTTTTTCATGTGAAAGTCTTATTGGTTTTGAAGTGTAAAAGTAGGTGGGTTGCACTGGTTAGTCGTGAAAGACTAGTTAAGGATTCGTTAACCCAGTGTTAACATCTATGCGCCCTATTAACAAATAAACAAAGATCGAATTAGTATATTTCTCTATTCGTTAAAATTCACAATGAATGAGGAGGGGAAGAAAAGATATGGTTAAAAAAAAGAACCCCTATGGCAAAAACCGTAGGGGTTCTAAGAAGATCAGTAATGTTAGAGTTTTGAAAATTTCCAGTTTAAGCTTAGTGCAACCTGCTGACCAACCTGATATCCACGCACAGACTGGTCAATCTTACTTTCTATTTTTTCATCATCATTATCATCCTGGAATGTACGGTATTT
Source organism: Bacteroidota bacterium (assembly GCA_947470895.1). GTDB lineage: Bacteria > Bacteroidota > Bacteroidia > Cytophagales > Cyclobacteriaceae > ELB16-189. The sequence continues at coordinate 14,519 of CANIVF010000078.1, forward strand.
GGCATTGAGCAGGTTACTAACATTTAACTTAACTTCCATCTGTCCAAAGGACTTAGCGATTTGCAAATCAATAACATTGCGAGGAAGCTCCCACCAGGTTGGCAATACTACGCTACCAACTGCAAAAATCCTTTTACCAAACACATTATAACCCAAGTTTACAGAGAAACCCTTTTCCACATCATTATAGAATAAGTTTCCATTTATCACGTATGGCGATTGACCTTGCAAAGAGCGTTTTTGTCGTTGAAAAGTTACGTCACCAAGATCAACCTGACTTTTTATGAATGATGCGTTAACATTTACAGAAGTGTTTCGGAAAAATTTCGATACAGAAACACTAGCCAAAGATTTTCTAATTTCTATTTCTGCACCGTAACTGAATGCTTTGGGTGCATTTACATAGGAGAAGTTCTGACCTAATCCTCCGGTATTCACTAATTGATACTCAATGGGATTAGTGAAATTTTTGTAGAAACCTCCTATGCTGAAGGTTTCTCCAGGATTTGGGTACAACTCATAGCGGAGATCCAGGTTGTCGATTGTGGCAGTTTTAAGATCCGGATTTCCAAATGTGTTGGCATCATACTCAAATTGATAATATCCAAATGGAGCCAATTCTCTAAACTCAGGCCTGTTTACCGTACGACTATAAGCTGTGCGAACCAATGAGCGTTGTCCCATATTAAATGCAACGTTTGCAAATGGAAGTGGTGATACTACTGGATTATTCACATAGATTTCACCTTGATCGTCTTGAGTAAATAGTTCCTGCTTGTTGTATTCGAGTCGAAATCCTCCTGATAAATCAAATTTCCCAACTGGTGCACTTCCGGAGATATAACCAGCCGTATAGAGGTTTTCTCCCCTGTATCGGTCGGTTGGACGTGACCCCTCAATAACAGACATCCCTGGAATTACTGACCCATCAGCATTAAAATCGTACATATTATCTTTAGAGAACAACTGATCTAATGGATCGCGAATAATTTCCTGACCTACTTCAGGGGTGAATCCGCTGATACCAGGATAAAAATAACTGATGTAACGGGCGTTGAAATCGCGGGATTTTTTCTCCACGTAATAACCGGCTTTTATTGAAGCAGCTTTTTCAGAGGATACGTTTCCAAACTTATGTTCTACATTGAAGGCATGAGAAAATCCTAAATCTTTCAATTGTGAGTAAAACCTACCCGCATCAATGGGCGATGAACCAGGAGGTAATATCAATTCGAAAGGATCATTTGAACCTACGGTTTGTACTCTTCTGAATCTTCGGTAATCAGGTTCATTGCGATTAATATAGTTTGCTCCAAAGAGAACCGAATAAATGGTAGCCTCATTCGCTGATTTAAAGTTGCCCTGCAATTGGCCAGAATAGATTGAACGGGCCAAATAATGATACCCATTATTATTTTGCAACTTACCAACCTGCTCGTAATTATTATACCCGGTACGAAGCACTGCGTTATCTTCTCCTATTTGAACAAAAAGATTCTTAAACTCTATTTTGCTTCGCTCACCTAAATCAAACAACCAGTTATGAACAAGACTGATCTTCGTTTCAGCTTTTGAATAATTATCATTGAATTTAAATTGAACTACTGGTTCTTCGTTTGGAACAACGCGAGGTTGATTGTAGCGGGTAAAATTCAGATCATAGTTCATGAAACTTCTTGAATAGTTTAAAGCGCTTAGGTTGCTTGCCTTTACCCTTCCTAATTTCATATTTCTTGCAATGCCAAAATTTATTCCATAATCAATGGGGGCGCTAACTGTTGAATAACCCATCGAGTTTTCTAATGATTTACCAGCATCCGATCGTAGTGCTGATTTAGTTGGGCTTTCTCTTAGTGCATCACCGGAAGGAAAATTTGCAGGCAATGATCTTAAACCATTATCAAACCCTAAGAAATCAGTAGCACTTGACTTTGTTTTATTGAAGTCATTAAAAGTAGTTCCTACACGATAACCAGTACTTATTCCAAAACTTACGTATTCATCAGTAGTGGCTTGTTTGGTCACAATTCTAATTACACCTCCGGCAAAGTCACCGGGCAAATCAGGTGTACCTGACTTGTAAATCAATAACTGATCGATAGAACTGCTTGGAATAAGATCGAATGAAAATGAACGTCTGTCAACTTCGGTACTTGGGGCAATGGCATCATTTACCATAACCTGATTGTATCGCTCAGGAACACCCCTTACCATCACAAAACGGCTGTCTACAATGGTGATTCCAGGTACTCGTTGAGCAATTTGAGCAGCGTCACTGTCTGGCAGCTTGGCAATCTGCTCAGCCGATATTCCACTCACTACGAGCTTACTTTCTTTTATCGATTTAAGTAAGTTTAAATCTGTTGAAATTTCCTTTCTCGCAGTAACGATAACTTCCTCCAATTCGGCCACATCTTCTGCCAGCGTAATTTCAAGGGTAGTCTTCTTACCAGATTCCACTACGACATCAGCAATATTTTGTGTTTTGTAGGTAATCGATGATACAACTAAAGTGTAAGTACCTGGTTTTAGGTTTGGGATGGTGAAATTTCCATCCAGATCGGTGGCAGCACCTACGGTTGTTCCTTCAATAACAGCGTTGGCGCCAATCACGCCCTCTTTGGTTTTAAAGTCAAGGACCCTACCAGCTATGGTGCCATTTTGGGCCACACTCAATGAGGTGATTGAAAATGCCAAGAGGACTAAATAAAGTTTACGAAACATGCTTTTAATATTTTGTCACAAAGGTCGGGTGGCAATATTACCCTGCTGGGTAGGGTATATTATGGAATTGTTAAAGAGAGCCCCTGAATGACCGTATTATAGACTCCTAAATCATGAAAAGTTTATCGTAATATTTCGATAAGTCAAATGAAAATGAGGGGGTTAAGTACGAAGACCAAATAACATTAGGATAAAGCTTCCTTAATCTATTTAAGATTTGGGTAACATCCATTTGGTGAATTTCCTGAAAACTTGTGAATCAATTTTGGGTAACGTAATATTACGTTTGGATGCAGTCGGTAGATTTTTTCAAGTTTTGCGCGCTCAACCTTCTTTCGAAACTAAAATATGGGAATAACAAAATCAGAATTATTCGAAAAGCGACAGAATCGGGTTGCTACACTGGCCAAAGCATTCGATCATCCGGCTAGGATAGCTATTCTTGAATACTTACTGGAAAACAAGACGTGCATTTGTAATGATCTGGTGCTCGAACTTCCGCTATCGCAATCTACTATAACACAACACCTGAAAGAATTAAAGAATATCGGAATTATAAAGGGAGAGGTCGAAGGCCCTAAAGTAAATTATTGTATTGACGAACAAGTATGGGTAGAAGCCAAAGACATATTCATCACCATGTTCTCAAGATATGTAAAGAAAAATGACTGTTGTTAGATCCTTTTTTGATCTGTCCTAACGCAATATTACAATATAGCCTACCTCCACCGAAAAGAATTACGTGCAGCAACACCTATCCCATAAAAACTATGTCTACAAGGAAAAACGCAACACTGCTTTCATCTTTATCACCCACCGTAGAAAAGCTTACCAACGAGTTTGACTCAATTCCAACTGAACGAAAGGAGTTATTGAAACAGCTTGTGCTATTTGTTGAGAATAAGGTAAAGGCAGGACAGCATGTCTATTTGAATTTTATCTGCACACACAATTCCCGCAGAAGTCACTTATCTCAGATATGGGCGCAAGCAGCAGCCCACTACTATGATGTGCCCCATGTATTTTGCTACTCGGGTGGTACCGAAGCAACCGCGTTCAATCCACGCGCAGTAAAGGCTATGCAAGAAGCAGGCTTTTCCATTACGATGACAAATGAAGGAAAAAATCCCAGGTATGAGGTACGCTTTGCGGATGACGTGAAAGCTATTATTGCATTTTCAAAAACATATGATGATCCTTTTAATCACAACAAAGACTTTGCAGCCATCATGACGTGCTCGCATGCTGATGAGAATTGTCCATTGGTTTTAGGTGCATCCGTCAGAGTTGCGCTGACTTATAACGATCCAAAAGAATATGATGGAACATCACTGGAAACCGCCAAGTATTCAGAAAGAGTTCATGAAATCGGAAGAGAACTATTATTTGCCTTTTCACAAGTTAACGTTTAACACCTAGAGAATGAGTAGTCAAAAGAAACTCGGATTTTTAGATCGGTACCTAACCCTCTGGATATTTCTTGCCATGCTGGTAGGTGTGGGCATCGGTAACTTCTTACCCGTAGAAAAAATGATGCAGCCCTTTCAGTTTGGAACAACCAATATGTTAATAGCTACGGGTCTTATCATGATGATGTTTCCACCCCTGGCGAAAGTGCGGTATGAACATCTCGGCAACGTGTTTAAGAATTCAAAAGTGATCAGCTTGTCTTTGTTCTTGAATTGGATCATTGGCCCCATACTCATGTTTGTTTTATCCATTATTTTTCTTCGCGACAAACCCGAGTACATGATTGGCCTTATTCTCATTGGTATTGCGCGCTGCATCGCCATGGTGTTAGTATGGAATGATCTCGCAAAAGGTGATAAAGAATATGCTGCCGGACTTGTCGCATTGAATAGTGTTTTTCAGGTTGTGTTCTATGGTCTTTTTGCCTGGTTGTTCATCACGGTGTTACCGCCTTACTTCGGAATAGAAGGCTCGGTAATATCGGTAAGCATGGGCGATGTTGCCGAAAGTGTATTTTTATATTTAGGTGTTCCATTCATCGCAGGATTTCTGACTCGCTATTTCTTCAAAAAGGCGAAGGGTGAAGACTGGTATGTGCAGTATGTGATTCCCAAAATCAGTCCGATGACGTTGATCGCATTGCTCTTCACCATTGTGATCATGTTTAGTTTCAAAGGAAAGATGATTGTGGATATTCCATTTGATATTGTTCGCATCGCTATTCCATTGGTCATTTACTTTCTCATCATGTTTGTGTTGAGCTTTATGTTATCAAAGAAACTGGGAGCCAACTATGAAGAAAATGCTTCGGTTTCTTTTACAGCTACCGGTAACAACTTTGAATTGGCGATTGCCGTAGCAGTGGGCGTATTCGGTATTAATTCCGGTCAGGCTTTTGCCGGTGTTATTGGACCACTCATAGAAGTGCCTGCTCTGATATTGCTCGTTAATCTTGCTTTCTGGTTTAAGAAGAAGATGTACTCCTAATAATTAAGCGTCTCCTGCTGATCATAGCTGTCATTTCGCAACCATTCAACCCTTAGTAGACCTCTTATTTTTCAGAATACTACGAGGTGCAGATGATGATTTAAATCATTCGCTAATCGTAACTTTCATCACCAAACTCCTTATCCTTTTATCGTAGTATTATAATCTAAAAAATAACATATGGGTATTGCCATCAATACTTGACAGCGGTTGTGATTAACGAACAAATTAATATCCACAAAAGTATTCCTACCCATGATGAAATCAAAAAACTATTTAAAATCATGACAACACAAGCCTATTTGCAATCATGGACAGAAGCGCGCACCCGATTCACGAATCTCCTGAAAGACATTAAAGAAGAAGATTTAACGAAGAAGCTCATCAACACAAAAAATAGTGCTGGCTTTCTGATTCGTCACATTGCTGATGTTGAGCTATTGTTTGCCAAAAATGTTTTTGGGTTATCTGAAATTAAGGTGCATGCAAAAACCTTAATCTCTCAGCACGATACTGGTGAATGGATCAATATGAAAGAGCTCCTTGACTATCAGCAAGAAGCCTCTGAACAATTAAAAGGGATCATCGAGAAACAATCCGATACAGATTGGGAACACGTAATCTCCACAAAGGAATTTGGAACAAAGACTAAGGCAGAAGCAATGGGACGAATAATTTCCCACACCGCCTATCATGCTGGGCAATTGTCGCTTACGTTGAAATACGGATAAGCTTGCGACAGCACATAAACGCTTTGTACCATGTAAGTAAAATATTCGGGTTACATCTTTCTAGACCCGTCCCGATTTTACCTGGCCAGACAACCACCGTTCACGGGATAATAACTGCCTGTAGCAAAAGAAGATTTATCACTGCTTAACCAAAGAATCAATTGGGTAACTTCATCACTTTTACCCAGGCGACCTATGGGATGAAGGGCAACCAATTGTTTTTTCATTTCAGCATTCAGTACACCTAATAACGGAGTTTCAATAAAGCCTGGACCAACGGCATTTATGCGAATTTTTTGTGCCGAGTATTCCAACCCAGCGGTTTGAGTAAGACCAATTACCCCATGCTTTGCCGCTGCATAGCCTGCTGAACCCGCAAACCCAACGGACCCAAGAATAAAAGAAATGTTTACAATACTCACGCCTCCATTTTTTACCATGGCTGGTATCTGATATTTCATTTCATAGAAAAGACTGTTAAGGTTGATGGATATTACTTTCTGCCAACCTTCAATACTCATATCAGCTATTGGGGTTAGCTCGCCACCGATACCCGCATGATTTACAGCAACATGAGGGCTACCATACTTCTATAGTGCGAGCTCAACCAAGGCGTGCATCTCTTCAGGCTTTGAAACATCCGTTTTAAAGAATGATGCTTTGCCACCGACAGCGATAACACGTTCTGTTGCCATTTTTTCTTCTGTTTCCTGAATATGCAAAACAACAACATTTGCACCTTGTGCTACAAACAATTATGCAGTAGCCTTGCCAATTCTGGAAGCGGCTCCTGTGAGGATAACGGTTTTGTTTTTCATAATAAAGGCTGATTGATCTGTGGAGCATGGTTCTATGTTCCCGGAAGCATAGTTGTTATACATCCAGACCATTCTGTTACATCATTCACACATAATCACAGGAATAACTGATCATGCTACACTCACGATCTTGAACCCATTCAAAAAAGAAATATGAAGAGAATCAGTGTGAAAGAATCAAGGTTAGTAAAAATGATAGCGCTGCAACCATCGATTGATGCCAACAGCTGATAACATAAAAACGAAAGGCAATACCGGAATTAAAAAACGTCCATCCCAATTTTCGGATGTCAGGCTCACAATAGCAGTTTGCATGATTATAAATCCCGCCATAAAATAATGCTCTTTTCGATGTGCCATGAAATATTGAAATCCTTTAAGAGCAAAAAAATAAAGAGGAAATAAAAACCCAATGATCAATGCATTGTGCGCGAGAGAGAAATAAGGCTTGATATTTCCTAAAAAAAGCAGAAGCTTTAACGAGGTGATCTTCAAAAAGTAAACCGGGTTGCTATACATAAACATAAGCAGGCAGGTAAGTGGAGCATGCTCATCGGATGGTATAATCAAATCAACCGGAAGTTGTAATCCCAGGCTGATGTTGGGATAAATGAGTTCGGCTTTGCTATAGCTCTCGATAAAAGCATAATACTTCATCACAAAACTTAAAATCACAAGGCCGCTTGCTATGCCAATACAAATTGAAGTTATCCAAACTCTTCTGCTTAGTTGAGTATATAAGTGAGCATATCCGTAAACCAAAACACCGGTAAGCAATGCTATGCCCGTTGGCCTGATAAAAAAGGTGAAAAGAAAAATGATGATTATTCCGGGAAGTCTGCCCCACTGATTCCGGGAATGGTTTGACCCACCCCTTTAGGCCATAAGATTTGATGGTTTAAAATTACTGTTTTTCTAAAGAGTTTTTAATTGATTTTTTCCGCATCGATTCGCCCTTTAATTCGA
>CANIVF010000079.1 GCA_947470895.1 Bacteroidota bacterium
ACATCCGGATGCCAATCCAAACACACATCTAAATCAGCAAACAATCCAGCACGTGCCATATAAATTTTTCCTCCTACTGATTCCTCAGCAGGAGTTCCATAAAAACGAATCGTTCCTTTCAACTTTCCTTGTTGAATCAATTCTTTGATAGCAACCGCAGCACCTAAACTTCCTGCACCAAATAAATTATGTCCGCAACCATGACCGGCCGCCCCTTGTTCCAACGCTTCTTTGGCAGGAGATGCTTTTTGAGAAATGCCAGGCAATGCATCATACTCACCCATGATGCCGATGACCGGTTTGCCCGAACCAAACTCTGCGGTAAAAGCAGTAGGCAAGCCAGCTACTCCGCGTTTTACATTAAAGCCTTGGGCTTCGGCATAATCGGCAAGTTCTTGGGCCGACTTATTTTCTTTCAATGCTGTCTCGGCATAAGCCCAGATTTTATCGCTGATAAAAATCAATTCGGATTGATGCTTATCTACGGATTGCATCACGTAAGTCTTATTTGGATTGACTGCCGTTTTCTGTTTTTGTGAAAACGTGATGGATAAGCTTGCCAGCAAAAACAACATCGTGAGTATTCGTTTCATATCTATTATAGTTTCTTATCGTTCTTATCTACAACTATCTGTGGAAGATTCTTTACTTTTTCATTGATCGGCAATACACTTTCATTGATGATGCGATTCAGTTGATTCGTTGCGTCTTGTGTCTCTTGTTTCAATTCATCCAATCGATTCATTTGTGGTTGTGTTGGCCTTGCCGTAGCATCATCGATCGCATCAAACAAATCCGAAATTTCTTCTTTCAATCTTGGTCGCTGGCGATAACCCATATTAGGTGGCGGCCTGCGCAGAATTTCATCTTCATATTCTTTCATCTTTTTAATGGCTTCGTCAATCTGAGCGTTTACCGAACCATCAACTCCCGACTCACCTCCTGCGGATTTTACCCTTTCTTTGAGTTCAACCAATTGCTTGACAGCCTCGTCTGTAATGTTAATCAATTTGTGTGTTTGCGATATCTGATCGCGCAAAGCCAGCGTAGTTTGTGTTTTCAACAGCAGATCGGATTCGCTCGTTTTGATGCGTGGATCTGCACGAACAGTAATTTTAGTTTCCACGGTTTGTCCGTTTGCTTTCAACGTTGCCGTGTAAACACCCGGAGCAACCAATGGCCTCATGGACGATCCGCCATATCCACTTTTCAACGGATGATTTAATTTTTCTTCTTGCGCATAACGCAAATCCCAGATCATGCGATTCACACCTGCTTTGGATAATGTGTCTTTCAAGCTTCTCACTTTATTTCCTTTGGCATCGGTGATGTCTATCGTGATTGGTTCTTTCGGATCACTCTTCAAAAAGAAATTGATGTAAGCACCGAAGTCAGGATTTTTTGCACGATAGGCTTGATCACCTTGCTCTTCAATTAATGAATAATACTTCCAAAGTATAGCTGGACGTGTTGTGAAGACAGTAATTTCCTTTCCAGCAATAGAATTGTATTCTTCCAGTGGTTGAATGTCATCCATGATCCAAAGACCTCTGCCGTGTGTAGCGGCAACTAAATCATGATCGCGCTTATGTACGCGTAAGTCTCGCACAGAAACGGGCGGCATGTTGTTGTTGATTTTAGTCCATGTCTTTCCTTTATCCCATGATGCAAAGATGCCATGCTCCATACCGGCATAAAGCAAATTCGCGTTGTGCGGATCTTGTCTTACCACATAACACCAATCTTCAGGCAAGCCTGTGCTGATCTTCGTCCAGGTTTTTCCAAAGTCGGTCGTCATGAAGGCGTAGGCTTTGTAATCATCCATCCGATGCTGATCTACGGCCACGAACGCTGTGCCGGCATCATGCTCGGATGCATGAATTTTTGAAACCCATGAAAAAGCAGGAAGTCCAACAATAGCACTCTTCAAATTCGTCCATATTTTTCCACCATCACGCGTGAGTTGAATGTTACCATCATCGGTGCCAGCCCAGATCACATCTTTTTGAACAGGTGATTCTGCAATAGTTAAGATGGTACAATGAAATTCAGCTGCCGTGTTGTCCTGATAAATTTCTCCGCCTGATGATTTCTGCTTTGACTTATCATTAGTGGTTAAGTCTGGACTGATCTGATCCCAGTTGTATCCTTTGTCGCTGCTTCTGAAAATTACATTACCTCCGGTATAAACAGTATTCGGATCGTTTGGTGAAACGTGAATGGGTGAATCCCAATTGAAGCGAAATTTATGATTTTCAATCGCATCACCATGCGAACCAATTTTGTTTGGATAGGGATGGATTGTCCTGACATTTCCAGTCTTTGTATCCACATGATGAATCACTCCGCCTTGTAAATTGGCATACACTTCATTTTCCTGACCAGGAATAGGCACAGCGTAATAGCCATCACCATAAGCAATTTGTTTCCAATCCCGCTTTAAAATTCCGGCTCTATGCAATGAATTGCTCGGGCCAGTCCATGTGCCATTGTCCTGCAATCCACCATACAATAAGTACGGTTCCTGATTATCGAGAAAGAGTTCATAGAATTGAGAAAGCTCTACGTTGTTGATGGTTTGGTACGTTTGAAATCCATCATAAGAAACGCGGAACCCACCATCATCACTGCTCAATACACGATTGGAATTTTTTGGATCGATCCATAATCCCTGATTATCGCCATGTTGGCCATTGGCAATTCCTTTGAATGTGCGTCCACCATCCGTTGATTTATTTAATCCACCTGATAGTGTGTAAACGACTTCCGGGTTTGATGGATCTACTTTTACATCGCTGTAATAAAAAGGCCGGAAGTTGAGTTCACGATCATCGTTTACCATTCTCCAGCTATCACCACGATCATCTGAACGAAAGAGTGTTCCTCCATCTTTAAACTCAGTGATCAAGTAAACGGTATTAGGTTGGCTTTGCGCGATAGAAACCCCTATGCGAGCCATCGGCTTATTGGGCAACCCATTTTTATGCGAGATTTTGTTCCACGTTTTTCCTGCATCGGTGGTTTTATATAATGCTGTCTTCTCTCCGCTGTCATCAAAGCGCCAGGGCTTTCTGCCGAACGTCCACATGCCGGCATACATGATGCGGGGATTATTCCATTCAATAGCAATATCCGAACAGCCGGTGTTTTCATCCAGGTATAAGACTTTCGTCCAGGTTTTTCCACCATCTTCTGTGCGAAACACTCCGCGATCCGTGTTCGGTCCCCACTCGCGACCCATCGCACAAACACACGCGGCATCCGGATTTCTCGGATCAACCACAATCCGCTTGATGCGATCTGTTTTTTCTAATCCTAAGTGTTGCCAGGTTTTTCCTCCGTCATTAGAACGATAAACGCCATAACCATAACCAACGCTGTTACGCGGGTCGCCCTCACCAGTGCCCACATAAATAACCTCATGATCGCTTGGCGCGATGGCAATGTCTCCGATAGAATAAGCACGCTGATCCGTAAACAGCGAAGTCATCGTTGTGCCTCCATTGGTTGTTTTGAAAATTCCGCCATCAGCACCACCGATGTAAAAGGTTGTAGGATCTCCTGAGATTCCTTCGATATCCGTGGTGCGCCCACCCATATTGGCCGGACCAATCGGGCGCCATTTCATGTTTTTCAATGTTTTGTCGGGAGCGGGTGTTTGAGCAAAAAGGTAGACCGCACTAAATAGGCCGGCACACAGTACTGAAACACGTTTGATGTGCTTATTCATAGTTTAGGTTTTTCGAATGAATTATGAGATTAGTGAATGTGAAGGATAAATCAAACAAAATAGGGTTGATCTGGTGATCGCTTACTTAAATGGGATTTTTTATTGAATTTTAGCAACCCAACCTCACAGTCAAAAGCTGTGTCTAAAAGAAAAAGTTTAATTAATCCATTTATGAAGACTCTCCTATCAACCTTACTATTTCTTTCAACATCCGTCACTTTTTGGTGTTGCGAAGAAGACATGATGACTGTTTCATGCGATAATGCAGTATTGGCGACCGTAAAAGACCTTAGCGGGCTGGACGGTTGTGGATTTGTGTTTGAACTGGCTGATGGAACAAGGCTCGAACCGCAGATGCTTGGATATTGTGGAACACCTCCGCTCCCCAAAGAAGTGACAGAAAATCCACTTTATAACTTTCAGTGGGTAGATGGCAAGCAAGTGCGCATTGGATTTGAAGAAGTCCCTGATGTGATGAGCATTTGTATGGTTGGAAGAAGTGTTAAGATCACATGCATCGAAGAAATCAATCCTACTGAATAAAATAATGAAGAAGTTGCATCAATGGATGATTGGCTTTATGCTCCTATCCTGCGATCAAACGGATATGAACACCAAAGAAGCATTACCAACTTGCTTGCAATCGATTATGATAGGATCAAATGCTCCGCTCGAAATCTGGGGTTATCGATACAACGATCAAATTGTCTATCTCACCAAACCAGATTGCTGTGATATGTATGAACTAGTTTATACTACCGATTGTACTGTACTGTGCGCACCTGGTGGCGGTTTCAGCGGAAAGGTTGATGGAAAATGCCCCGACTTTTACGACAACGCAAAAAACGGAACGTTGATCTGGAAGAAAAATTAATTTCAAAAAGATGTAGATGCGCCTCCGCCACCCATGCGTCCACCGCCTCCCATCTCTTTCGCTTCTACTTTCTCTGGTTGATTGCCTCCCATGGTTTGTGAAATAATAAATGCCTCCACATTAAGGTTAGCCCAAGCTGATGTGACAAGATTTTTGCTTGTAAACCCTTTCCGACTGTCTTTGAGGTACCGCATCAAAAGAACCGCAACAAGAATTGAAATTATTCCAGACAGGATGAGCGTAATTTCAGGGTGACCAAAGCTATAGTAGTATTTGAATGTAAAAACTGAAAAAGCCAGTGTTACAAGACCAACACGCAGGAGCACTGTGTCTTTTCGTTGAATGCCAGCCCAGAGATAAGCAACCGGTATTGCGATAGTGAAAAAATAAAAAAGAAAGGCAAACGGTATGTCTTCACCCGGCTCTATTAAAAGATCCATCATGCTTACACTCAGTTCACGCACCACCAAATAGTTTCCTGCCGCGTAGATCAGCACCAAACAGCATACTTCCAAAATCAGAAGGTTATCACTCCATAAGTTCAGGTCAGCATGCTTATTAATTTGTTGTAATAAAAAATAACTCGCAGAAAATATAAGGATGAACACAAACGGGATAATACTTCTAAAAATTCCTCCCGCTTCGTAGGTATGATAAAAAATCATCCACGAAAGTGTAACCATAAAAGCCAGAGTGAGCATTAAATCGAGGTAGCGAAATGTTGCGATTGAAAAAACCAGTAAGCACGTTACTTGAATCATTATGATTACGTCAAAATCGCCCAGCATGGCAACACCAACAATGACTAAGCCGCAAGCCATGTAAGCAATACCCTCTGTAACACCGGACTTATAATGATTTTTATTTATAAAAGCATGTTCCATTATCCAAAACGCTGCAGCTCCAGACAGCATACAAATAATGGCAATGGCCATTTCTCCTACGCCAGAAAACATAAGCATGACTATGCCAATCATACCCGATGTAGCAATAAGCGTAGCTATAAAAAGGAGGATTCGGATGGCTCTGTTTGGATGAAAAAGCGGTGTCTTGTATAAATTTTTAATTGCTGTGAATTGGTCGGGCTGGATTAAGCCGTGCTTCATCCATAGTTTTGCCTGCTTGATCACGTGCAGATTATAAATCCATTCTTGGTTATAGACGCTCTTGTTCATCGCTTAAATAATCGTTTATACTGGATAATGCCATAAATTATTCCTCCACACGAAATGAGAAAATAATAATACCAGAGCACAGGCTCACTGTTGAATAAATACTTACCAAGTAAATAGGTGGTGGCAATGTAGGCTGCCGTAAAAGCATACACTAAAAACAAAAATGATTTTTTTTGTTGGGCCTGCTGCCAGGCAAATATGCAGCCCACATAAATCAATGATACGAACAATAGATCGTATATACTGTCAATAAAGATTCCAGTCAGTGCGCCTATAAAAAATAACAGAAAGCAAAAGTTCTTATACGTAAACGTGAAGTGCTTTTTTATTGATTTCTTATCCAGAGAAAAAACAATGCCTGCCAGTAATGTAGCAAATACCATAGCTGTGATATGCAAATCGGCCTGATCGAAAAAATCGCCATTATACCATTTTTTTGAAGAGATCTTTAAGCCCCAAAATGTGGCAAGGGCCGTAATAGCCAATGATAACACACCGATGTGATCATAACGATATGCGATATAAAAATAAAAGATGGCTGTTATCAGTGTATTCCATAGCATTGATTGCGTGAAGGCATCATACTGAACCTGCATATAACCTTGTATGGAAACAAATAACAGGCAACCCAAGAGCAATACATAATCAAAATATGCATTGGGTGATTCTACCTGATCATTCTTGTAATCGTGGCCATGCTTTATGGCATACCCAAAACAACCCAACATAATGACTGCCAGCAAGAGTATACTAGCCAGATGCCCCAGTTCTCCGATATTCTGATAAATCAATATCCCGGCACCCGAGGCAAACAACATTACTCCCATATAGAGCAGTATCCTCAACTCATAGAAAACAGAAACAATCTTGCCAGAAGTAATGAGTTCAATTTTTTTGAACTCATCCTCAGTAATCAGCTTTTTCTCCGCCATTTGCCGGGGTGTGCTGCGCGTCATTTGCCGTTGGGTGAATGCGTGCAATATCGAAAAAAGATGCGATGGTTCTTCTTAAAATCATTACCCTTTTTCCACCAACTCCTGTAATGAGCTTAGTACCGTTTTCCGGTTTTCTTCAGAATGCAATTTGGCTTCTTCTGATCGGATATTTTGTTGCTTACGATTTAATTGTGTTTTACCATTATCTTCTTCTAAGGTAAAAGTCACTATTTGGTAGTTCTCCGACACATCGGCTACACCCGAAAAATTGCTCCAGTAATTGTAGCTCAGAAGTTTTTCTTTCTCAATAGTGAGAATTGTTCCCTTATCTTCATAAGTCTTGCCTTCCCACTCGCCCACAAAGCGCAATGAGCTTCTCGCTTCCAATCACAAAGTGTGGTGGTTCCAAACAAGTATTGTTAGATCTTTTGACAATTGATAAGCGCATCCCACACGGTTGCCGTCAAAGGTGGCGATAAATTCAATGTTTGTCATCAGTAGATTGTTTTGTTTAGAGATACTTCATTCATCTTCCTGTTCATGGCAATCAAAACCAGGGCGGTTATTAAATCTATGGTCGTTTCAGGATTAACCTCATCGGAAAACCTTCTTAAAATGCGATCGCAATCTGTCAGGTCAAAATTCCATGCGCCTTGTCCTGCCAGCGAGTCAAGCATTGGCGCTAGGTTAGCAATATGATCCTTGCTTTCAACAGAAGTTTTGAATACGAGCACATTCATCGTATAGCACTCGCTTCATCCTGGGTAAACATTACTGGAGGAAGATGAAAACCATCTACGATAAAGTATCCTTTGCCTGCCTCAGAGCTAATAGGAACACCTGCTTTCATGAGGGATTTCACATCGCGGTAAACAGTGCGAAGGCTGATTGCAAATCGCCTGAAGATTTACTCAGCCCTAACAATCCGCTTGGTATCCAATTGGATAATGATTGCCGTTAGTCGGTCAAGGCGATTCATGGCCGGAAGTTAGCATGATGGTTTCAAATACTGAAACACATCATCCACCCTTTCCGGAATCTAGCTACTTAGCGAGGTGATGTTACTAAAGTCTGAATCGTCTTCTTTTCAGATTTACTTCCTATGGCTCCTGCCTTCATGTGCGAAGCACATGAATAAATACCTAAAAAAAGGTAGAGCGTGATGATGGTTAGCGCCAATAAAGATTTGTGTTTTAAATATCCTGCCGTAATCATACCTCAAGTATTTAGGTTGAAATTATTTTTTAACTCTGTCCATTCATCTTCTTGCTGAATTACATCACAAAACTGGGCATAAGGCTACCGGATTAAAACAGAGCATTCCTGATTTAAGAAGAATCAGTAAACCCCTTAGTTCAGTATTAGGAAAGAGCAACTGAAATTATTGTCTGGCGCTTTAAATATAAAATTCATCTTGTTTTAAAGGTTTTGATGGTCGAGCTGACCTTTGATATAGGTTCTCATCAGGTAATTGCTTCAATCAAAACTCATGAATCCCTGATTTTTTCTGAATCAGCAATCCCCTGTCGGAAAGCGATACTAAATCACAGAGCTTTGAATCATCAAAGATGAGAAAAACAGCTTCATCGATAAACAATGGGGTTATGATTTACACAAAAAATTTCTACAGCTACCGATATAATAACGAGTTCATCAACGAAATGACCGCACTCCTAATTATTAGTTTAACAGATTTGTATAAAGGCCTAAACGAGGCGATAATTCAAAATGAACCAAAAATCTTTATCCAACAATTAACCCGTTCACATTTTGTGCTGGTGTTAATCAACAACGAAAATTTAGGTTTCACCGCAAGTCAAATAAAAAAAGTAATGCTTGAGCGAGCATGCAGCGAAATCAGTTTTCAGTTACTCGATTCATTCCGAAAATCATATTCGCTGGAGATTAGTCGCTTAACTGATAAGCTGGGACATTTCGAAAAACATACCCGCTACAAAACTTCCTTTCGAAAATTTATGAATTAAATAACCATTTAAACATTATCTATTATGAGAACCAGCGTCCCAACATTCAAAGAAAACACCACCATATTATGGGTCATTATTTTCATTCTGGCTTCAATCATTAATTGGGCTCCTTATTGCATCAATCCATAGCATCAAAGGAATACCATAGAAACAATGCATTAATCCTAAATGCATCTTTTCGGCAACGACTTTCCAGGTGTATCATCTGGTAATCGTTGTTGAATAGTAGTGTGTTTGGATAGAATCCAGTTCTTTTTCCCAAAGTCTGGATTCACTTTTTGTAGATCTCTTTGATTTGTTTATCACAGATTGATTACTCTCTCACCATTGTTGGTGTTCTTCACCAACAATCACCTTTGCGAAATTAAAATATGGAGTCACTTCCTATTATTACTGTTTATAGGTGCATGCGTTATCTCTTGGCTACATAACTTAGGAGGGATAAGTCTTAACATCTTTGTTTTTGTTGCATGTTGGTGAAGAACACCAACATGGGCGAGGGATCTGTCTGATTGATCGTAGATTGATTACTGATTTGTCGTTTAAAAAAAAGAGGGAGACGCGTCTCCCTCTTTTTTATCGAAATTAAATATTCTATTTGATCTTAGGCATATACATATAATCTGTAGTTAGATTAAGCATTGCCTTCACACCGGTAACAAATGCTTTTTCATCCACCATAAAATTTGGTGTGTGGTGCGAAGGCACCGTGTTTGGATCCTGGTCAGGAGGCATCGCACCAACAAAGAAAAACAAGCCAGGAGTTTTCTTCTGATAAAATGCAAAGTCTTCCGCTCCGGTAATGGCATTAATAACGAGCGTATTCGATGCGCCTGCTGCTCTTTGTAAACTTGGGGCCATCTTCTGCGTGAGTGCTGGATCATTGAACGTAACCGGTGTGCCTCTGCGAATAGTTACTTCTGCTTTCGCACCGGCACTTTCAGCAATCTTGGTGGCCGTTAAAATAATCTTGTCATGAATTTTTTGCTGCATGGCTGTATCAAGTGTGCGAATCGTTCCGGCAAGAAATGCTTCTTCTGGTATAATGTTTTCGCGTATGCCTGCTTGTATTCTGCCCACGGTAATCACTGCTGCCTCTTTCGTCAACTCGGTTTGGCGACTGATAATCGTTTGAAGTCCATTGATAATTTGTGCGGATACAACAATCGGATCGACACTCATCCATGGCGCTGAGCCATGTGCTTGCTTGCCCAACACTTTGATTGAATAATTATCTGCCGCAGCCAGAATTCCACCCGGGCGAAAGGTGAGTTGTCCTAACGGAGTAACTGAACTAATGTGCAAACCAAAAATGACATCCACTTTTGGGTTTTCAAGCACACCTTCTTTGACCATTAAATACGCACCGCCTTCTTCACCCTGAGGTGCCCCTTCTTCGGCTGGTTGAAAAATAAATTTGATTGTTCCTTTCAGTTCGCTTTTGTTCCTGGTAAGAATTTCAGCAACACCCATAAGCATCGCCACGTGTGTGTCATGACCGCAGGCGTGCATCACTCCTGTTTCCTGACCATTGAATGTGGTTTTTACTTTTGATGCAAACTCCAAACTGTTTCGTTCTGGTACAGGCAACGCATCCATATCGGCACGCAACGCAATGACGGGGCCTGGCTTACCAGTTTCCAGCAAAGCAACCACTCCGGTTTTGGCAACACCTGTCTGCACTTTCAAACCCAACGATTTCAAATGCTCTGCGATATAAGCTCCTGTTTTTACTTCGCGATTGGAAAGCTCCGGGTTTTGATGCAGATGCCTGCGCCATTCGATTACTTTGGCTTCGATCTCTTTGGCTTGCTGATCGAGTTTGGTTTGAAGTTTAGGGTTTACTTGCGCCATGGTTTGTTGCATGGCGGCCATAAGAATAAATAGAATTACTTTTTTCATCAATTGGATTCGCTTAGCGAGGTTTGTTGGGACACAAACCTCGGTGGTTTAGTTAAGTTATTTTACTGGTGCTTTATTTTTTAAACATCTCCATGTAATCAATCGTCAGATTCGCCAATGCCTTGACACCGGTGATCATTGCTTTTTCATCGATCATAAAATCAGCTGTGTGGTGTGTTGGCTGTGATTTCAGATTCATCTCAGCAGGATAAGCGCCAAGGAAAAAGAAAAAGCCTGGCACTTTGCGCTGATAGAAAGAAAAATCTTCGGCCATTGTTACGGGCTGTGTAATTACTACATTCTCTTTGCCTGCGGCACGAACTAAACTTGGAACCATTTTAACTGTAAGCGCGGCATCGTTCACGGTGGCCGGATACATCACTAAAATGTTTACTTCCGCTTTGGCTCCAGCGCTTTCAGCAATTTTCTCGGCTGTAAGTTTAATTTTTTCATGCACCTTCTTTTGCATGTCATTATCAAACGTGCGGATGGTTCCTTCGAGCATGGCCGTTTCCGGAATAATATTTCTTCTTATTCCTCCATGGATACTTCCTATGGTAATGACTGCACCTGCCTTGCTTAATTCTGTTTGTCTGCTCACAATCGTCTGTAGTCCTTGAATGATTTGCGAAGAGACCACAATGGGATCCACACTATCCCACGGAGTGGCACCATGTGCACCCTTACCTTTTACATTTATATCTACACCATCTACTGCTGCCATCAAGCCTCCACTGCGATACGCCAATTGACCTGAGGGCAAAAGAGATTGAATGTGCAAACCAAAAATCGCTTCGACTTTAGGATTTTCAAGAACGCCTTCTTTAATCATCAACTCTGCACCCGCTGGTGCTTCGGCAGGAGAGACACCTTCTTCAGCAGGCTGAAAAATAAATTTGATAGTGCCTTTCAGCTCCGCTTTATTTTTAGTGAGTATTTCAGCTACGGCTAATAACATGGATATGTGTGTGTCATGACCGCACGCATGCATCACGCCTGTTTCCTGTCCGCCAAAGTTTACTTTCTCTTTTGACGCGAAGGGCAATGAATTTCTTTCCGTTACCGGCAGCGCATCAATATCGGCACGCAAGGCAACTACAGGGCCGGGCTTTGCTCCCTTCAATAAAGCAACTACACCGGTTTTAGCTACCGGGTATTGTACTTCAAGGCCTAAGCTTTTTAAATGCTCGGCTATTTTTGCTCCTGTTTTTACTTCACGGTTTGAAAGCTCCGGGTGCTCATGAAAGTACCTGCGCCATTCGATTATTTTTGGTTCGAGTTCTTTCGCTTGTTGTTCAATTTTGCTGCTCAGTTTTGTTGTCTGGGCAAAGCCTTGAAAAGCTACAAGAGCGAATATGAATAGGATGATTTTTTTCATTTGCTGAATAGTGGATGGCTATGTGTTTATAAAATATTCTAAAACCCGTTTTACTTTGTCAGCGCCAAAAATACATATTTGGTAATCTGAATATCCTGAATGGCAACCCCAGTTAAATCAGCAATGGTTATTTGCTGATCATTCATCCTTCTTAAATTTTTGTTTTCAATCACCAGACCCAGCTCAACAATTTTTGACGAATCGATAATGTTACCATTCACGGCATAACAACAATCTCCATGATCGATGCACTGATCTTTGCTATCGGCCACTACGATATCCGCCTGGCCAAATAACATGGGGTCAATCTCTTGCTTTCCATCGGCATCGGCACCCATCGCAGTAATGTGCGTGCCCGGACGAATATGCGCAGACATTAACAACGCTTTTCTGGATGGTGTAGTGGTTACAATCAGATTGCACCGATTTGTTAAATACTTTATGTCAGTCGTTGTGGTAATTGAAAAATCTTTTAATGATGGATCATTTTTAAATACCGATAACTTCTCCTCATTACGACCCCAGACAATGACTTCTCTACACGTAGTTACGGGTTTCAAATATTCTAATTGCAATCTTGCTTGTGTGCCGGTGCCAACAATTCCGATACACGATACTTTTGAAGGAGCCAGGTATTTGGCCGCCACTGCTCCGGCTGCTGCTGTGCGTATGTCGGTGAGATAACCCTCATCCAATAATATAGAAAGTGTTTCTCCTGTTTTTTGACTGAAGAGCAGCATCATTCCATTGCCTGTATTTAATCCTATTGACGGATTGTTGTAAAAGCCCGAGGCAATTTTGATTACATAATAATCATCACCCTCAATGTATCCGTATTTGATGTGCACATCTCCGGGTGATCTTTTAAATCCTAAGTAGCCCACCGGAGGAACGACCACTTTCTTATGGGAGTACATCACAAATCCTTCTTCAATAGATTGGATGAGATCAATGGCCGAATTTTTATGGATAACATCCTTAATTTCTGATAACGTAATAATCTTAGTCATCTATTCACAAATTAAACGTTTGAGAACAGCCTCACTCACATTGCCTCCACAAATAACCACGACCACTTTTTTTCCTTTGTATTGGTCTTTGGCTTTTAGCAGAGACGCAACAGCCACACCAGCCGAACCTTCGATAATCAGGTGATGGTGCTTCATCACGAGTTTCATAGAATCAACGATTTCTTCTTCACTAACCGTAATGTAAGTGTCAACATACTTCTGGCACACTTCAAAGGTGATTGACCCTGCTTCTATTCCTCCAGCGGTAGCATCCGACAACGTTGGTTTCTCAGCAACCTCCATGATCTTTCCTGCTTTGATGCACTCATACATCACTGGAGCATTTTCAGGCAAGCAAGCAACTACTTCTATTTTAGGATTAACTGCTTTCAGATACGATGCGATTCCTGCTATCAACCCTCCTCCTCCTACCGAAATAAAAACAGCATCCAGATCAGGAAGTTGCCGAAGCAACTCAACACCAATACTTCCCTGCCCCGCCATTACGTCTTCATCGTTGTATGGCGAGATATAAACCTGATTGGTCGATTCAGAAAGTTTTCGCACATATTGTTCTGTCTCTTCGCAGTTGTCGCCATAAAATTCCACGGGCACACCACGCATGCCGATCGCTTCTACTTTAGCTGGCGATGCATTTTTGGGTAGATAGATGATGCCTTCTTTCTTGACCAGTGCCAGGGCATTAGCAACACCCAAACCATGGTTGCCCGTTGAAGCTGTTACTATTCTTGCGTTAGAATACCGTAAGGATAATACTTTATTTAGTGCACCTCTTGCTTTAAAAGAGCCTGTGATCTGAATATTCTCCAACTTTAAATACACCTCGCTGCCCGTCATTTTATTGAGTGCGTAAGAATATTCTAAAGGCGTTTCTCTTAAATAGGGCCTAATCCTTTTCTCTGCTTCAATAATCTTCTCTTTTAGATCCATCGCTTTATTATTTCTTTGGCGCAAACATGTAATCGACTGTTAAATTAAGCATCGCTTTTACTCCCGTCAAAAATGATTTTTCGTCCATCATAAAATCGGCTGTGTGGTGCACGGGAGGATTGGTCAATTTCATTTCCGAAGGATAAGCGCCAACAAAAAAGAAAAGGCCAGGCACTTTTTCCTGAAAGAAAGAAAAATCTTCGGCCAATGTAGTCGGTGCGACAACGATGGCATTACTCATTCCCACCGTGCGCTGAAGACTTGGCGCCATCTTCGCGGTAAGTTTAGGATCGTTGTAGGTTACGGGCGATCCGATTTCAATTTCCACTTCGGCTTTCGCACCTGCACTTTCTGCAATCTTTTCGGCCGTGAGTTTTATTTTCTCGTGCAGTGTTTTTTGCATGCCCACATCAAAACTGCGAATGGTGCCCTGCATCTCCGCTACTTCAGGAATGATGTTCCCACGATTGCCCGAATGAAAACTTCCAATCGTTATTACGGCAGGTGCCTTAGTGAGATCCGTTTGGCGGCTCACAATAGTTTGCAAACCACTGATAATCTGAGTTCCAATCATGATGGGATCTTTGCTGTCCCACGGTGTTGCTCCATGCGCTCCTAATCCTTTTACTTTAATTTTTAAACCATCTACTGCGGCCATGATGCCTTCGGATCTATACCCTAATTGTCCTGTTGGCAAAAGCGATAGCATGTGCAAACCAAACACTACCTCTACCTTTGGGTTTTCAAGAACGCCTTCTTTAATCATTAACGCAGCGCCCCCTTCTTCTCCACTTGGTGGTCCTTCTTCTGAAGGTTGAAATAAAAATTTCACGGTGCCCCTCAGTTCGCTTTTATTTTTGGCCAAGATCTCGGCAACGGCCATCATAATGGATACGTGTGCATCATGCCCACAGGCATGCATCACGCCAGTCTCCTGCCCATTAAAAATTGTTTTCACTTTGGAGGCAAACGAGAGACTGTTGCGCTCAGTTACAGGCAAGGCATCCATATCCGCACGCAACGCGATAACAGGGCCTGGATTGCCTCCTTCCAGAATACCCACTACTCCTGTTTTGGCTACCGGATATTGAACTTTGATGCCTAGTGATTTAAGATGGTCTGCGATTTTAACTCCGGTCTTATATTCACGATTCCCCAACTCTGGGTTCTGATGCAAATCTCTTCGCCATTCAATTACTTTGGCTTCAATATCTTTTGCTTGTTGATCCAGCTTAGCCTGAAGCTTCGGATTTACCTGGGCGGATAATAAAGACAAAGGCAACAACAGCAGTAAAATGAACTGATAAATTTTCTTCATTGGTTTGGTTAATTTAAATCAAGATAGAGAAAACGATTTTTCTTAAACAAGCGAAATTATAGTGTGGGCGAAAATCCTTTCCCGGGCTTAACCAATCATGGTCTTAAAATCCTTTCAGAATAAAAATGCAAAACGGTTTTCTATCTTGCACCATCGACAACACCGTTAATAATATGGCCGAAGTGAATTCCCTAAAAAAATGCTGGCATCCTGTAGCGTATCGTGATCAGGTTACCGATAAGCCATATGGCGTAAAGCTTTTGGATGAACATTTAGTGATCTGGCGTTCTTCGGATGGAGGAGTTCATGCAATGAAAGACTTGTGTATTCACCGGGGCACGGCACTTTCATTGGGTTGGGTTTCGGAAGACAATCTTGTTTGTCCTTATCACGGCTGGCGCTATAACACAAAGGGTAACTGTGTAGCCATTCCGCAAAGCACTTCTCAAACTATTCCCGCCAAGGCTTGCATTAAGAATTATACGAGCGATGAGCGCTATGGCCTCATTTGGGTTGCGCTGGAAGAACCAACTTATCCGCTTCCGGAAATACCCGAGTTTGAATCAGGCCAATGGAAGAATGTGAACACCGGACCGTTTGTATGGAAAAGTGATGCTTCGAGGCAAGTTGAAAACTTTACCGATTTCGGGCATTTTCCGTGGGTGCATCCGGGATTGTTAGGTGATGTAGAGCGGCCTGTTGTACCGGATTATTTTGTGGAAACGAAACAACACATACTTCATTATACTGTCGTGCGGCCAGAGGCTCCTAACTCAGAAGATTTTCCAGTGTTTGCCAATGAGCAGGCCGTTGAGCCAGAACGAAGAAGCCGATATGAACTTCATTTGCCTTACACTATTGTGCTGAGGTTGGGCTGGGGAGGCCAAAAAGGAATGGTTTATTTTTTTGCCTCTCAGCCGGTTTCTAAGAATCAATGTATTGGCTATTGTATCATTGGTCGTAACTACGATTTTGATCAACCCGATAACGTACTTCAACAATTTGAGGACACCATATTTTGCCAGGACCAGCGCATTGTAGAATCTCAACGACCCGAGCAAGTGCCTTTTGATCTGGCCGATGAATTACACCTGAAGTTTGATGCCGTTGCCATTGCTTATCGCAAGGCGATGCGCGATCAGGGTTTAAATTTATTTTAATTTGATCGCATGGAGTGGGTAAAGATTTTTCCGGATTTGAAAACAGCTTCAGAGAGGTTGACAGAAAATAGGCCACAGTTGCTGATGGCACACGGAAAAAGAATTTGCCTCGTGAAAAGAGAAAATCACTTTTATGCAGTGAGTGATGCATGCTCTCATCATGGCGAATCGTTAAGTAAAGGTCTTGTGAATTTTGCCGGTGATGTTGTTTGTCCGTGGCACGGATATCAGTTTAATCTGAAAAACGGTCGGGAATTCCAGGAGCGATCGGCTGATTTAGTCACCTTCCGGATTCGCGAAGAAGCAGATGGATTGTATATTGGGTTTTGAATAATTACAATAGGGGACGTGTCTTATCGTTTTAATACCAAACTCAGGATTTTGATAAAGAAGAAACTTTTTTTTTTACTTTTTATAAGTACTTGTTCTTTTGCGCAGCCCACAACAGAAACAGAGGTTGTCTTGAAAAGGCTCAATTCTCTGGATGTTATACCCGAAGGTCTTTTAAGCAAGCGTGCCATTGTTCTGTATGATGAGTCGCTCACTCCAAAAGAGCTGGAAGAAACTCAAAAGGCATTTCAACAAACTGGCATTGATGCGGTTGCTTACTTGATTACCGATCATGTGTTGGCCGGGCCTGATCCCCTCAAAGCGTTTACCACGTACCTCACGAATCGAGCTGTTGAGTTTTTGATATTTTTCGAGAAAGAAAAAGACTATTCACTCACTTTCGTTCGATATAACAACACCAAAGAATTAGTGGATATTGATGCACCATCCTGGAAACAAACGAATAGTTCTCTCACAGAAATGCTGAAGACAATCTATCGCTTTGCGGTTAGTAATCAAAAAAGACAAAATCTACTCGTTAATGAATATCCGGAAACAGAGGTTGTCTTAAAGTATTTTATTGGCAGGAGAAATGAAACCTTTACCTCCGAAGCAAAGTCATTTAAAATAGCGGTGGTAAAATGGGGCAATGAAAAAGCGGATGCGGAGCTGCAAGAAATACTGAAAGAATATTTTCCGGTTAAATATGAATTGGTTGACGCCAAAGTAGAAGAGCGTGAATTAGGTAACAGAGGCATTCGAACTGTAATCAGATTTGTTCATACGCGGGGCTCTGTTGCCAAGGAAATTCTTGGTTATGATCTCACGCAATTAGCGAAGTCACTATCAACAGTATACTATATAAATGGCGAAGCAGATGTTAAAACCATTCCTGCCAGTACAACCGTGTATAAGTTCTATGTCAAAAATATTGAGTACGGAAACATTTTTTTAGGCAAAGGTTGGGATGCCGACATCACATGGCAAGATGCGTTGAAGAATCACCTGCAAGCAATGCGTGAAACACTTCTATTCTAGAATCACTTCTTTCTTTTATTGAGAATCAGGGCTGCAAAAATTAACAATGCAAGCCACACAAATCCATCATGAAAGTGTAGGCTATTCCATCCCCATTCACTCCAACCAAAAATTAATTTAAACGGAAGCGCAATCAATGGGATGAGTGCCCCAAACAAAGCAGCAATTACTCCAATCATGGCTCCGAAAAGAGCGGCAAAAACGCCAATAAGTGCTCCGCCTAGACCAATCCAAAATGGAAAGGTCAACACTAATATGATCACAATAAGTAGCGTAGAACTGGAAGAAGACGTACGGGTTGACATAAGGCTTGGTCGTTTCATCTGCACCAAAGCAAAAATCATTCGCTTTTTTAGAACGCTTGAAATTTGTTTAAAAATCAAAGAAACCATTTTTCCAATGTTCAACATTGTATAAATATGAACAGCCCGGTTAACAAAAATGAACACTAATTGCGCTTGTGGTAATTTAAAATGGCAAGGCCATTAAACACAATACCAAAGATTAACACTTTGAGCAGATGATAGCGAATGTCATACAGGGTGCTTCCTTTTAAGACTACCATCCGCATCACTTCAATAAAGTACGTTACCGGATTAAACCTGGCAATCATTTGCGCCCAGGGTGGCATGCTATCAATGGAAGTGTATAAACCGCCCAGCAGAATAAAAAGCATCATCATAAAAAATGAAAGTAGCATCGCTTGCTGTTGCGTGTTGGCGTAGGTTGATACCAACAGACCCAAACCTAAAATAGATATCATATATACTCCAGCAAACAGATAAATGGTAGACAAGTTGCCTACAGGAACGATGCCATAAGCAATCCAGGAAATCAACAAGCCAATGGTGAGAATCGCCAATCCAAGTACCCAAAACGGAATTAACTTGCCCAAAATAAACTGGTACTTACGGATAGGCGTTACATTGATCTGCTCAATGGTTCCAATCTCCTTTTCCTTTACAATGTTTAAGGCAGAAAGAAACGCGCCTACCATCGTTACCAAAATCACCAGGATGCCGGGCACCATAAAGAAGCGATAGTTCATGAGTGGATTAAACCAGTAGATGGAAGCTATTTGAATCATCGGCTGTGGATTTTGTCGCGGCAATTGCAGCCATTCGAGACGCACGTCCTGATTGAAGTCGCCAATAATACTTCTTAAATAAACGCCTCCCAGATTGGCTTTGACTCCGTTGATCGCATTGATGGCCAGAAAAAGAGAAACTTCGTCTTCGCGGATCAAATCTTTTTCAAATGAACTCGGAATTTGGAGAACAAGATCTGCCTCATCATGCTCCACATAGGTTAGTGCCTTTTCATATGAATCGGTGTAATCGACCAACGTGAAGTAATCCGTAGATGTAATTTTATTAAGCAGCTTTTGTGAATACGATGAGTGATCATAATCAACCACACAGATCTTAACATTTTTTACTTCATAGTCGGCCGCCAAAGGCATCAGCAACAATTGCACAGAAGGCATCAAAAACATCATGCGTAAGATGGCCGGGTTTCTAAACACCTGGCGAAATTCCTTTTCCAGCAAAATAAGAAGTGCTCTCATTCCAGTCGGGTTATAAATTTCCTGATACTCACCACCATAAAAAACACTGTCATGCCAACCAGAATAACTGTCTCCTTCCACACATGCTCAGCACCAACACCCTTAATCATAATGTTCTTAACAATAATATAAAACCATTTAGCCGGCACGATATTAGAAACAAGCTGAAGTGGAACGGGCATGTTTTCAATGGGAAACATGAAGCCACTCAGCATAATGGTAGGCAGCAGTAATCCCATCAAGGAAATAAGCATAGCTATTTGCTGCGAATCCGAAACCGAGGAAATCAACAAACCTAGTGCAAGAACCGTTATCGTGAACAAAAGACATTCTGCTACTAATAATATCAAGCTTCCTTGTATCGGCACTTCGAGTACAAACACACTTAAGACTAAAATGCTGGCAATGTTAACGGCAGACAAAATAAAGTAAGGGACCATCTTGGCAATGATCACGCGAATGGGCACAATGGGCGAAACCAAAATCACTTCCATCGTTCCCATCTCTTTTTCGCGAACAATGGAGATCGATGTCATCATCGCACAAACGAGCATAAGCACCATGGCCATCACACCCGGAACAAAATTGTATGATCCTTTCAGTTGTGGATTATACAGCATTTTCATTTCCGTGTTGATCGAATAGGGCAACTTTACCTGACCCCGCAACTCATTTTGATAATCGATGATTATAGCCGAAGCGTAGTTGATCAGAGTATTAGCCGTGTTCGGATCGGTCGCATCACCAACCAACTGTACCGTTGCAGCATTGTTGTAAAGCAATTGCTCCTGAAATTTTTCTGGAAAAACAACCGCGAGTCTAATCGAGCCGGCTTGAAACGCAGGTTCGAGTTGTGAGTTTGTTGGAATGTTTTCAACAACATCAAAATACCGGCTGGCTTCGAGTTGATGAATAATGGCGCTGGTCGTTTCATCTTTGGAGTTATCGAGAATTCCGATGCGTGTATTCTTCACTTCGTTGGTGAGCGCAAATCCAAAAATCAAAATCTGCATCAGCGGCATACCAAAGAGAATGAGCATGGTGCGCTTATCACGCCACACATGCAGAAATTCTTTGCGTACGAAGAAGATGAATTGTTTCATACAGTAGGCAACGATTCGTCCACCTTATTACTTTTTACACTGTCTAATCCTACTTTCATTGTATTCATTATCAGAATTTCAAGGCAAAAACATTGTCAACTATTCAATCATCTCCCCTCTTGGCTCCACGTGCCAGTTGCAAAAACACTTCACCCATATCGGTGGCTACATACGTTCTTTTCAATTCATCCGGGGCACCGAGTGCTGCAATTTGTCCGTCTACCATAATGGAGACGCGATTACAATACTCCGCTTCGTCCATGTAGTGGGTAGTAACAAATACTGTTGTACCACGATTGGCTGCTTCAAAAATCATGGTCCAAAATTCTCTTCGCGTGATGGGATCGACACCTCCGGTGGGCTCATCCAAAAAAACAATTCTTGGATCGTGAATCATCGCCACGGAAAATGAAAGCTTTTGTTTCCATCCCAGGGGCAATGATTTTACCAATGAATTGATTTTTTTATCCAGCTTTAATGAACTTACCAATCGTTCTGTCTTTGTTTTAATTTCTGAATTACTTAGGCCATAAATTCCTCCATAAAACCGGATATTCTCTCGAATGGTTAGGTCTTCATACAATGAAAACTTCTGACTCATATAGCCAATACTCTGTTTTATCTTCTCAGGATGTTTATAAAGATCAAACCCTGCCACCGTTGCTTCACCGCTTGTCGGCATCGATAGTCCGCACAACATGCGCATAGCCGTTGTCTTGCCTGCTCCATTCGCACCGAGAAATCCGAATATCTCGCCCTGCTCCACATCAAAGGTGATTTGATCCACTGCTGTGAATGATCCAAATCGTTTGGTGAGATTCTGAACGGATATTGCTTTCATATTTTAGTTTTAGACATTAGTAACAAGATGTAAGTAGCAAGACTTTGACTCGTCCTGAAAAAAGTTTACACTTTTTGGTTAAAAGTCCTGATTCAAATTTACACTTTTTAGTTAGTCCTGAAATCGCTTTACATTTGATTACCGGATGAAGCGGAAGCGGGCAATGCTGAGGAGCAACC
>CANIVF010000080.1 GCA_947470895.1 Bacteroidota bacterium
GAATGCTCACAATGGTAATGGAAAATCCAACACTGTTTACAATCGTGAGGGATGTGCCTCGCGTTTCTGGAGGGGCACTTTGTGCCACTAAAGTGGAGAAGAGGGGTGAGTCGGCAATCACCACGAGGCCCCAGAAGAATAAGAAGGCAATGAATACTGCAGGCGATACTGCAAACAGAAACAGGGGAGAAGCGAGGCAACAAACACACGATAACAATAACGCGAGCGTTGCTAACTTTCTGGCTCCAAAGCGTTGGGAAAAAATGCCACTCATTACGCAGGCCACTCCACCGGAGGCAATAATGAGGAAAGATACCAGCGCAACGTTAAGGTGAGCTTGCGGATAACGGAGCGCATAGGCAGTGAGCATCACGGGCACAAAAGCCCAGAACGTGTACAACTCCCACATGTGCCCAAAATAACCAAACGCGGCCGCCCTGAAATCAGGCTGCCGGAATCCTTTGAGGAATGCCATCACATTTAACTTCTGGCTATATTTTCGAAATGGTCCATCGGGCACCAACACTACCATAGAAAGTCCACCCAGCATGGATAGCGAGGTGGTGGTATACAACACATAGCGCCCTGGAAAACCGGTGATGAAGTTTTTTAATAGATGAGGAAAGGCCGTGCCCAATACCAAGGCACCCACAAGAAACCCCAATGATTTTCCGAGCCCGGCTTCGTAATAATCCGAAGCGATCTTCATCCCAACCGGATAAATGCCTGCGAGAAAAAATCCGGTGAGGAAACGGAAGAGTAGAATTTCGGTGGCGTCAATACCATCGATGGTGATGCCGAGGTTAAATAGCCCTGCCAAGAGGGAACTCACAAAGAAAACACGCGAAGGTGAGCAGCGATCGGAGATGGTGAACACCGCGAAGACCAATGTGCCCGTGATGAATCCAAATTGAATGGCGCTGGTTAGGTGTGCAAGAAAGTTGTTATCGAGATGCAGATCATGGGCCATCTCATTGATGATCGCATTGCCCGCAAACCATAGTGAGGTGCAGAGAAATTGTGAGATCACGATAATCGGAAGGATGCGTTTAGAGGTAGGCATGGACTAGAAATGTAGTGGATTACCTTTGGTAGTGCAAGGTGTTAATGTTGGTGGTCAGGCGACCATACAACAACATGCTACGAGACAACAAGGAGCGATCTTACTACAACTTAGAAATTATCCTTTTGAAACCGTCATTCCGGGCAAGTTTGACTATAGTTGGCTGGAACATAGTCTGATCATTTTTGAATGAATGTTATTCGAAGTCTGGCGCGACCCGGAATCTCGTTATCGCATACACAAATCTGTTTTGTGTACACTTCTGTTTCATATCAACGAGATCGAGGGTCTCGTTGATAAGTTTGGTGTTAATTTTACTCTTGGATTAACTCGCCCGCGATGACAGTTTGGAAGCAAATACGTGTGGCAGAATGTTTATTACATTGCTTTCAATGCGCTTTCCAAATCGCCAAGCAGATCTTCCACATTTTCAATTCCTACCGAATAGCGAATCAAACTTTCAGGAATGCCTAGCAGCCTGCGTTGTTCTTCCGTTAATTCCACATGACTCGTTGTGCGTGGTGGGCCTGCCAGTGTACTTACTGAACCTAAGCTGGCAGCGAGATGCACCAGTTTGAGTTTGGGTAAAAACTTTTCTACGAGGTCATATCCGCCATCCAACGCAAAACTCATCATGCCACCAAAGCCACTCATCTGTGATTTGGCAATGTCATGACCTTTATGTGTTTCAAGGCCAGGATAGAAAACATCTTTTACTTTGGGATGTGCTTTCAGGTAGCGCGCAATCTTAAGTGCCGAAGCATTTTGTCTTTCGATGCGCAACTCGAGTGTCTTCATACCACGGGCAATCATATAAGCAGGATCTGCCTGTAAGCTGGCTCCGTTGATCTCACGGAAGTTGAATACCTTCTGCACCAGCTCTTTTTTACCGGCCAGCAGTCCGCCCATAGCGTCTGAGTGTCCGCAAAGAAATTTTGTGGCACTGTGAATCACGAGATCTGCGCCAAGCTGCAATGGGTTTTGATTGATGGGAGTAGCAAACGTATTATCCACCACCACCACAGCGCCCACCTTTTTTGCAGCAGCGGCAAGTCGTTTGATGTCCACAATTTTTAGTGTTGGATTGGTTGGCGTTTCAAGATAAAGTAAGTCGCAGCCTTTGGCCACTTCCAGTTCGATCTCTTCGTGGTTGGTCGTATCGCACAGTTTTACGGATACATTATAGTTGGGTAGAAAATCAAGGAACACTTTGCTTGTTCCTCCATAGGTATCTTTTAAGGAAACCACTCTTTTACCAGCGGTGAGAAAGGCGAACAGCGTATTGCTGATGGCAGCCATGCCGGTTGAGAATGCAGTAGCGGTTTCAGCGCCTTCGAGCACCCGGATTTTTTCTTCGAGTGCCGCTACCGTAGGATTGGTATTGCGGCTGTAGATGAATCCATCCGCTTTTCCGGTAGCTACTTTATGCCACTCGTCAAGATCGGTATAAGAGAATGCTACACTGTTTGCGATGGGCGATGTAACAGCACCTTTTACATTTAAATCTCCTTCGCCTGCCCACACAGCGGCAGTGCCTTTTTTATTGGATGTAGTCATCGTATGAATGAAAGTAAGAACCGGAATAAATCGTGTTTAATGGTCAGGCAATATTAGCGGAAAGTTTTCTTTCTCTGAAAAACATAAATAACGGAAAAGTAAATGCAAACGCAATCAAAAATGTGCTGAGCACATACAGCCAAAAGTATTTCATGTTTAGTTTCCTGATTTCGAGCAGCATCCACACCATGGCAGGCACGGTCGTTATTAGAAAATCAAACGTAATGCTAGAGGCCAGTGGCGTGGCTGTTCCTTGCCTTAGATATTCTGCTACGGAGAATGGAATGCCGGAGTATAAAATATGTTGCAGATTGAAATACCAGGGAATGAATAATCCAAGTATGGAGAAGAAGAGATAAAACCCCATGAGGAAAGTGAATGATTTGTTTTTCATGATTTGAAAATACGAAAAGGTAGGTTATGTTGATCATGAGAATAGATTGTGCAGTGCTCCTTTTAAGATTGTCAGTGCTTTTAATGAAGGGCATCGGATTTTCGCGCCAAATAAGTGCATCACCAGATTGAAAGCTTGCTGGAGCGATTGATTGTGCATGAACTTTCCAAAGGCGAGGGTCCTCCCGACTTCTAATTGATTATACTTTATTAAAAGGTCTCTTTCCGATCACGCATAAATTTCCATTTCTTGCCAGCTGCACACGAGTGGATTACTATTATTAGTTTTATTTTTACACTTGATGAAAAAACTAATACCCTATTTACTGCTGCTGGTGCTCTTCGTGGTCGGCTTGGTGTTAAAGCGTTATCGCGAACACGATCAGCCTGTATTTAACACACCTACGGTTACTCAGGAGAAATCAGCAACCCAACGAGGAAGCAATACAGCGGACAGCAAAAATAATCTGGATGTTTTCAGAGATCCTGATGCTGAGTATTATTTCACGAAACACGCGCGCTGCCGCATGGAATGCAGAAGCATCACCCAAAAAGAAGTGAAAGAAATTGTGGGCAAAGCCGAAGTGAATTATAACAAGAGTGAACTGGATGCAGCCCAAGGGTCAAAGTATGCTTTGGAAGGATATACATCGAAGGACAGGCAACATGTGCGTATCATCGTGGCGCCTAAACAGAAGCACTTATCTATCGTAACGGTGATTGATTTAGACCGGGAGTGGGAGTGTCCGAGTTGTAAGTGATTTCTGATTTAAGGTTATAAGTTCAAGGTTCACGATTTAAAGTCCTACTGTTACGGATTGAACCTTAAACTTTTAATCTTGAATATTATTCCGTTGAGATCACGATTTTTCCTTTCGAGTGTGCATTCAGCACCAACGCAGCGGCAATGATGATCAGGTTTTTCATGATGTACTGACCAATCAGGGTGAAACCATAGGGTAACGTGGTGAACGAAACTTCTGAAAAGAAAAAAAGGGGCACGAACGTGCAAATCATGTGAAGAAGCAGAATATAAAACACAGCTCTTTTCCAAGCGCCAATGATTAATATAAATCCCAATACGGTTTCCCATATGGCAAGTAAGATGATGGATATCCCACTGGGGATCAGGCCAAACGTAATGAGATGGATCGTGTCTTTTGCAAGTTGATCAGCCGGGCTGAGGTTCGGAAAATATTTAAGTGTACCAAACCACACGTAGATGATTCCGATACTGATGCGCAACAGATTCATCGCATTTTGAGTGAGCCAGTTGTTTACTTTATCCATATCAATTCAAGGACTTCAAAGCTAAACGCTTTATATGAGTTAGAAACATGACTTTAGTCAGTTACTGATTACCAGTTTCCGGTGGCTCGTGCTAGCTTAGTAAACTTCAACGTTCGAAATCAAAGGACAAGCTTTGGCATCCTCAATGGTGATTCGTATTCCATTACATGGTTCAGGTCGATTCAACTTAACGATGCGCTTGTATCCGATCGTGGATGAATTATAGATGGGTTCCCATATATCGCCTTGCAAAATAGAAATTGTAAATGATTTTACGCGTTGCCCCAACGGTATGTACTCCTGAAGAACCACATACTTCACGGTTTTTACGCTATCAAATTGAATTTCCAGGTTGGAGGTTTTGACTTCATCATCGGTTGCCCAGTAAGTGTTTTTATCAACATCGGTAATATTATTAGGATGGTACTGATCGCTGCCAGCCCGATAGTTATCACTATAAACTTGCTTGCCCTTGACCAGGTTATTGGCAAACTCAGTATCGAGCAGCTCCCTAAATCCTTTCAGCGATGCCACATCTTTTTCATGAATCAGTCCGCGCCTGTCGGGAGGAACATTTAATAATAGTGTAGAACCCCTTCCCACGGAAGTGAGATAGATATCGAATAACTGTTCCGGTGTTTTTACCAACGCATCTTCTTCGGCATGATAAAACCATCCTTTGCGGATGGACACATCCACTTCGGCAGGAATCCACTTAGTTCCGTTTTCATCGCCTTCATTCAAAAGTTTTTCAATGCCTCCTTTTCCGGCATAGAGCGTGTCGGGTGTAATGGTATTCCAGTTTGTTTCTCCGGCCACACCTCGTTCGTTGCCTACCCAGCGCACACCAGGGCCAGCATCGCTGAAGAAAATAATTTCTGGTTCCATCGAGCGCACGAGATCAAGGGTACCTGGCCAATCATAATAGGTAGAACCTGGTATGCTTCGTTTCTCTCGCTTGCCACCATAGTAACCATCGCCACCGTTGGCTCCATCAAACCACATTTCAAACATGGGCCCGTAAGCATCAAAGAGTTCTTTCAGCTGATTGCGGTAGTATTCAATATATTCCGGTGATCCATAATTTGCATGGTTGCGATCCCATGGCGACAAATAGACACCAAATTTCAATTCGTATTTTTTACATGCGCGCATCACATCACGCACTACATCACCTTTACCATATAACCAGGGACTATTTTTTACAGAGTGCTCCGTATACTTACTAGGCCATAAACAGAATCCATCATGATGTTTGCAGGTGAGAATGACTCCTTTGAATCCGGTTTCTTTAAACGTGCGCACCCACTGGTCGGCATCATACTGATCAGATGGGTTGAAGATGGAAGGCTGCTCATCGCCATAGCCCCATTCTTTTCCCGTGAACGTGTTGGTAGTGAAATGCACAAACGCATTCATCTCCATTTCATGCCACGCCAATTGGTTGGCAGCAGGTACAGCTGATAAAGGTGCGGGAGGTAGTGGTACTTCTTCTTTTTTTGTACAGCTTAAAAAAAGAGAAACAATGAGGAGTAAGGAATAAAACTTCATAGGTTATTCAGTTGGGTTACGGCATCCGTAGGATTGGTCACAGGCAATTTGCAGGTTTTGTCTTGACAAACATAAATCAAAGTTTGATGAGGTTTTGCAGCGCGACCTTTCAGTAATGCTAATTCACTATTTGTGCGCGTTCCTAGTGTAATTGTAAATGGCAAAAAAATCTGGTGTATTTCATGGTGGAAGTTCAGCGCATCTTCTCCTGATATAACCACTTCACTCATGCCATAAATAATCTCCGAAAGCAAAATTCCCCAATGCGACATATAACCAGGTTCAGATTCGATGAGGCCGGCAAGCTTTGACGTCATTTTGATGGATTGATCTTTCCACTCATCCTTGTCAAGTAAAAGCCCCAGTGTATGAAGGTTTCTTGCCATCACCGAATTGGAGGCAGGAATCACATTATCAAAAATTTCTTTCTTCTTCGCGATCAGTTGTTCGGCAGATAGGGAAGAGAAATGAAAGAAGCCATCTTCACGATCGTAGAAATGTTCATACACATAGTTGCACCAGATGTGTGCCTTGTGAAGCCATCCTTCATTGAAGGTAACCTGATATAAGGAGGTGTACGCCTGAATGAGATAGGCGTAGTCTTCTAAAAATGCTTCTGTTTCGGAAGGTTTGTTTTTAAAAGCACGAGATACCCGGCCATTAACGATCATGGAGCTTTCGATAAAAGAAATGTTTTCCAGTGCGAGTGTCAGAAATTTATCATCGCCAAATGCTTGGTAAGCATCGATCAATCCCTGAACAGTCATGGCATTCCATCCGGTGAGAATTTTATCATCGAGTCCCGGACGGATTCGTTTTTTGCGAACAGAAAGTAGTTTTTTATGCAGGTCTTTTAAATGATCAGGTGCTGGTTGGAGTTCGGATTCATGACCTAGCTTTAATATATTTCTGCCGTGTTCCCAGTTTCCTTCTGGTGAAGTGTGATAGTAATTGATGATGTGTTCGGCCTGATCGCCAAGAATCATTTTAATTTCTTCTTCGGTCCACGTATAGAATTTTCCTTCTACGCCTTCGCTGTCGGCATCCAATGCAGAATAAAATCCACCGCCCGGATGCAGCATTTCGTTTTTCAGCCATTCGGTGGTTTCGTAAACCACATTTTTGAATAGTTCATCATGAGTAACCATGTACGCTTCCGAATACAAACTCAACAACTGTGCGTTGTCATACAGCATTTTTTCAAAGTGCGGAGCGAACCATTTGGTATCCACGGAGTAGCGCGAAAAACCGCCTGCCAGTTGATCATAAAGTCCGCCATAAGCCATGTGCTTCAGGGTATGCTTTACCATGTGAAGAGCATTTTGATTTTTGGTGCTGGCATAATACCTCAACACAAAATGCCAGATGGAAGGCATCACAAACTTGGGGGCCTTTTCTATACCTCCCCAGGTTTTATCAAAACGGTTTTCCAGAATGTTGAACATACGATCAAGACTCTCTTTGGTAGAAACTACTTCGTCACCTTTCGCGAACCGATGCAAGTCTGTGGTTTGCAAATGATTTTTCAAGTCTTCGGCCGACTCATCAATTTCAGCCCGCTTCTGTTCAAATGTTTTATGAATCTGAAGTAATAACGGCGCCCAATTTTTAGGAGGAAAATACGTGCCACCAAAAAATGGTTTTTGTTGAGGTGTAAGAAATACATTTAATGGCCAGCCACCGTTTTGTCGCATGGCCTGCACGGCTTCCATATAGATATGATCAACATCAGGTCGCTCTTCTCGATCTACTTTAATGCATACAAAATATTCGTTCATGATCTGCGCGATGTCTTCATTTTCGAAAGACTCATGCTCCATCACATGACACCAATGGCAGGAGGAATAGCCAATGCTCACTAATATCGGTTTGTCTTCGATGAGCGCTTTCTCTAACGCTTCCTTCCCCCATTCAAACCAATCAACAGGATTATTTGCATGTTGTAATAAATAGGGCGATGTGGATTTTGCGAGGCGATTAGACATTTGTATGTACTTGTGATTGTATGTTTTTAATTTCTTCGTCTACCGAAACAACTTCTTTGAGTTCTTCCAACTTGTGCAGCAGGTCTTTCAAAAAATGCTGATGTGCTTCTGATTGAGGATGATAAGGCCTGTGTACCATGGACTGTCTTATCATCTGCCATTTTTCAATAAATGATTTTACTTCTGGCTTAAAATACTGGTCGCTGAATTTATGGCTGATGTAATCCACTGCTTCTTCCGTAGGATGAATTCTGTCGCGATCATAAAACCGATAATCACGCAAGTCATCGATCATAATTTCGAAGGATGGAAAATACTCCACGTCTTTATGCTGGTTTGAAAGCGTATGGCAGGCTAACCTGAGCGTTGCTTTGCTTACACTATTCAACACGAGGGTGTCTTTGATATGCCTCACTGGGCTTACCGTAAGGATGATGCGAAGATCCGGGCGAATGCTTGTAATTGCAGCATACAATGCGTTGAATGACTCCGTGATTTCATCCACCGTGAGCAGTCTCTTTTCAAATTCAACGGCAGGCACCTTATGACAATTCGATACAATACTGTTTTGTTTTTTACGATGGAAGATCCAGGCCGTTCCATAGGTAATCATCAACACATCTGTGGTTTTAATGTATTGATTTACCTGCTGCTGAACGTGGTGAATGGAAGACTTAAGGTCTTCTTTTTTTAGAGCTGACCATTGCGAATGATAATCAAAGTGATGCCATAGTTGGTTATGCTCAACAAACAGGTGTTCGTTCAGTTGGAGGGAACCCGAATCAATCATCGATTTGTGAAGGGAGATCGGATTATAGTTGGTTCCAAATGGATTCACCAGCACATCAAACTTATTATTTTGAAGCCATCGCCCAAACTGATCTGCAAAGCATGACCCGGTTGTCAGGATGCGATTCTTCAGACCGATGGGGTGAGCAGGCGGGCATGTAATTTCAGTTCGGAACTTATCGACCTTCATGATTACTTTTTCCTCGTGAATTTTTATTGAAAGATAGCACGTTCATGCGGCTGCTTCGTTAACTTTCGACGTCTTTTTATGAACCCCAACATAACCCAACTCGCTAAGATCGCTGGAAAAAAATCCAGACTCATTATTGGGTTGATGTCAGGCACTTCATTGGATGGATTGGATATAGCATTGTGCAGGATTTCGGGTTCAGGCCTTTCCACAAAAGTGGATTTGCTTAACTTTCAAACAGTTCCGTACAATAACGAAATCAAATCCGGAATTCTGGAGGTTTTCGCTAAAAAGCAGATTGACTTTCAATCGCTTTGCGAGCTCCATGCATCGCTCGCATTACTGCATGGAGGCATGATTTTACAAAGCTTGAAAAAATGGAAGTATGCACCAGCCAAAATTGATGTGATTGCTTCTCATGGTCAGACAGTTTTCCACTCACCCCAATCGATCACGCCCAAGGCAAGAATAAATTCTACCCTACAAATAGGAGATGGTGATCACCTTGCTGTGAAGACGGGCATCATCACCATCAGTGATTTCAGGCAAAAGCATCTGGCCAAAGGAGGTGAGGGTGCGCCCGTGGCCGTTTATGGTGACTACATGCTCTTTTCTAAGAAAAGACAAGATCGTATCATGCTGAATATGGGAGGAATAGGAAATTTTACCTACCTGCCCGGATCGATGGATGCCTCTAAAGTATTTGTAACCGATACTGGCCCAGCCAATACGTTGCTCGATCAGGCGGTGAGAACTTATCGCCCCGGTATTCAATTTGATAATGATGCACAACTGGCAAAGCAAGGAATTTACAATCAGCAACTTCTGGCTGCATTGAAGTCGGATGCATTTTTTAAATTGCCATTTCCTAAAACGATTGGTCCGGAGTTATTTAATATGGGATATGTAGTGAAGGCTCAAAAACGAAGCGGTACCGAATCCATTTCATTGGAAGATTTGCTGGCTACGCTCACACGT
The DNA here is from genome assembly GCA_947470895.1 of Bacteroidota bacterium. GTDB lineage: Bacteria > Bacteroidota > Bacteroidia > Cytophagales > Cyclobacteriaceae > ELB16-189. The sequence goes on from CANIVF010000080.1 coordinate 9,797, forward strand.
TTTAGTGCCGAAACGATTGCCTCTGCTATAAAAAAGGTTATACAGAGTAAAAAAAGTTTTAGATTGTTCTTCAGTGGCGGAGGTGCACATAATCCACTCCTGATTCAATGGGTGAAGGAGCTTCTTCCGTCCGTTCAATTTTATAAAACGGATGATCTTGGAGTTTCTGGTGATGCTAAAGAGGCAGTTTTATTTGCCGTGCTTGCCAATGAATCGTTGGCAGGAGGGAAGCTTCACTTTGGAAGTAGATCAAAAGTTCCATCCGTTTCTATGGGTAAAATATCATTTCCGAAATAATTCAAATAAAAAGTATGAGTCACCTATCTGTAACTGAAAAAATCCCTACCCAAATTTTTAAATCTTCCGAGGCTGCATCCATTTTTGTTGCCAATGAGATTGCATCGTTAATCCGCCAACGACAAGCCGAAGGAAAGCATTTTGTATTAGGTCTGGCTACCGGATCTACACCAACACGTGTTTATGCTGAGTTGGTGGCGCTGCACAAAAAAGGGTTGAGTTTTAAAAACGTGATCACCTTCAACCTGGACGAATATTATCCGATGAATCCCGGCTCGCTACAGAGCTATGTGCGTTTCATGAATGAACATCTTTTCAATGAGATCGATGTTCCAAAAGAGAACATCAATATTCCTGACGGAACAGTCGCTAAAGATAAAGTGGCAGACTTTTGTCGTGGTTACGATGCCAAGATTGAATCCTTGGGAGGAATTGATTTGCAGATTCTCGGTATTGGCCGCACCGGTCATATTGGTTTTAACGAACCAGGCTCATCAGAGAAATCTCCAACCCGTATGATCACTCTGGATCAGGTAACTCGTATTGATGCTGCCAGTGATTTCTTTGGGGAAGAGAATGTGCCCAAGAAAGCAATCACGATGGGTGTTGGATCGATTCTTAAATCCAAGCGCATTATCATGATGGCCTGGGGCGAGGGTAAAGCACCTATTGTTCAAAAGGCCGTGGAAGGACCGATCACAGATCAGATACCTTCTACCTTCTTGCAACATCACCAAAATACCGAAGTTATTCTGGATGAAGCTGCTTCATCAAAACTGACCAGAATCAAAACTCCCTGGTTGGTGGATAGTGTGGATTGGAATGAGAAACTTATTCAAAAGGCAGTGGTGTGGCTGTGTCTTCAATTAAAGAAGCCGGTATTGAAACTCACCAACCTCGATTATATGGAGCATGGCATGGGTGATATCATCACAGAGTATGGTTCAGCCTATCAGGTAAATATTAAAATATTCAATGCACTTCAGCATACGATCACAGGCTGGCCAGGTGGTAAACCCCATTCTGATGATTCGAACAGACCTGAGCGTGCTAATCCATTTCCAAAGCGTGCCATCATCTTCAGCCCGCACCCTGATGATGACGTGATTTCCATGGGAGGTACATTCATTCGTTTGGTGGATCAGGGTCATCAAGTACATGTGGCCTATCAAACTTCGGGAAACATTGCTGTGTTTGATGATGATGCCATTCGTTTTGCGGATTTCGTGCGTGACTTCAATCAATCATTTGGGTTGAGCAAAGAAGACGGAGATAAGTTTTATCAGAAGATTGTAAGAGATATTAAGAATAAAAAACCAGGAGAAGTAGATAGTGCAGAAGTGATGCGTATAAAAGGATTGATTCGCAGAGGCGAAGCTAAAGCCGGTTGTCGCTACACCGGTATACCGGATTCACAAGCTCACTTTCTGGATATGCCATTTTACGAGACTGGAGCTGTGAAGAAGAAACCGTTAAGTGAAACAGATATTCGGATCATTGTTGATTTAATCGAGGAGATTAAGCCACATCAGATTTATGCTGCTGGTGATCTTTCTGATCCACATGGCACTCATCGTGTTTGTCTTTCAGCCATCTTTCAGGCATTAGAGCGCCTTAAAAATAAAGATTATATGAAGGATTGTTATGTATGGCTGTATCGCGGTGCATGGCAAGAGTGGGATATCGACCAGATTGAAATGGCGGTGCCACTTAGCCCTGATGAATTGATGCGCAAGCGTAGAGCGGTATTCAAGCATCAGTCTCAAAAGGACAGTGCCGTTTTCCCGGGCAGCGACAAACGCGAATTCTGGATGCGTGCCGAAGATCGCAATCATGCTACTGCCGATGCTTATAATTTATTGGGCTTGGCAGAGTACGAAGCTATTGAAGCATTTGTGAGGTATCATTTTTAAGTATTATTAAACTCAACTTAAGGGCAGGTAATTCCTGCCTTTTTTTTATCGTAAGCTTATGTTGCAACTTCATTTTGTGTCGTGGAACGTGAATGGAATAAGAGCCATTCTCAAAAAAGAGTTTGTGGAAAATGTGCGGGCAATGGCTCCAGATATAATCTGTTTGCAAGAGACAAAAGCAGCCAAAGAAGAAACACTTGCCGCACTGGAATCATTGCCAGAGTATAAGGCGTATGCAAATTCTTCTAAAGCTCGTAAAGGTTATTCAGGAACCGCCATACTTTCTAAGGTAGAGCCTTTGGATGTTACTTATGATATAAGCATAGAAGAATTTGATCAGGAGGGACGTGTGATTGTCGCTGAGTATGCCACCTACTTTGTCGTTACCGTTTATACCCCCAATTCGGGTGAAGTACTTTCCCGTTTGGATTTTCGTCAGCGTTGGGATCATGCTTTTCGCGAATACATGTTGTGGTTAAACAGGAGAAAACCGGTGATTATGTGCGGTGATTTTAATGTCGCACATCAACCGATTGACCTGGCCCTGCCAAAGGAGAATTATAACAAATCAGCAGGCTATACACAGCAGGAGATTGATGGTTTTGATAGACTATTGAATTCCGGGTTTATCGATTCATTTCGTCATCTTTATCCCGATACGGTAAAATATTCATACTGGAATTTTATTACGAATGGTCGAGCAAAAAACGTGGGTTGGCGTATTGACCATTTTATGGTACCTGAAAAGATGATGAAGTATGTGCATGATGCATACGTGTATGATCAATATCATGGCTCAGATCATTGTCCTGTAGGATTGAAAGTAACATTGACCTAAACCAACTAAGGTGAATAAAAAAAATTGCTGGACAGAAGCTTTGCATTCGAGACGCTTTGTTATTCAGTTGATCATAGTTGCTATTTTTATCCTGGTTATTGTTTCTTTATTACCCTATTTTTTTCATTCGATCATTGGCCCTAAACCTGGCCTGAGAATCACTGATCCGGTGTTGAATGCATGCGCACCCCGGGATTATTCTTGGATCATTTTTGTATTGATTTATCTTTCGTTAGGAATTACTCTTCAGGGTATTTACAAAAAACCCAAAATCATCTTGCTCGGCTTGAAATGTTATTTGCTGATTACGTTACTAAGAATGCTTTCCATGTACATGCTAACATTAGAAGCACCAAAAGGAATAATTCCCCTTCATGATCCTCTGGTGGATTTAATCGCTTATGGCGGAAATGTTTTTACGAAGGATTTATTCTTTTCAGGCCATGTAGCCACACTCACGTTATTCGCACAGCTGGAAGAACGTGTGGTGATGAAACGAATTTTAGTGATCAGTGTAATCTTGGTGGCTGGATTAATTCTTCTGCAAGGGGTACATTATTCGATCGATTTACTGGTGGCACCGATCGTTTCAATCCTGGTTGTTAAAGTTGCGAAACGATACTTCACGACATTAATTAATGGGAATCGCTGAAATAAATTTCCGGATAGAAAATTGAGAATGAAATTATATTCGCTCAATCTGAGCTCCTATTTTTTTCAATCTCCCTTCAATGTCCTGATAGCCGCGATCGATTTGTTCTCCATTTGATATTTCACTTTCTCCCTGCGCAGAAAGTGCCGCAATAAGAAGTGAAACGCCAGCGCGTATATCAGGCGATGACATCTTTATTCCACGCAGTGATTGTTTGCGATCTAATCCAATCACAGTAGCGCGATGTGGATCACACAAAATAATTTGTGCACCCATGTCGATGAGCTTATCTACGAAGAAGAGGCGGCTCTCAAACATTTTTTGATGAACCAATATAGTTCCTTTTGCTTGAGTAGCCACAACCAACACGATACTCAATAGATCAGGTGTGAAACCTGGCCATGGCGCATCGGCAACAGTAAGTATGGAACCATCGATGAAGGTTTCAATTTCATAGTGTTCTTGTGCGGGAACGTGAATATCATCTCCCTGGAATTCCATTTTAATTCCCAGGCGTCTGAAGATTTCCGGAATGATACCCAGCATATCAATGCGACAATTTTTAATTGTAATCTCGGATTGAGTCATGGCAGCTAAGCCGATGAAACTTCCAATCTCAATCATATCAGGCAGGAGAGTGTGTTCTGTACCTCCCAACTTATCCACGCCTTCAATTGTAAGTAAATTAGAGCCTATGCCACTGATCTTCGCACCCATGCGATTGAGCATCAGGCAAAGTTGTTGCAGGTATGGTTCGCATGCGGCATTGTAAATGGTGGTAATGCCTTTCGCCATCACAGCGGCCATCACAATGTTGGCTGTTCCCGTAACGGAGGCTTCATCCAACAACATATAACATCCTTTCAAATGCGATGCATCGATGTTGAATAAGTTTTCGTCTGCGTTGTAATTGAATTTAGCTCCCAGGTTTTGAAAGCCAATGAAGTGCGTATCTAATCTGCGTCTTCCGATTTTATCGCCACCCGGTTTTGGAATGTTGGCTTCACCAACGCGTGCTAAGATAGGCCCCAGTAACATCACTGATCCGCGCAAAGCAGCAGCTTTCTTTCTGTAATCAGGAGTTTTTAAAAAACTTGTATTGATGTTGGCTGCAGTAAAGCGATAGGAACCTTTTTGAAGTTTTTCCACTTTGCATCCTAAGTCACCCACTAATTCGATGAGTTTATTAACGTCAACGATATCGGGTACGTTGTGGATGGTAACGGGTTCTGATGTTAGCAATGGCACACAGAGAACCTGCAGGGCTTCGTTCTTTGCTCCCTGAGGAGTAATTTCTCCCTTCAGCCGAAGTCCTCCTTTTATCTTAAATGAACTCATTGTTGATCTCTTCTTCGATGTGGGTTATGACGATTCTTTTTATTGAAAGGACGATTACCTCTCGGGTTGCGATTGTCCCCACCGCCTTGTGGTCTTGAAGGTTTGCGTTGCTCGCGATATAATTTCTCGAATAGATTTTCTTCGCGTACTTTATCCAGACTCAATACCAATTTTCCTTGTGACAAAATGGTGAGGTCTTTAACTATGACAGAGTCATCGAGTGTTTCTTTATTCCAGGCGCTGTAGAAAGTCTTCATCAGTTTGCCTAAGTAGATGGCTGCTTCTTCAAGTTCTTTTGGATCTTCTTTCTTAACAGCTTCTTTCACTAACTTCTCGATGTTCTTACCATAATGCCTGAAGCGAACATCATTCTTAGGATATTCCATCTTACGCGGCTTCTTGAAAAGAATGGTGCGATCAGGTGTTGTGAACGGATTGTCGACATCCAGGTTGAAATCGGCCATGATGTATAAATCATCCCACATGCGCTGTGGATTTTCCTGCGCTTCCTTCGCTACCGGTGCCAATTGTTTGATTAACTCAATCAGTGTAATGGCTAATTCTGTCCGCTTCCCTTTATCAGGAACAGTGCGTATATAGTTTACCAGTTTTTGAACATTGCGACCATATTCTTTTAAGATGATATGCTCGCGTGAGGTATTGTATTCTCCAATCATGAAATGCTAATTCTCGTGTATTTTTAGCTTGGCAAAGCTAAGCAATAAGGTCTTCTCCCCAAAATCAGCGAAATTGATCATGGCCTTTCGTTCTGAGCCCAATTGCTCGATTTTGAGTACCGATCCGAACCCAAATTTCGGATGCTCGACTTTCATACCCACTTTTAATGCGCTGGTATCACTCGGTGCAAAGTCTGCCGATGGTTTATAAGCAGTCGATTTCGCTACGGGCTGTGAGGCCACGGTCTTCTTCATGCCACTTACAAAGCTCTTTGCGAAATTCGGATTTGGAGTAGACTCCACCGAGGCAAGCTTCTTACTTACCTTGATGAAGCGACTGCTAATATCATCGAGAAATCTACTAGGCTCACAATTTTTCAATCGACCAAAACGATATCTGGTGAGTGCGTACGAGAGGAACAATTTCTTTTTTGCACGTGTGATCGCTACATAAAAAAGGCGTCTTTCTTCTTCCAGTTCAGAACGACTGCTCAACATCATTTGCGATGGAAAGAGATCTTCTTCCATACCCACGATATATACGTTCTTAAATTCTAGTCCTTTAGCCATGTGAATGGTCATCAAGGTTACCTTGTCGGGATCGTTGTCTTTGTTTTCATCTTGGCCAGTGATCAACGAAACTTCCTGAAGGAAAGCGCCTAAACTTTTGTCTTCCTTTTCAGGATCTTCTACATATTCTTTGATCGCATTAAGCAATTCCTGCACGTTCTCGTAGCGACTCAATCCCTCTACGGTTTTGTCTTCATAGAGTTCTTTCATCAAGCCCGAAGATTTGGCGATATCAGAAGCCGCATCGTAAGCATCTTTGTTCTGAATCTCGATGCCGAATCGTTTGATCTTGGTAACGAAATCTTCAATTGGCCCTGCGGCGCGGCTTCCTAAAAACGAACTTGCATTCTGAAGTACTTCCCAGATGGAAATCGCATGGTCATTAGCAGCTACCACAATCTTATCGATCGAGGAATCGCCAATGCCGCGCTTCGGATAATTGATGATTCTCCTGAACGAAGCTTCGTCCTGCTGATTGAGTGAGTAACGCAAATAGGCGAGCACATCTTTAATCTCCTTGCGTTGATAGAAAGAAAGACCACCCACCACTTTATAGTTGATGTTCATTCGCCTGAGCGCTTCTTCTATGGCGCGCGACTGGCTGTTGGTGCGATACAGAATGGCAAAGTCGCTGAACTTATATTGCTGCTGCATCTTCTCTTCGAAAATGGAAGATGCGATGAGCTTGCCTTCTTCGTTATCAGAAACGGCTTTGATTAACTCAATCAGGTTTCCTTCTTCGTTGGCCGTCCAAACGTTTTTCGGAAGCTGAGCTTTGTTTTTCGCAATAACTGAATTGGCGGCTTCAACGATTGTTTGAGTAGAGCGATAATTTTGTTCCAACTTAATGATGCGCAGGTCCGGATAGTCTTTTTCGAAATTCAAAATGTTGGATATATCCGCTCCGCGGAAAGCGTAAATACTCTGTGCGTCATCACCCACCACGCAAACATTTTCACGCACGGAAGCAAGCTTTCGGATGATGAAGTACTGACACAGGTTAGTATCCTGAAACTCATCCACCAGCATGTATTGAAACCGGTGCTGGTACTTATTTAAAACTTCAAGATGCTCTTTGAAAAGCTTATCGGTGTTGAACAGCAGATCATCAAAATCCATTGCCCCAGACTTAAAGCACCGAAGGGCATAGGCTTTGAAGATGTTCCCGATTTCGGGCCGCATATTGGCGGTATCATCGGCTGTGAGAATCGGATTACTGATGTATTCTTGCCATGATACCAACTTGTTCTTGGCCGAAGAGATACGATTGTAAACAACATTTACTTTGTATTGAGTTTCATCTAAATTCAACCCCTTAATGATACTGCGGAGCAATGACTTGGAATCATCAGTATCGTAAATCGTGAAGTTACTGGGATAGCCAAGATGGTGCGCTTCAGCCCGAAGGATCCGGGCAAATACAGAGTGAAAAGTACCCATCCACAGGTTCTTGGCATCAGAGCCAACCATGTTCTCCAGACGCTCGCGCATTTCTTTTGCTGCCTTGTTGGTGAAGGTGAGGGCCATGATGTTAAACGGATCAACATGCTGGCTTTGGATCAGGTGAGCAATGCGAAGCGTGAGTACACGGGTTTTGCCGGAACCAGCTCCCGCTATGATCATGCAGGCACCATCGGTATTCATCACGCCTTCACGCTGAGGCTCGTTCAGGCTATCTAAGTAATTCATCATAAAACATCTGCAATATAGAGACATGAAGCCAATGGATAAACACCAAATTCAAAGCTTGGTAGATTAACAAAATGATGATTCAATCATTTATTTATTGGTTTGACAAAGTAGGTTGATTTACTTTGAGTTATGAGTCTTATTGGTAGCAACACTCAAATCCTTCCTACATTTCATGAAGCCGGAATTTTTAAAAACAGATAAAAAAGAATCATGGAAGAGCTGGTGGTTTAGCACCCTGATGAACTGGTATACCATGTATTTTGGCACTGGGGGTAAAATTGTTTTTTGGGCTGCGGATTCCACCAAGGTTCATTTGCGGCTTCGATTGAATATGTGGACATACAATTATGTAGGCACTATTTTCGGTGGCAGTATGTTCTCTGCTTCCGATCCATTTTATATGGTGATGTTGTTTCGATCACTTGGGTCATCGTTTGTGGTGTGGGATAAATCAGCCAGTATAAAATTTAAGAAACCGGCCCGCACTACTTTGTTTGCAAAATTGGAAATGACTCATCAGGTGCTAGAGGAATTCAAAGTACGGGTGAAGGTACACGGTCACACGACACATGATTTTTTAATACAATGGATGGACAATGCAGGCGGCGTGGTGCATGCAGAAATGCAACGGCATTGTTACATTGCCGACAAAGAATTTTATCAAAAGAAAAAAGGCGAAACACAAAGTGCTAAATTGGAATTTAAAATAGGAAATAAATGATTAAAGTAGGTGATGTATTGGTTTCGGATGACATCAAAGATGTTGAGTTTGTTTGCCATCTGGAAAAGTGCAAAGGTTCGTGTTGCGTGGAAGGTGATTTGGGGGCACCATTGGAAGAAGAGGAGTTGCCCATCATGAATGAGATTCTGGAAAAGGTAAAACCTTACTTGACACCAGAGGGGATTAAAGCCATTGAAGAGCAGGGTACTTATATCCTCGATGAAGATGGTGATTACTCCACGCCAACCATTGGAGGAAAGGAATGTGCCTATGCGCATTACGATAAACAAGGTATTTTAAAATGCGGCATCGAGCAAGCATATCTCGATGGAAAAGTGGGTTTCAAAAAACCAATCTCCTGTCACTTATATCCAATCCGGATCACCAGGAATAAAAAAGGTTTTGAAGCTGTTAATTATCATAAGTGGAGTATTTGTTCTGCTGCGTGTTCTTACGGCAAATCATTACAGGTTCCTCTCTACATATTTCTGAAAGAGCCACTAACGAGAAAATATGGTGCGCCCTGGTATAATGAATTGGTCTCTGCGATCGAAGAGCCAAAATAGCTTTGACCAGAGGAGATTGATAAATAAAAAAGGCCTCGCTATTAGCAAGGCCTTTTTAGTATAGTGTAATGTTACTTATTCAGCTACCACATTCACATTGATAGTGTGTTTCACCTCTTTATGAAGGTCAAGGGTTACGGTGTAAGTACCGATTTGCTTGGGTTGTTCTTTGAAGTGTATCTTCTTGCGATCAACATCAAAGCCTTTAGTCTTAAGAAAATCAGAAACCTGAACGGCAGTAACAGCTCCGAAAATTTTTCCGGATTCACCTGCTTTCGTTCCGATTTCTACAGTAAGGTCACCAATTTTTGCGGCCAATGCCTCTGCATCCTGCTTCAATTTAGATGCCTTATGAGCGGCCTGGCGGATGTTTTCAGCGATCATTCTTTTATTCGAATCATTAGCGATAATGGCTACTCCTGAAGGAATCAAAAAGTTTCTTCCATAACCAGGTCTTACCTTTACCGTATCATTTTTGTAACCGAGTCCTGCTACATCTTGTTTCAAAATTATTTCCATAGTGGGTACAGGTTAAGGTTATTTTAAAGAGTCAGCTACATAAGGAAGAATAGCAATATGACGAGCTCTTTTCACAGCCTGTGATACTTTCTTCTGAAACTTCCAGCTTGTACCGGTAAGTCTGCGAGGTAACAGTTTACCTTGCTCGTTGATAAACTTCAAAAGAAAATCAGGATCTTTATAATCGATGTATTTGATTCCGTTTTTCTTGAAGCGGCAGTACTTAGGTTTAATCTCTGCACGCTTGATGGGTTCGTTCATTAATGTCATGATTTCGAGTCCTCCTTTCTAGGGGTTGTTTTCTTAGTGCGATTGAATTCGCCTTTGCGTCTGCGTTCGTTATAGATCACTGCGTGTTTGTCCAACACAGTGGTCATAAAACGAACTACTGATTCGTCTCGTCTGTACTCGGTTTCGAGTATGTTGATCAAGTCGGAAGAGGTAGTCGTAAATTCGATGAGGTTGTAAAAGCCTGTAGACTTGTTTTGGATAGCATACGCCATCTTCTTTAGTCCCCACTTTTCTACGTTGATAACATCAGCTTTAGCTTTTGTTAACACCTTCACGAATTTCTCGACAGTATCCTTTGCCTGATCTTCAGACAAAACGGGATTTAAAATGAATACCGTCTCGTAGTTTTTCATGATTTGTTAGAATTGGTTAAAAATGAGGTGCAAAAATAAGGAAATCGACCGGATGTGCCAACTAATCTTGAAAAATAACCTTGGATTGGCCTTTTTTCATTCGTTAAGACCCCAATCGTAATCGAGGTAGCTGATTTTAGCCTTGGGTTTGATTTTCACCGCTGAGTAAGTATTTACAAAGAATGTTACCGAGCCCCCATTTTTACTGAAATCCATCCCGTACCAGTTAAAAATCGAGCTGATCTGAGGCTTATCCGGGCTTATTTTGTTTCGGAATGAGTCCGCCAAAAATGCTTTGGTTTGGCGGGTAAGCTGCTTGTCAAGCTGTTTGGGATCATAGGCTTCATTGAGCAAAATCGGGCACGATTTACTTGCGCATACCAGGGCCATGTGAATTCGTGGATCATCGAATTCCTTTCTCAGCTTTCCATGTTCAATGGAATTCAGGTCTAAATTTTCATTTCCAAGTGTGATGAACTTGATATCCCAGGGCGTATTCACGAAAGGAATCTGAATGCTACTTCCAATGTCTTTGATGCTCTTGATAGGAAAATATCTGATGATCAGCTTTATGGTGAAGGCGTTGTAAGCATTAATCCAATAGGCCATCTGCTCTTGCCTGGTCCAGTTTTTCTTATCCATTGGTGCTTTACTCAATTCACTTAGATACTGATTTAGGGTCGCTGAATCTTTAACAAATCCCTTATAGTTGACTTTTCCGTCCGTAGAGACATATTTTTTCAAGAGCGCATCAAATAGGTGGTGTGTTGTTTTGTCTTGCGCATTGGCCAGGAGACCATTGGCCACTAGAAAAAAAATCAAAAGCCCTCTTTTTATAGTCATCGAATTTTCAGTATTCGGTTTCGAAATTAGTATAATTAAAGAACGGGTTTTCATTTAAATAGGGTTTTGTCTTGGTTGCGATAACATACATATCCGATTAACATTCTCAATTTGTCATTTGATATTCAAAAATGGATTATATAATTAACTCGGATCAAAAATAATCAGGCTAAATTTCCATCGATGTAATTATCTTAAGGAATACGGGTGTTTTCTTTATATGGCAATGAATTATAAAGATAAACTCTTACTTTTCGAGCTTTAAATGGACGGAGAGTATTCTACTGTTCGGAGTTTATTCTGATAAACTTTGGGACTGCTTTTCTGATTTAATGAAACAAACAGTGAATCAATTATTTACATCTCGCTAAGAAATGAGTTATCGAATTAATGGAATTCAGCAA
>CANIVF010000081.1 GCA_947470895.1 Bacteroidota bacterium
AATAGAATTCGATATAACTCTATGAAAATCAGGCTCTTTGAGCAAGTATTATTCCAAACCATCCTAATGCTATGCATTAGAAACTAACTGATTGATTCTCATAGAGAAAGAAGTTATCCACAAACTCTAATGCATAATCTAGGTTTAATGCAGAGCCAACAGCAGAGAATATTTTGATTTTTGCACGAAATCAGATTCAAGGCTCACTGCCCGAATATATTCGCCTTCATGCATTGAAATTGTGGGAAACGCGCGAGTCGTATGCGGAGTGGTCAGCGTGAGATTTTTACTTTGTAGTTTCTCAAAAACGTTTTTCCGTCCTTTAACTCCTGCGACAGTTGTTGTACCGTTTTTTCATTCATCACCTGTCGTAGTTTTGCTTTATAGGATTTTATATCATCATGAATGGGGCAGGGAAATTTATCGGAGCATTCTTTTAATCCCAGCGCACAGGAGTGTAAAACATCTACTTCATCAATTACCTTTACGATAGCGGCCAGCGGAATCGGTTTGGATTTGGGCTCCAGAAAAAAGCCACCATTGGGACCTTTTAAGGATGAAATGATTCCTTCGCGCGAAAGTCGCTGAAGTATCTTAGCGGTAAAGGGTTCGGGCGAGTCAATCTCTTTGGCAATTTCTTTTATGCTCAATTTAGATCCATCGATGCTCTTGATCGCGATGTAGAGCACCGCTCGTATGGCATATTCACAGGCTTTTGAAAACATAGGCGTTGCTAATCATGCAAGATTGGTTTAAAATATCAAGGGCAAGTGGAATTTAGATAAAGAAAAAAGATAGATTAAGGCATCAGGCCAATCGATGATGCCGGATGCCTTAAATTCATTATGCTTTGACGGGCTCACTCAGAAAATGTTGCTCATAGGCAGCTTGTAACTTCTGCTCGGCCAGATCAAGGCCTTCGGTAATTTTATGCTTTAATGAGGATGTTTCTTCGTTAACCTTGTCTGCCATTTCGCGATAGTAAGCGATCCCACTCAGGATATTTTCATAGAAGGTATGGACATACTTAGTGCGCTTTTGATCAATCTGTTCTTTGGTTTCATTCAGTTGCTCCAGCCAATAGTCGATATACAGGGATAGTTCCTTGATAAACATGTGCGGTCTGCTTTTATCAGCGAGCACATTCGCTCTTCCGTAGATATGGTCAATCATTTTATGAAGCGACACAATTTCGGAGAAGTACGCAATGTTGGGCCCAGGACAAATATTGACTGCTTTCAGATTTCTGAAAGGCTTCAGTTTATACATTTCAACAGCAGCGTTGCTGAGGCCAATGCATAGACATTCTTTATCTAATACTTCCTTCAATTGTTTTTGATAGTCGTGTTCAGACAAGTTCAATGATTGCAGTTGCTCTATTTTCTTTTTCTGATAGGTATGGGATGCCGTGCAAATGGGTTCGGTGGTAAACTCGGTATTAGACACCAGGAATTTTTCTGAACACGGACTACCCGGCATTCCGTTTTGAATACGTTCAAGCTTTTCTTTTTCACCCGTGGTTCCTTTCAGATAATGAAAGCGAACTCCCAGCGGAGAATTTTTACTCAGCACCACATCTTCTACGGTAGCTTTGCTGAGTAATTGTAAGGTATGATCATCCACCGTGGTGGCTTCTGGCACAAGTAAAAAGGGCGTGCCCCAGCCAGTGCCATCAATTTCATAATGGCGATGTAAAAACTCGTCTTCTTCGTGCGTTCCTATTCCACCCTGCACTGTAATCTTCAGCGGATGTGCCTGGTCAAAGCCAGTTTTGCCTTTGGCGAGAAGTGCCTGGTTATAAATTTCAAACAGTTGGATGACTAATTCTTTTCTTTTGTTTTTGAATTCTTCGAGGATGGGTCCAAGTAAATAACCATCCGATGCGAAGGCATGGCCACCGCAGTTCAGGCCTGATTCAATTCTGAATTCACTTACCCAAAGTCCCTTCTTAGCCAGCATTTTTCCCTGAATAAGAGCCGAACGATAGTCAGAGACTTTAATCACAATTTTCTTTTTAAAAAGGCCAAGATGATTAGCGTCAAAAGCATCTAGCTTTTCCATGTAACCAAATAACCGAGGATTCATACCCGCGGAAAGAATGACGGATGAATTGGTGAGATCGCTCTTCGCATAACCGCGCAATGCGGCTACGGCATCTGAGCTGTCTTCCAAAACATTCCCTTCTTCATCAGCATTATTTTTATCCAGCTTCGTCATGATGTTTACATCAATGCTTCCTGCTTCAATCTCATGCTTGAGCCAATTCTCAAGTTGTTCCTTGTCTTGCGGATTATCCAACGCCATCATTTCTTTGTAGATGTGCTTAAGGTCGCTGTCATCGGGCAGCATTTGAAAATATTTGTTGATTTCAGCGCCTGTATCGAATGACTCGTTTTGTAGTTTTTCCACCTGATCATTTACAATGCGATTGACAAGGTTAAGATAATCGGTGATGCGCCTGGCGCGATAGTCTACTTCTTTTTTGGTAATCGGATGATAGGGTTCATTCATCATGGGATAATAATGACTCCTCATTTTTTCTACCAGGTTGTCTTCGATGATAGAAATCACGGAAGAGATTCCAAACCGCGCTACTTTAATGGGAGTATCGATGGTATAGGCCAGGCCCATAACAGGGATATGGAACTTGTGAAGATTGTTGTTGCTAGTCATGGGCGTGTTGATAGTGAGTTGTAAAGGTAATATTAATAAAAGATAAAAATGTCTTTTATTAGCAAAACTTTCTCAAACGGTTGAAATGCTGCTGAGAATGCTTTTTAAAATTTTCTTTGGCTTATCCCACTGATTATTCAGATCTCAAACTATTAACCGGATTCATTAGCGCAGCTTTGACGGATTGGTAACTTAAGGTGAGCAACGTGATGGCCAGAACCCCATTCCTGTAATAGCAAAGACCCACCACGAAAATTCGATGCGATAATCATACTGTTGCAGCCATTGATTGGAGAAATAGTAAGCGAGGGGTGCAGCCACTAAAATGGCTAACACAACCAACCAGACAAAATCGCGCGATAGCATTTTCCATACGCTGTAAATTGTTGCTCCTAGCACTTTGCGAATGCCAATTTTCCGATCTGGCTGAATGCATTTTTTCAGAGAAGAGATCATGAACGATGCATCATCTTGACCCAACGCAATAAATTTGATGAGCATTGATGATCAGTTTAAACGATTTCAAAATAGTTGAACCTGAAACTTTACCATCTTTCCGACACTCAATTTTATGACGCCATTCGTAATCTCATCTGACATTTTGCATCGACAGTACAAGATTGGTAGCCATCAACTTTTCCTAAATAGTTGTACTTACAGGCGTTTGAAAGGCTTCGATTTTTAACTAATGCAAAGATTTCCCTTTCATATTCTTTAAAAGCCTTGTATAAATTTTACCTGATTGATTACTCTATATACAATCCTTTGTATTTGAATTAAGCTAACTTCCAAACAATAAATAACCAAATCAACTAATCTAATCCCAAAACCTATGAGGAAATTTTTACTCCTATGCTCATTTGTTTTTGTGCTCAGCCAAGCGTGGGCACAAGATCGAATTGTGACAGGTAAGGTGACATCTGCAGAAGATGGCAGCCCTTTACCTGGTGTTAACTTATTGCTGAAAGGAACAGCAATAGGCACGGTTACCGATGCTAACGGTACTTATAACCTGAGTGTTCCCACTTCAGGCGGTGTTTTAGTTTGCTCCTTTATCGGATTACAAACTCAGGAGATTGCCATTGGGGATAAGACGGTGGTCAATGTTTCATTAGCACAAGATGTAACACAGCTTTCTGAGATTGTGGTTACCGCATATAGTTGCTGTGGATGCGACAGGCACAGACTGTTCAACGGCTCGGGCAAAGTGAACACCACGTGGAAGTAAGGCACGGGCAACAGATCTTTCTGGCGTTCCGATATCCACCGCTCGCGGTTAGTTCCCGCGGAATCTCCACACAGCCGATGAAGTACAAAAAATTTATAACGGCACAGGTTTTTAACTATGAGCAACTCAAAAGCTTATCTTTTCCTGCAAGATGATCGCTAATCGAAAAATATAGTCGTCTGATAAGTTGGGTTTAGTAAAAGAAGCCACTGGAAACCGTGGCTTTTTTCTATATATGCTCAAGTGATTTGCGATTCGTCTGCTTTATGCCAACTTTTAAAGTATCTCTATGCAACCTCCTTCTCCAGCGCTTTCTCTACCAGCTGATTTAAAGAAATATTTAATGCGGCAGAACGCGCGGCAGCCAGCCTGTGTATTTTAGGTTTGATGCGAACATTAAAACTACCTTTAAATTCTTTATCAGCATCTTTACCGGCTTGCTTACAGGTAAGGATATAATCATCAACAGCTTCTTTAAATGCTTTTTTGAGTTTCGTCACACTGTCAGCTTCAAAGGTTACCACATCACGAATACCGACAAGTTTTCCGAAGAAGACTTCGTCATCTGCATGGAACTCCACGGTTCCGGAATACCCCTTATATTCTAAAACATTTTTCATATCAGTCCTTCTTCGTTTAAGTGATCGATAATGATTTCCAATGCATATCTTTTCATTTCAGGATTTGGATGCGGTTCGTGCAAACTGACGATTACATTAGTTTTTGGATTTATGAATTTTCTTCTGGATCCCGCACCTTTCATTTCCTGATAGCCGAAATGTGACATAATCATCTGTAATTCTCTCCAGGTAAAATCTTTTGGCTTCTTCTTTAGCCGCTCAAGAGCTTTTTCAAACCTACTCATTAACAAATGTAACTGAAATATAGTTGCAAAATCAATAATTCAATGATTTTACCACTCGCATAATTGATCTGTGAAATTTCGTGCGCAATGCTGTATTTTAATGTTGATAATCTATTTCAATATGAAAAAAATCATCTTCTTCTTCCTTGTGTTACTTTGCTTCGAGGGCTATGCCCAAAAGAAGAGCGCCACTGCCACAGCTACGAATTCGCTCACCTATGATCAATCCCTCTACTCCGGCATGCGCTGGCGCGAGGTGGGTCCTTTTCGCGGAGGAAGATCAAGTACGGCAACGGGCGTGCGTGGAAATCCTAACCTGTATTATTTCGGAACAGTAGGTGGTGGCGTTTGGAAGACGGAAGACTCAGGCCAAACCTGGGAAGGATTGACCGACAATTATTTTGGTGGTACCGTTGGCGCCATCGCGGTGGCAGAGAGTGATCCCAATGTTATTTATGCAGGTGAAGGTGAGCAAACATTACGTAACAACGTTTCATCTGGTTGGGGAGTTTGGAAATCAACCGATGCAGGCAAGAGTTGGAAACACGTTGGTCTTCGCGATTCCAAACACATTTCACGCATTCGCATTCATCCAAAAAATCCGGATGTTGTTTATGTTGCTGCCATTGGAAATTTATGGAAGTCCAACGAAATGCGTGGCGTGTTTCGCAGTACGGATGGAGGACAAACCTGGAAGAAGATTTTATATATCAATGAAACCGCTGGTGCGGGAGACTTAACATTCGATCCAAACAATCCACGCATCATGTATGCCGCCACCTGGAACATGAAACGCAACGGTTATCGCATGGATAGTGGTGGCCCGGATTCAAAACTTTGGAAAAGCGCAGATGGTGGCGACACATGGGAAAATCTTTCGGATAAACCAGGCATGCCAAAAGGAATGAATGGAATTATTGGCGTAACGGTTTCACCGGTTAATTCAAGTCGCGTGTGGGCAATCATTGAAAACTCAGAAGCGCCTGGCGTATATCGTTCTGATGATGCTGGCAAAACCTGGGCAAGGATAAATCAGGATCGTGCATTATTGCAGCGTGCGTGGTACTACTGCCGCATTTATGCCGACACACAAAATGAAGACAAAGTATGGGTGATGAATGTAAGTTATGGTGTATCCAAAGATGGAGGTAAAACATTTGAACTGAAAGATGCTCCGCATGGCGATCATCATGATTTATGGATTGATCCGGATAACAATCAGCGCATGGTGATTGCGGATGACGGAGGAGCTCAGGTTTCGAAGGATGGTGGAGAAAATTGGACCACTTACCACAATCAACCTACCTCACAGTTTTATAGAATCACCACGGATAATTCATTTCCCTATAACCTTCTTGGCGCACAGCAAGACAATACGAGCGTGCGTATTCCTCATCGTACCAATGGTAATAGCATCGCAGAAAAAGATTGGACGGCATTGTCGATTGGTGAGAGCGCTCACCTTGCGCCCGATCCCACCCATCCAAACATTATTTACGGAAGTGATTATAAAGGCTACATGAGTATGCAAAATCTTGACAACGGTCAGGAGCGAAGCACCAACGTGTGGCCCGATCTTCCGGCAGGTTCTGGTGTTGAAGTAATGAAGTATCGCTTCAACTGGAATTATCCATTAGTGTTTAGTCATCATGATCCGAAGAAACTCTATGCAGGCTCAAATCACTTACACGCTACTACCAATGGCGGACAAAGCTGGGAAGAAATTAGTCCGGACTTAACACGTGGCGAGCCCGAAACGATTAAATCATCAGGAGGACCGATCACGCAAGACAACACCGGTGCGGAATACTATGCAAACATTTTTGTGATTGCAGAATCACCCTACGCCAAAGATGAAATCTGGACAGGTTCAGATGATGGCTTACTTCATGTCACTACCGATGGAGGCAAGAATTGGAAGAATGTAACACCCTCCATTTCTCCCAAGTATAACATGTGGAATAGCATTGATGTGAATCCTTTTGTGAAAGGTGGAGCCTATGCCGTGGCAACTTCATATAAGTTTGGAGATAATACCCCTTACGTCTATAAAACATCCGATTATGGAAAAACCTGGACGTTGATTACCAAAGGAATTCCGAGTGAAGAATTTGTGAGAGTAGTGCGTGCCGATCCAAAGAGACAAGGCTTGTTGTATGCCGGAACTGAAAAGGGAATGTGGATTTCATTCGATGATGGCGCCAGCTGGTCGAAGATGCAATTGAACTTACCTCCCGTACCTATTGCTGATCTTGCTGTGAAAAATGACAACCTGATTGCAGCCACCCACGGAAGAAGTTTCTGGATGATTGACGATCTCACTCCACTTCACCAGTTAAATAGTGAAATGAATTCACGCGAAGTGATATTGTTCAAGCCGATGCCCAGTTATCGCATGCCTGGCAGCGGTTCGCGCGGAAACAAAAAACTGGAGGGAGAGAATCATCCCGGTGGTGTGATGATTCATTACTTTGTGAAGTCAGTAGATGATAAATCAGATGTAAAGATGGAAATACTTCAGGCTGATGGTGCTTTGATTAAATCGTATAGCAACAAAGCCAGTGGGCAAAGTCAACTCACCGTGAAAGCAGGCGGCAATCGTTTTGTTTGGGATCTGCGCTATCCCGGATATAAAACATTTCCGGGCATGGTATATTATGGATCACCAAACCATGGACCGAAGTCCGTTCCCGGAAAATATAAAGTGCGCTTAACCACAAATGGAAACGCCACGGAGCAGGAGTTTGAAATTCTGAAAGATCCAAGGATCAACACCACACAGGAAGAATTACAATTGCAGTTTGAATTTCTTACCAAGGTGCGCGACAAAGTGAGTGATGCCAATCAAGGTGTAATCGACATTCGAAAAATAAAGGAGGATCTCACCTTCCTGAAAACGAAAATTGGAAGTGACGCACAATACAAAGAATTATCGGATGCTGTGAAGAAGTTTGAAGAAGAACTTACTGGACATGAAAACAATATTCATCAGACAAAAAACCGTAGCGTTCAAGATCCGCTTAACTATGGCATCAAGATGAACAATCGCCTTGCGCACCTGATGGTAGATCAGGCACAAGGAGATTTTGCCCCCACTGTTCAAGGCGAGGAAGTTCGTCAGACGCTTACTAAAATGGTTGATGAAGAATTATCTAAGTTGCAAAACACCATCGACAAGAATGCGGATCGCATCAATAACATGGCGAAAGAGAAAGGGATTGAAGTGGTGATGGTGAAGAAACAGCCTATTGTGAATTGATCCACTTGAACCACTAAGTCGATAGGGCACTAAGAATCACAAAGCGCTTCGTGCAATTTGGTGTTCTTAGTGCCAGGGTGGTTAGTGACCTTTATTTAGTTCGCGGGGCTTTCGCTTCGGTAGTGTCTGATATTAAAACGGGAACCTGCTGATTGCCAATTCGAATAGTAGCAGGAAGATTTTTTTATGCTCGCTAATTCTTCCACCGTATGGTTCGTTTTCCGCCATTGAACTATCCAGGTTGTTCAGATTGCTAAAAGCATTCACCCATTTAATATGCGCTAACCCATCATCGGTAATGTGATCATAATCACGAATGAGTTTTGTTAATTGTGCAATCTGTTTAAGATGATTGTCCGTCATGACTGCTCTTCCGCCATGAGACAGACTGTTTTTTCTTTCGGTTGCTCAATAAAGTTATGCCTGAATCTCATTACATAACGCATGGTCAGTGTATTGTAAAGGATCGTTACTGTTTTATCCGCACATGAAATTGCAGCAATCGACTTTGTAAGTTGACGAAAGGAAGTTTATTCAGTTTTAGTGCTTCTGATCGGATTACACAGAGGGTGATTCCAAAAGTTACTGCCTATCTACTCGCGGCTTATCAAGCCGCTTTATCACGTTTGTAGTATTTATGGTACGGTACAAATAATTCAAGTCTTTTATTTTCGAAATGTGTATAAAAAACCGGGAGGTGTTTTACATTATTTACTTCTGTGGGCTTAACACAGATCAAACTTGTTTAACTAAATCTCTATAAAAGAAATAAATTTTAAACAAAGTAAATTAATTAAAGGGGCAACCAAAAAAAATAACAATCGATTGAACAAACCGCTTACCAGTATGTTTTAAAACTATTATAAAAACCAAACCAACCTAAACAAAATAAAAATGAAAACAATTTTAACAGACATCGTGTCTATCCCAGTGGATGATCCGATTGCATTTACATTTTTCACTGGCTATATGGCAATGCTTGCCTCAGCTGTTTTCTTTTTCGTAGAACGAGGAAGCGTGGAAGGAAAATGGAAACTTTCCATGTTAGTTTCCGGCTTAATTACCGGTATCGCAGCAGTACATTACTATTACATGCGCGACTATTATTTGGCAACGGGCCAAACCCCTACGGCACTTCGCTACATCGATTGGACATTGACGGTACCGTTAATGTGCGTTGAGTTTTACCTGTTGACTAAGGCAGCAGGCGCAAAAGTTTCATTGTTATGGAAACTCATCCTTGCATCGGTTTGGATGTTGGTGACCGGATACATTGGTGAAGCGTTCACAGATGGTTCTACAGGACATAGTGTGATATGGGGTGTGCTATCAACCATTGGTTATGTATATATTTTGTACACAGCCTGGTTTGGAGAAGTTGCCCAGTTGGCAAAAAATTCCGGAGATGCAGCCGTGATAAAAGGTATCAAAATCCTGGGTTGGTTTGTATTGGTAGGATGGGCTGTCTATCCGATTGGGTATATGTGTATGCCTGGAGGATGGCTTAATACAGGCTTAGGATGGAGTGCTTCTAACGTAGATTTATTCTACAACATTGCAGATGCTATCAACAAGATTGGTTTTGGATTGGTTGTGTACAGCATTGCTGTTTCCAGCACACCCACGGCTAAGGCGTAAGCATCCTTTAAATCAGTAAATCAAAGAAGGGGAAGCTTGTTACCAAGTTTCCCTTTCTTATTTATACGGGTGAGTTCGTGTATCTTTAAAGAAGAAGACAGGTGTTTAAACTTGAAACGGTAAGAAAGTATTTACTCATCTCTGGATTGCTCCTGACTTTGATTTCAAAAGTGGCGATTATTGGAACGAATGCACAACTCTATTTCTTAATTACCATGATTGTGCTTACCGGGGTTCCTCATGGTTCGCTCGATTTTTTTATTCAACGACAATCGCTTATCAATAGCAATCAAAAAATATCCATTTACGTGTTCCTGACCAAATATCTTTTTAGTATGTTGATTTATGGTATGGTCTGGTGGCTATTCCCGACTCTGGCATTGATGGTGTTCATTGCGATGGCAGCTTATCATTTTGGCGAAATTGATTGGCCCCTCCGCAACAATACCAAACTAGATTCTCTGTTGTATACCGGTTACGGTTTTCTTTTGATCGCCTTCATGCTAACGAGTCACATCGATTCAGCAGCTCCAATCCTTGAAATAATTGTTCAGAAAAAATTCACGATTGCCTTTTGGATAAAATGGGGTTCTTTTCTGTTTCCTTATTGTTGTGTCTTACTTGGTCTGACCATATTTCTTCTCTTATATCTTCGGACTTCCTTAGGCTGGGAAAGGACGGCACTTCATCAATTCTTTTTACAAAGCGTTCTATTGGTTTTCATGATCTTTGAACTGCCTTTATACCTTAGTTTTGGATTCTACTTTGGGCTGTGGCATTCGCTCATTTCATTTAATTTGATTCGAAGGCAAATGAAACTTACCAACGACTGGCCTGGGTGGATTTCTATAGTCAAGAAGGCCATTCCCTTTACCGCCATGGCCTGGTTGGGTATACTTTTGTTAATTATTATATCTGGAATGTTTCAAACAGAATGGCTGGTACTCTCCAATATATTTATTGGAATTGCGATACTCACCCTTCCACACGTACAGGTTTTTACTAAAATTAAGTTCAGCTAACGCGTTTTTGATTAGTTGATCATTAGCAAATGATACGTAAAACATAGTTAGTGTTACTTATTTCGTCATGATCACACTTTATATTTTTCGCAGCGCTTTCTCTTTAATCGTGGCTGATACGAACAGAACAAACCTGAAGATTTCAAAGTTAGAAATTGAGGAGTTCGAGAGCCGTGGAATGTGATTTGATTTTGCACACAAAGACGTCAGGAACGCAAAGTATTTCATGTGTCATATATCAGCGTCCTGTGCGCCTTTACATGCAACATGCTGTTCTTGTTAATTTTTAGTTTATTTAGGGCGCGCGCTTTTCGCTTCTGTCGTGTCTGACACTAAAAAGGGAACCTGCAGATTGCCGATTTCAATATTCGTAGCCGGAAGAATCTTTTTTACAAGGGCTACTTCTTCCGCCTTAATGCTCGTTCCGTATAGATACAGCGATTGAAGTTTTAGTGAGGAAAGATTGGAAAATCCGATCGCAGAAATTTTTGTGTTGTTCAGATTCAGATAGATTAATGAAGCTAGTGATTTCAAGTTTGTTAAACCGGCATCGGTAATTTGAGAACGATCAAGATTAATTCTTGTTAGTTGGGTTAAACCGCCAATCTTGATCAGATGATTGTCAGTAACAGGCTGATCTCCTGTTTTAAGCCAAACCAGTTGTTCTTTTACTTTTATTAATAAATCGATGGCTGAATCCAATGATGAAGCATTAATCAGGTTGGCAGAAAGATAGTTGCTGTTGGCAGCCACGGGTATAATCACGACACCCATTTTCTGAAGTTCATTCAGTGCAGTTTGATCCGCAGCTTGAATTTCATCTGAAGGAACATCGGAAATACTAAATGATTTTTCTGATGAGATTATTTTTTCAAGAGTAGCAAGTTGCCCCGCATCTTTCACTGACTTTTTAAAATCAGCACCGGAGGCGATCCATGTTTTCAAGATTTCGATTTCCTTTTCGGTCAATTGCTTTTTCTCTTTTGGAGGCATGTGATCTTCATCATCCAATGGCAATAGCATCCGATCAACTAATTCACTCTCATCTATTTTTCCGGCCACAACGACAATGCCATCTTTTCCTCCTTTCAAAATGTGTTGAGGTTCATCTAGCCGAAGCTTTCCTTTTTGCTTGGACGTTCCATGACAGCCATAGCATTTATCTTCCAAAATGGGTTTTACGAGGTCGTCATAAAAAACAGCCTCCTGCAAATTCACTTCTGAAATGTCGATGCTTGAACCGGAAGTTAATCCAGCGGTGAGATAATCTTCACCATGAGTTAATGATCCTCCAAGATGTCCTGTGATCAATAGCAAAATCAATAAAACAACACTAAATGCTTTGTGAAATGATTTGAATCCTTTTTCAGTTCGCATCCAAGCGTAGCCAAGTGAATAAACCGTTAGCGAGATTGCCATCCATTGATGCCATCCCACGATATCAGATTCATATTCTCCGCTTTGCGAAAGCATGTATCCCGTAAGGCACGAAAAGATAGCGGTTCCAGAACCAACCAGTAGAATAGGGTGAATGGATCTTTTGAGATATCTGTATTTCTTTCTTTTGGGTAGCCACTCAAACAGGATAGCCAATAACAAAATGCCAATGGGCAAGTGAACTAATAACGGATGAAGGCGACCAATCAAATCAAACATAATTACTAAGCATATCTTTTTCGCAACACTTCCATCATGTGAACATTAATGTCCCACTGATTGGCAACTGCTTGTTTTGTATAAGGCAACGTAGGCATGTAATCGGGTGGGCCGAATTCGGTTAAGAAGGTTATGCGCTTCCCTTCTTTACGTTTTGTCTCAACCACTTTATCCCACCAACTAAAATGCGCTTTCACAGCATCGCTCCATTCAGGAGCACGAGGATCACTTACTTGTGGTCCCTCCGGATGACCGATGCGCGCATGAATATGATCTGTGCGATTGAGTGCCAGATCAACAGTTTCCTCCTGGTCACTCAAATAGGATTCGTGCACATTGCACCAGTGCGAGATGTCGAGTGTCAATCGCAAGCTGGGTACTTTCTCTATAAACTGCCGCGCGATGGTGGCCGCAAATAAAATTCTTCCACGATGGGTTTCATGATAGATAGGAATACCGGTTTCCTTATTTATTTTCTCGGTGTAGTCCATGAATTGTTTGCTCTGCTCGAAAGAGAAGAAATCTTTGCCTGAATGGCAATTGATGTAAACCGGCTTAGCTTTCGCGGCTGCAGATAAATTTTGTTGAAACTGTGCGAGGTGCTTTTGAAAATCTTTTTCACCACTGCCAACAAGAAATCCAACCTGGAGTTTGTATTTGGTTAACGCCTCAAATAATTCAGTTCTGTTTTTTTCGTCTGTTGGCCACCATAGTTCAGCGCCATCGTAGCCAGCTTGTTTTATTTTTGATGCGAACTCATCCCATGAACCGGTGAATCCCCAGTTGGTAGCAAAGATCAGTAATGAATATCCTGACTGTGAATCGGGCGTGATCGGTTTAGCAAATGAAGTAAGCGAGGTTAACAAAAGTCCTGTACTGGCAGCTGCAGATGAGGTGATGAATTTTCTTCGGTTTAAATTCATTATGAAATAATTTGATGTATGATTTTCCCACTCACATCCGTCAAGCGGAATGGCCGGCCCTGCGATTCAAATGTGAACTTTTCATGATCGAAACCCAATTGATTTAAGATGGTGGCCTGAATGTCAAATGCATCAACCTTTCCACTTACGGTGCTGTATCCGATTTCATCCGTTTCACCATACGAGGTGCCGCCTTTAATTCCGCCACCGGCCATCCACATGCTGTAGGCTTCTGCATGATGATCTCTTCCTTTGAATGGCATCTTCTTTCCTTCACGATTTTCCAGCATCGGTGTTCTTCCAAACTCCGAACCCCAGATGACCAGCGTTTCATCCAGCAAGCCTCTTTGTTTTAAATCAAGAATCAAGGCTGTGATTGGTCTATCTACTTTGCGACATTTATTAATTAAACCAATATCAACAGCATTGCCTGCTGAATCACCGTGCGTATCCCAACCCCAATCAAACAACTGCACGAATCGTACACCTTTTTCAACCAGCTTTCGCGCCAGCAATACGTTGTTGGCAAAGTTGGCTTCGCCTGGTTTTGTGCCATACATCTCATGAATGTAGGCGGGCTCATCGTTGATGTTCATTACTTCAGGAACGGAGATCTGCATTTTATAAGCCATCTCATACTGAGCAATGCGAGATAGTGTTTCTGGATCTTTATATTCTTCGTATTCTTCCTTATTGATTTTGTTGATTGCATCGATGGAAGCTTTACGGATATCCCTGTCCATGCCCGGAGGATCTTTTATAAACAGAACCGGATCTCCTTCGCTTCTGCATTGCACGCCTTGATATACACTGGGAAGGAATCCACTTCCCCACACGCTCTTCCCTGCATCGGGATTATTGCCACCTGAAGTGAGCACCACAAATCCCGGAAGGTTTTTATTTTCTGAACCAAGACCGTAGGTAACCCACGAACCCATGCTCGGTCGTCCTAACCGTGGCGTGCCGGTGTGCATTAATAATTGTGCCGGAGCGTGATTGAACTGATCTGTAGTTACTGCATTTAAGATGGCCATGTCATCAACTACCGTTGATAAGTGTGGAAGATTTTCTGATAACCACAAACCACTTTTTCCATGTTGACTGAATTTTGCCTGAGGCCCTAACATTTTAGGAACACCGCGGATGAACGCAAACTTTTTTCCTTCCAGTAAGGAAGGAGGGCAATCCAATCCATCCAGCTTGGCCAGCTCAGGTTTATAACTGAATAATTCCAGTTGCGATGGCGCACCGGCCATATGAATATAGATTACCGACTTTGCCTTGCCGGGAAACATAGGAGGCCTGGGGGCAAGCGGATTTGTTGCATCAAAGAAACTCGCCAGCGATGGCGACTTTGAGTCGCAACTGTAAAACAATGATCCTAGCGCCAGGGCACCTAAGCCCATCGCACTTTCTTTTAAAAAATGCCTGCGCGTTTGATGCTCCAGCGTTTTGTACTCTGCTTCTTTGAGCAATCGTTGATTATGGAGTTCTTTTTGAGTCATGATGCTTAGTTTTTATTTACCCACTCGTCCAGGTTTAACATGGCACTGGCCACGACCACCAAGGCAGCTGTTTCAGGTTTCGGTTGTGTGTCTTTTTCCCCAATGATATCAATGGTTGCCTTTTCATTTTTAGTGAAGGTGCCGAGCGACTTTGTATAGAGCTCAAGCAGTGCATTCAGTTTAGTTTCTGTAATTGGTTTGAACATCATGTGTTCATATCCTTTGCGGATTTGATTGTTCACATCTTTGGTATCCAACTCTTGCATTTTGAATGCAAAGTTTCTCGCCATCACAAAATAAGTGGAGTCGTTGAGCGAGGTAAGCGCCTGTAAGGGAGTATTGGTTCGTATTCTTCGGGTAACACAAACTTCTCTTGCCCCACCATCAAACGTGATCATAGTGGGATAAGGAGCTGTTCTTTTCCAATAGGTATAAAGTGCTCTGCGATTCTGATCTTCACCCTGGCTCATCACCCACTTGTCGCCATTATAAGGTGAGCGCCAGATTCCTTCCGGCTGAAAAGGCATGACACTTTTTCCATACATCTTTCCGCTCAACGAATTACTCACGGCCAACGCCTGATCTCTTAATTGCTCGGCTGATAATCGTATGCGCGGACCGCGTGCATAAAATTTATTCAATGGATCTATTTTCTGAAGCTCCTCGTTGGTCTTTGAATTTTGACGGTAAGTGGCAGACATCACCATTTCTTTCAACAGTTTTTTTATGCTCCAGTCGAAATCGTTCATGAACTTCCACGATAAGTGATCCAGTAATTCTTGGTGGGTAGGAGGTATTCCTTGTGTTCCAAGATCTTCCAGTGTTTCTATTAATCCCTGACCGAATAGTTGCTCCCATAACCGATTTGCCATCGTGCGTGCAACCAGTGGATTTTTTTTATCCACCATCCACAGGGCAAGACCTAATCTGTTTTTTGGTGCTTTCGGATCCATAGCGTTCATTATTTCCGGAACTTCAGGAGTCACCTCATTACCCTTCACCAACCAATTGCCTCGTTCGAAGACATTCGTGCTGCGGAATAATTCTTTATTATTTTCAAACAGGATAGGCGTGGTCTGAACTTCGGCATGCATTAACTCCATGAAATTCTTTCTGGCTACGTCAAAGCCAGCTTTTCCTTCTCCCGGAAATTTTTCACCAAACTGAAACCACTCAAACAAAACAGCGGTCTCATCAAACGTTTTGACCGCTGGGTTAGAATATTTGAAATACAAGTTGTGCCTGCCCGAAACAGTGGGAATACCTGTTGTGACGATCCTCCAGTTTTCCCTATGTCCTTCGGTTTTGGATAGCGAAACGGTTTTTAACAATGGCCCTGTTAAACTATCGATGTAAATCGACCATGTGCCTCCATTAAAATTGGAAGTATAGCTGAACATGAGTTGATTTGTTTTATCGAGCGAAACATTAGGTAAACGGCAAGATCCATCCTTTCGGAGGCCCGCATACCAGCTGCTGATCAAGGCCCCATTTTTAAAGTCATCACATTGCAATGAGTTGATCGTGGGTTGCCATGTTTTTAAGAATTTGTAGTACTCATCACTTTTTTCATGGTTAACATTGGTGGAGAGCCAATCCTTGAGGTGCAGCAGCTTTACACTGTCTGCTCCTTTATACTGACGAAGCAAAGGAAATTCCGATTGGGTGTCTTCATCGCGGGTATTATTGAAGAAGGCCATGAACTTGTAATACTCATCGTGTTTGAATGGATCATACGGATGGCTATGACATTGCACACAATTGAAACTGGTTCCCATGAGTGCGCTCCAGGTGGTGTTTACGCGATCTAATACAGCGGCTGTTCTGAACTCTTCATTCTGAGTACCACCCTCATCATTGGTCATGGTGTTGCGATGAAAAGCTGTGGCAATATATTTATCATCATCCGGATTGGGCATCAGATCCCCGGCCATTTGTTCCATCAAAAATTCATCGTAAGGTTTATCTTCATTGAAGGCATGAATCAGCCAGTCACGGTATTTCCATATCGTGCGACTGCGATCGGCCTCGTATCCGCGCGTGTCGGCATATCGGGCCACGTCCATCCAAAGAGCCGTCCATCGTTCACCGTAGCGAGGTGAAGCCATCAGGTCATCAATAAGATTCTCGTATGCTTTTTCAGAATTGTCATTCAGAAATTTTGTGGCCATTTTTTCATCCGGAGGCAAGCCGGTTAAGTCCAGGCTCACCCTTCTTAGCAAAGTCGGTTTGTCGGCTTCTGCGGATGGGGTTAATTTTTGATCACTCAGTTTCGCAAGGATGAATGGATCAATCTCGTTTTTTGTCCAATCATTTTTGATCGAAGGGACTTCTTCTTCCTTTACCGGAAGGTAGGCCCAATGCTCTCCCCATTCGGCACCTTGTTTGATCCACTTGGTTAGAATTTCAATTTCTTCCTTTGAGAGTGCGTCATGTTTATAGGGCATTCTTTCTTCAGGGTCATCCGCCAGGAGTCTTCGGATTAATTCGCTTTCATCCGGGTTGCCAGGAATAATAGCAGGTTTGCCAGATTCGGTTTTGGCCAATGCTTCCTCCTGAAATAGCAGACTAAAGCCTGCTTTTTGTTTTACACCGCCATGGCATGAGATGCATTTTTTATTGAAGATGGGTTTTACCTGTGTGTTGTAATCGATTTTTTCAACAGGCCAGTAGATGAAGGCGACCACCAGGGCCACCAGCACGATGGATACAATAAAAGGGAGTAATCTTTTCAAGGCTATAGTAGGTTAAATCCGCAACAATCTGAATGCTGTGTATTCGATTAAACAGTAAGTTACTCTTTTTACAAAAAAATCAATAGCAAATTGATATGAGCGGCAGGGCGATGGAAATACACCAAGGCTATATCTTTTTCGTGTCGTATATGCCCCACTAAAAAGGCGAAACACACCACGTTAATCTTCGTTGTGTTGCTTTATGTTTGTATCCGAAATAAGTATCATTGACCTCCTTTATTATGAGTACTCCTAAAACGAGCATTACGGTAGAAACCCAGGTAAAAGCGACCATTGAAAAAGTCTGGGATTCCTGGACCAATTCAAAACACATCACCCAATGGAATCAAGCCTCGCCCGATTGGCATACACCCTATGCCGAAAACGATTTGCGTATCGGTGGATTGTTTAAGTCCACGATGGCGGCAAAAGATGGAAGTATGAGTTTTGATTTTTGGGGAACGTATACGAATGTAATACCCCATCGCATGATTGAATATACGATGGGTGATGATCGCAAAGCGAAAATCATTTTTGAAGAGAAAGGATCGGAAGTTAAGGTAATCGAAACGTTTGAAGCCGAAGGAGAAAACTCCATTGAATTACAACGCGCGGGCTGGCAAGCGATATTGGATAGTTTTAAAAAGCACACCGAAAGTTTGTAAGCTGCTCATGTTGCATGCTCAGCGGCTTCTCATATCTAATTAATCTTTGATCACCCGGGCGCCATACAACGCACCCACTCTTTTGCCAGGCAAAGCCACCAGCTTCACAGTCATGGTGGCTTTGTTTTTTACTAACTCTGGTGAGAGCACATAATTCACATCAAAGAATTTTCCGGGGTCGTTGCTGTTTAATTCTTGTGTTCCGATTTTGACATCATCTACAAAGATGTCGAACATCTTGCGACCACGCTCACTGCCCCAATAGGTAAGCATTAATGTGTTTTTGGAGTCAGTCCCTACTTTCATTTGAAAAGAAAACCAACCGCGCTCATCGGCATCGCGGTAGGTGCGATCGTTGTCTTCACCTGATACCGTTTTTTCTCCGGTCACCTTGTGCTCGCGCTCGGGTTGCATCTCGCCCAATCGCAGCACATCAATCGTTATTTCCTCCAGTTTTCTTAACCGTTCTTTTTGGGCTTCATAAGCAGCTTGTTGTTGTGCCCAGCTTTGGGTGGTGAACTGATCCCAATACACACTATAATAGTGATCGGTAAACTGATACAGCGGACTAAACATAATATCGCCCGTGGTGCTTACTCCTTTTGCCTGAAAGGTTAAGTTATTCTTGCTGACAGGCAGCACCCAATCGTTCACGCTTTTATGTTCATTAATAAAAACAGGAATTCCTTTTACCGGATCTGGCTTGGTGGTTCCTAAATCACCGGCCATGACAATAGGTCCATACAACACAGCAATCCGATTAGCATTATCGGGCATGGGTTCGGTGCGCAGTTGCATGGGTAAAAGGATTTCAACGTGATCTCCTTTTTTCCACGTGCGCGTGATAGACCAATACCCATTCGCCTCCAGTGCAGGTTGAATTATTTTTTTGTTTATTTTGAATTGCGCAGTGTTAACCCACTCTGGTTTTCTGATGCGCAAAGTAAATTTTTGCGGCCTGATCGTGTTCACCAATAAAACCACCGATTCGTTTTGTGGAAAAGCCGTTTGCTGAGTGATGGTGATACTTTTTTCTTTCCAATTAAGCACGGATGCCATGAACAGGTTCACATACAGACTTCCATCTTTGCCACGGTTATAAATCGCCTCACCATACTTAACATGGTTTTCTATTCCCGAGCCGACACAACACCAGAACGAATCGAACGGAGTGCTGAAGTCTTTTTTCGCACCCATGCGCAGCGGAGTGAAATAGCACATCATGCCACTTTGTGGATGTTGTGATGACAAGATGTTATTATAGAGTGCCCGTTCATAGAAATTAAACAGTTCTGCCTTCGGTTGCCAGCTGAAGAGATGTCGTGTTAACTTCATCATGTTATAGGTGTTGCACGTCTCGGCTGTGTTTTGGCTTAAATGGTTATTGAGTTTGCCTGCTTCGGTGAGGTATTCATATTCACTGTTGCCACCCATTACGTACGTGTGATTATGAACGACTGTATTCCAGAAAAACTCTGATATCGTTTTGTCTTTCGTGTCTTGTGTTAATTCAAAACGCCTGGCCGCGCCAATGATTTTTGGTATTTGTGTGTTGGAATGTTTTCCGCTGAGTTGGTCTTGCTGATTAGCCAATGGATCCATAATGGCCTTGTGATAGAAGCGATCGGCAGTGGTTAAATATTTTTTATTTCCGGTAATGGCATACACATTTAAGAGGGCATCGTTCATGCCGCCAAATTCGCAGGCCAGCATTTTTTGAAGTTGTTCATCATTCAATCCTGCCGTGATATGATCGGCCCAGTCGGCAAATTTTATCACTACCGCTTTGGCTTTTTCATTATTGACATAGAGATAGGCATCCATCAACCCAGCAAATGTTTTATGAAGATTATACCAGGGAGACCAAACTCCATTCAAATCGAAACCAGCGGAGCGTATGTTGCCTCGTGAAACATCATTCCAAACACTATCCTCACGTGGAATGCTACCTACATATCCGGTCTTGCGTGCCTGTTGACAAAGGGATAGTTCCTCCACGATGTAATCTACCCGCTGTTTAAAGCGCACATCGCTTGTGGTGGCATAGTGAAGCGCGCAGGCAGATAGAAAATGACCCAGGGTTTGCCCGCTGATCGTTTCACTTTCCCAGCCCGCATAAATAGGAGCTTTAGGGGTGAGACCCGCAAATAATCTAAAGCGATGTAATAACCGGTCGGGTTCGAGTTGCAGAAGATACTCAACATCGCGCTCCATTGCCTTCTTAAATGGGCCTTCCAAAAGTTTTACATCGCTGAGCGGAAAAGCAAAGGCCTCTGGCGTTGCAGCGGGTTGTACAATCATTTTGGAATCATTCCATATCGGCACATACGACTGACTCGTTACTTTCTGTGCGAATAGAATAAAAACCAGTAAACAGGGAAGATGTCTGATTTTCATAGGCAGGTTTGAATAAAACAGATTATTATGAATCTATTTTTCTTCCAGCGTATACACGATATAGTGTTTGGTTGGATTTTCTTTTTCGATGATTTTTCCTGGATTTCCGATTACGATAGAATGTTCAGGGATGTCAAAATTAACAACCGAGTTGGGAGCGATCATGACATTCGAGCCAATCTGGATCTTACCAAACAATACCGAACCTGTTCCAATCCACACTCGGTCCCCAATGGTTGGACGCCCTCGTTCTCCTTTGGAGTGAGCTCGCCCAATGGTAACGCTATGAGCAATATTACAGTGCTTACCGATTTTTATCGGTCCGATAACAACAGGGCCGATATGATCCGACAAGTAGAAGCCTTCTCCAATCTGAGCTTCTTTGTCAATTTCAAATCCATACTTCATCCGATATCTCCTCAGCAGTATTCTAAAAATGAAACGAATGGGTGAAGGTGTTTTGGCATAGGTAACAAATCTCCACAACAACGTATACCTGAAGCCGGGTTGAAACCAACCTCTTAAAAAACCTTTGAACCCGCGCAGGCCGCTGTGACGATGTAGATCCGAGCGAACCAAATACCAGAGGGAGCTCATAAAAAAAGAATTAAAAATTAGCAGCTAAAATAGCAGTTAACCTCATACAATCAGGCATCTTGTTATTATAAATATTTAAAGGCTGTTTTTAGAGATAACCGGTTAATTGTATTGACTGGCTTTGCCACCTTGATCTTTCCAGGAATATTTTTCCCGTTGGGTTACTGAATTATCGGTGCGTCCGGATACAACTTTACGACAATTGATATGGCCACAGGTGCAGACAAATGATTGGAT
>CANIVF010000082.1 GCA_947470895.1 Bacteroidota bacterium
ACCTGAGCCTTATGTGAGATCTGTGTTCGAGGCAGCAGCCAAGCTTCTATGCGATGAATCTTAGCGTATATCATCCTTTAGTATACCCGTAGATATCCCGTACATCTTCAGATACGGGATATCTACGGGTTATGTACGGGATATATACGGGATATCTACGGTGTATCTATGGGTATTTCTAGTCCTAAAATAGCTACAGGTTTAACAAATGATCCTGGCCCAGCTATACAGCTTAGTGGTGTAATCCTGGCTTTAACCCGCCCATTCCACGTACACTCTTTGACGGGCTATGGAGGTGGGCGGGATGCGAAAAACCGATGTGTAACGGTTAGTGATTGTCGGTAAGGCACAGCGCGTGATGATGAAGTTGAGCAATAGGTTAGGTTTCCCCGACATCGACATCAAAGTCCATCGCTTCGGTAGCCAAAAATGCATTCTGGTAGCTGGTGCTTAGTTTTACGGGGGCGACTACAGCATCGGGTGGCCGAACAACTTGTTTGAAAGACTTGCACAGGATGACGTTTAATCGATGAAATAACGGCAGGCAACGGGCATTATAGGTTATCTCCCAGTTAATCGGAAAGGCAGATTGGCACTTGCATGATGCCCGGTTACACAGAATATATTAAGATCATCATTTAATTTGACCTTTAGCAAAATCGGATTAGTTTGATTTCGAATTAAAATCATATTTTGGTTCTTTAAAGATTATATAGAATGAGAAAAATTTACCTTATATCCTTGATCTTTCTTGTATTGGAATCATGTACAAACGAACCCGAAAACTTTAACGAAACGAATCTGGCAGCCCCTGCTGAACGCGGCTGCGCTTCTTATGACGTGTTGCAGGATCAGATAATCAAAGATCCGGGGCTTGCAGAGCGAATGGAAAAAATTGAGGCAATCACACGAAGGATACAATCCGATGAGCGTGCTTATCGTAAGTTGGCGGATGGAACCTATGTAATCCCCGTACAGGTAAATGTGCTTTATGGGATCACAGCCGAGAATGTTTCGCAGGAAAAAATTGTATCTCAAATCGATGTGTTGAACGAGGATTTTGGAGCAACGAATTCTGATTATAATACTACGCCTTCCATTTTTCAGGACGTTAGATCACCAAATACTTCGATAAAGTTTGAATTAGCAGGGATTACCCGCAAGGCTACCACTAAGTCTAGCTGGCGAACGAATGATGACATGAAGAAAAGTTCAAAGGGAGGAATTGATCCAACCAATCCGGCCACTACACTGAATATTTGGGTCTGCGATCTAGGAAAAAGCCTGCTGGGATATGCCCAATTTCCGGGGGGTTCGTTATCCACCGATGGTGTCGTTATTCACTACCAGTCTTTTGGAAGGAATTTCACTGATAACTATTCGAACTTCAATAAAGGACGTACCGCTACTCATGAAATTGGTCATTATTTTAACTTGCGCCATATCTGGGGAGATCAAACTTGTGGCAACGATCAGGTGAATGACACACCGGTTCATAATACGAGCAACAGTGGATGCCCAGCGTATCCACATCTGAGTACCTGCACCGGTCAGCCAGTTGAGATGACCATGAACTACATGGATTATACTTATGATCAGTGTATGTATATTTTTAGCACAGGACAGAAGACAAGAATGTTAGCTACTTTCGCAAGCGGTGGTGGAAGGAATAGTCTTGCTCAGCCCTAAAAGAGAAGAATTAAAATCAAGTACGAATTTATACAGGAATGTGCTGATCGTTATTAACCTTTTATAGGTTGCATCAATTCCAATCGACTTTTATATTATTTGAAATTCTTAAAACCTTAATCCAGTATGAATTCAAAAAAGTCATTATTGATTATTGACATGCAGTATGATTTTATGGAGGGTGGGTCACTTGCAGTTGCGCAGGCAAATGAATTAATCGCTCCGATCAATCAGCTGATGGAGCTTGATTGGGATTTAATTGTAGCATCTCAGGACTGGCATCCACGCAATCATATATCCTTTGCATCTAGTCATATGGGGAAGACAGTATTTGAGGAGATTATTTTAACGGGTGAACGTAAACAACGATTGTGGCCTGATCATTGTCTCCAACATTCGCATGGAGCTGCGATTCATGCGGAACTTAAGCTATCGGAAATTGATGAATATGTGTTGAAGGGTCAAGATCCAGCGGTTGACAGTTATTCTGCTTTTTTTGATAATAATCATCAGAAAAAAACGGAATTAGATAAATTGCTTCAAGCACGTAACATCAACGATATTTATGTCGTAGGCCTGGCCGGGGATTATTGCGTTAAATTCACTGCTTTGGATGGGAAACAATTGGGCTATAACACCTTTTTTATTTCGGATGCTACCCGCCTGGTGGAGCCGACTCAGGCTGATGTGGTTCGGGCTGAATTAGAAAAAAATGGAATTGAAGTTATTCGAGTTGCTGACATTAATTAAAACATAAAATATTAATGCGGGTAGGTTTCTGATAACTTGAATTTCACATTTTAAAAATAGTTTATATATGGTTTGAATCGATATTCGCTGAAGTACCACCGCTCGCATCATTCAGTATATGTTAGACCGACTGGTAATTTGACACGCCATTTCTTAATACTTTTCAAGGGTGTTCCATCATAGCATTTTTGTGGTGAAGGTTCACGTTTCTCAGACCCGCATTATGCCCTTCTGATACCCTTATTAAGCCCGGCTTGCCTTGTTACGTTGTTTCGTTCTAAAATAGCTATACCGATTTAACCAGTAATCCTGGCCTAGCTATCCTGCTCATATACTTAATTCTAAATTACCTATCCTCATCTGGTTTCTGATTTTTCCATCTCTTTTTAAGTTTGCCTGAAGTTAAGTGAGCTTGTTCGGGAGTCAGGCCATCACTATGGGAATGAGGCGAACGGTATTATCATTGTGAATCGTGGTAGCCACTCGCTGTTTGGTTCGCTCTATGCTGAGCGTGCTGCTGTAAAGCCTAGATTCGGTTTTGATCATTCCATTTATTCGTTCAGCTAACGCTCAGCCCATGTTCGAGTTATTCACCCATGTGCAACCTAAACGAAGAAGTTAACACTGATCTACATATGCTGCCCGGAGATAACTTACACCACCCATTTTCATTCTAGCCTCGTGTTTTAATTGGAGGTAATTCAGTTATTGAAATAACCTGGATCATTGCGACCTGTCGCAATTTTATTACTTTTATCACCTATCAAAGTTTATCGGCAGCCAAGAATTGAATCAATGGGAGTGCAAATAAAGTACCACCATATGCCAACTGGGTGGTAGACTATTAATGCCTAAAAAGTTACATTACAGTTAAATTAAGATAGATGTAATATGTTTAGGGTGTGTAAGTCAGTAGTCATGTATGTAAAAGTGTTATCGATGCATGTATTATTACTGGTTGTATTGCTATCCTTAATTAAGTGTAGCGATAAACATACACCACCGCTGCCTGAGCTGGTAGACTATAATTTTGATATTAAGCCCATCCTGGTTCAGAAGTGTTACCTCTGCCACGGTCCTGATTCCAGTAGTCGAAAAGCGGGGCTGAGACTTGATACCTATGAAGGATCTACCGCTGCACTAAAGGAAGGAGGGCAAGCCATAATTCCCGGGCATCCCTCCAACAGCAAACTCGTGGACAGGATCAACAGCCAGGATCCTGAGTTGGTGATGCCACCTCCCGATACAAAACAGACCCTTACTGAAAGAGAAATAGCCGTCCTGACAAAATGGATAAAACAAGGTGCCGACTGGAAACCACACTGGTCTTTCATTCCTCCGGCTGCTCCTGATCTTCGAGGATTAACCAAAGATGAAAATGAAATTGATTTTCTGGTTGAGAAAAAAATTAAGCAACGTGGACTTGAGCTCGCCCCAGAGGCAAACAAAAATTCACTCATCCGGAGAGTTTCATACTTATTGACAGGATTACCGCC
This sequence comes from Bacteroidota bacterium, assembly GCA_947470895.1. Taxonomy (GTDB): domain Bacteria; phylum Bacteroidota; class Bacteroidia; order Cytophagales; family Cyclobacteriaceae; genus ELB16-189. The sequence goes on from CANIVF010000082.1 coordinate 3,936, forward strand.
ATCCAGGGAAGCACTCCGTATTTATTTAGCGGATAACAGTTCCAACAGTTATGAGAACATGGTAGACCGATATTTGAATTCGCCACGCTATGGAGAAAAGTGGGCAAGGAACTGGATGGACGTAGTGCGGTATGCAGAGACGAAGGGCCATGAATTTGACTATACTATTGCCGGTGCCTGGCGCTACCGGGATTACCTCATCCGCGCATTTAACGAAGACCTTCCTTATGATCAATTTGTGAAAGAACAACTGGCGGGTGATTTATTGCCTATGCCCAGGCGACATCCCACCATTGGCACGAATGAATCTCAGTTGGGAACCGTTTTCTATACTATGGCCGAAGGGAGTCATAGCCCTGTGGATGTTCGTAAAGATGAAGCTGATCGCATCGATAACATGATTGATGTGACGACAAAAACCTTTCAAGGGCTTACGGTTTCTTGTGCTCGTTGTCACGATCATAAATTCGATCCCATATCAACAGCCGACTATTATTCCCTCTATGGGGTAATGGAAAGTAGTCGTTTTTCTCCTGTAGCTGCAAGCCTAACACTCAGTGAAGAAAAGAATATGGAAGAAGTGCGTAACATCGATTCCTATATACGAAATAAGGTAGCGGATCATTGGGGAGAAAATAGGATCGTAGCAATTGGAAAAAAACACAATAGTAGCACGGAGGCAAAGCAAGTCGGCACTATTAATTCAAGTGAATACACATTGCTTGGCGATTTCCGGGGTCGTGATTTAAATGGTTGGAAAAGTGATGGACTGGCATTTGGATCGAAAACAACTTTAGGAAATCCTGTCTTTAACAAGCAGAGCGAACTTGTTCGGTTAGCCACCGGAAAAGCTTCAAGCAGAGGCATCAGCATGGGCATTTTTGGTGCGCTGCGTTCTCCTGATTTTATTATTAATAAAAAGTTTATTGGTGTTCGGGCGGCTGGCAAAAAAGCTACAATCCGAATCATCATAGATAATTTTCAGCTGATCAGTTACCCGATTTATGGGGGTATTGAAAAGCGCGTAGACAATGAGGCCGGACAAAATTTCATCTTTGATGTTTCTTTGTGGAAAGGTCATAAAGCCTATATCGAAATCATGGCAGGCGAGTTTAGTGCGCATGTATACAGTCTGGCAAAAGATGCGTTTGTGGAAGTGGACTATGCACTTGCCTATGATGAAAAATGGATCGACCCTGATCATGGTAGACAAGGGTCCTACACACTGGAAAATTCCGTTCAGCACTGGAAAAATTTCAACCCATCATCACAACAAGTAGACTGGTTGAATGAATTACTTAGAAAGCAGGCACTTTTGAAGAAGATTCCAGGCGTAAGTGAATCACTAGCAAGAAGGCAACAACTCCTTGAGGGCGTTTACGATTCCACGTTCTATAATGGCATACGCGAGGGCTTTGGTATTAACAGCCCCGTGTTTGTAAGAGGCAGCCACAAAGAGCTAACAAGGCCGGTGCCCAGAAGATTTCTTTCTGCACTCCCGTCAAAAGACACTGTCTTTCGCACTGCCGGAAGTGGTCGGATGGAATTAGCTGATGAGATTATTAATCCCCAGAATCCGCTGATGGCGCGTGTGATGGTGAACAGGATATGGTATCAGATTTTCGGACGAGGCATTGTTGAAACGGTTGATAATTTTGGATTGCAAGGGAAACTTCCTTCCCATCCAGAGTTGTTGGATTTTCTCGCAATCAAATTTCAAAAGGAGGGATGGTCTGTGAAGAGAATGATTAAATCCATCGCTATGTCAACTACATTTAGAAGATCAACCAATGCTATGGATGGCATTGAGAAATCAGACCCAGATAACGTATTGCTTTCACACTTTCCTGTTCTCCGCCTGGAGGCTGAAGATGTGCGTGATGGTCTTCTTGCCGTTTCCGGCAGGTTGGATACTGCAATGTTTGGCCCACCGGTGCCAGTTCATGTTACCGATTTCATGCAGGGCAGAGGCAGGCCTCAGATATCAGGGCCATTGGATGGTGCCGGTAGGAGAAGTATCTACCAGGAGGTGAGGAGAAACTTTCTCGAGCCATTAATGCTTGCTTTTGACAGGCCAGTTCCTTTTACCACATTCGGTAAACGAAATACGACCAACGTTCCTTCGCAATCTTTGATCCTGATGAATGACCCTTTCGTTATTCTTCAAGCGGAGTTGATGACGAAAAATCTGCTTGATCAGAATAAATTGAGTTTTGATGACCGATTAAAATGGATCTATCAGCGGGCATTTTCCCGCGATCCATCTTCAGGTGAAATAGAAAAAGCAAAGTCATTCATTATAAATCTTGCCCGGCTTTATGCAGTAAAAGATCAGGATGTTTTGATGTCGGTGGACATATGGAAGGATTACTGTCACACCATTTTTAACTCTAAGGAATTTATTTACCTCATTTGATTGACATGGGAGCAAAGAAACATATCATTCATAACCCGATGAGCCGCAGAGAAATGCTGAGTGTTTGTAAAACCGGTTTTGGTTCTCTTGCCCTTATGGGATTATTTGGTTCATGCAGCCGCCAATCAGATGCTCAAACTATTCTGAAACAACTCGGCCAGCTTCCTCATTTCGTACCAAAGGCGAAAAACATCATTTTCCTTTACATGGATGGAGGCGTATCGCAGGTGGATTCGTTTGATCCCAAACCGCGCCTCGATAAAGAAAACGGAGAAGATCCCGGCAAGAAGTTTACGGTGGATGCGACACAATTCGGCAACGTAGGCAAGATCCTGAAAAGTCCTTGGCAGTTTAAACAGTATGGTGAATGCGGTATGCCCGTGAGTGAATTGTTTCCGCACATTGCCACGTGTGTGGATGATCTTGCACTGATTCGTTCGATGGTTTCCAACTTTCCGGAACATACCAATGCCAATTATTTTCTTCACACAGGCAGCGGCCTTCAGGGCAGGCCGAGCATGGGCGCATGGGTTAACTATGGTCTGGGCAGTGAGAATAACAATCTCCCCGGCTATGTAGTGCTTGATGGTGGATTAACCCCTCCTGGCGGAATGGATAACTTTAAAAATGGATTTCTTCCCGCCAGCTATCAGGCTTCTATATTGCGCACTGGCGCTGAACCTGTGGCCAATATAAAACCAAGAGAAGCAACGGATGAACTTCAGAATCAAAAACTGGATTTCGTAAAACAGATGGATACTAGTTTGCTGGGGAGCATGGGCAAGGCAGATGAAATTGAAACGGCCATCAGCAATTATGAGCTCGCATTTAAAATGCAATCTTCCGTGCCGGAGTTAACCGAATTTTCCCGCGAAACCATCGCCACAAAAAATCTGTACGGACTTTTTTCGGACGACCCTCATACAAGAAGTTATGGTCAGCAATGCCTGCTGGCGAGACGGCTGGTGGAAAGAGGAGTGAGGTTTATTGAACTCACCTGTCCTGGAGTTGGCAAGGGGGCAGACCGTTGGGACCAACACTCAAACCTGAAAGACGGCCACGAACGAAATGCCCATGCCGTTGATCAGCCGATAGCAGGGTTGCTAAAAGATTTGAAAGTGCGCGGGTTGTTGGATCATACACTCGTTGTCTGGAGTGGTGAATTTGGTCGAACCCCGTTTGCCCAGGGAACGGATGGCCGTGATCATAACCCGTCTGCGTTCAGCATGTGGATGGCCGGTGCCGGAATAAAGGGTGGAACCATCTATGGCCAGACCGATGATTACGGCTATCGTGTTGTTGAAAACAAAGTCACCATCCATGATCTCCATGCTACCATGCTTCATTTACTGGGCATAGATCACACCAGTCTCACTTTCCCTTTTACCGGTCGCAACTTCCGCCTTACTGATGTGCACGGTAACATTGTTAAAGATGTTCTGGCCTAAATACTAATAACCATTGATACAACTTATTAAGTTACATATAAGACATAACCTATAATGAATTCATTAAAGAAAATACTGTGTGCTGCATTGCTTTTATATAGCAGCCTGGTCGCTGGTCAGCTACCGATACGTCATTCATTTTTTATTGCAGGTCCGCAGTTCACGGGGATCATTGGTGAACAGGGAGAAGAAATCTGGAGTGCGGGAAAACCAGGCGCAAGAGATGGCTACGTTTTACCGGACGGAGATATCTTAATCTGCTGGGCCGATGAAGTGCGTGGTTATGATAAAAATAAGAACGTTGTATTTACATATTCGCGCAGCGCGCCCGATATGGAATTAGGCACAGCAGTACGGCTAGAAAATGGAAATACACTGATCACGGAATCGGGAAAAAATCCAAGACTGCTGGAAGTTGATCGTGATGGCATGGTAAAAGTATCGGTGCCCTTGCAGCCCGAAACGGATAACGCACACATGCAAACACGGATGGCTCGCAAACTGCCGAATGGAAACTACCTCGTGCCGCATTTGCTGGCATTCGCTGTAAAAGAGTATTCACCTGATGCTAACGTGGTGAATGTTTTTAGAACCGACACTCCTGAGTTTGGAGGAAGGGAATCAGAGAACTGGCCATTCACAGCCATCCGGCTTGCAAATGGAAATACCCTGGTCAGCCTGACGCACGGAAACAAAGTGGTAGAATTTAATAAAGCTGGCAAGGTAGTGTGGAACGTAACCAATCAGGATTTGAAGGAACCTTTGTTTGTAGATCCTTGCGGTATTCAGCGGTTGCCTAATGGGAATACACTAATTGCTTCTTATGGCGCCCAAAAAGGAGTGAGGATTTTTGAAATCACAAAGAAGAAGGAAATCGTGTGGCGATATGAAGGATATGGTGCGCATGAATTTCAGATTCTAACCACCAACGGAGTGCCGCTTAAAGGACCACTTCGAAAATAGATATGGTTGCACTATTTGATGAAATGATTTTATGCAAGCACAACCATTAGAAAATATGCAGCAAGTAGTTGAATAAATGAGATGGAAGAAGTTTCGGACATAGTCATATTCATAGGCAGATTTCACCCCCTTGTCGTTCATCTGCCGATAGGGTTTTTAGTACTGGCCATGATGTTCGAAATCATTTCTTACCGTGCCGGTTTTGAAAAGTTTACTGTGGTAGTGACTTTCATCTGGCTGCTGGGGGCAGCGAGCGCCACGCTAGCTGCCACATTTGGCTATATGCTTTCGCTGGGTGGCGGGTATGATGAAGAAACCATATCCCTGCACAAATGGTCTGGCGTTGGTATAGCGATTATATCTTTTATCTGCTATGCTCTAAAGAGACATCAGGAAGCTACTGCTTCTATACAGGTTAGTAAGCTATACAAAGGCATGGTTGTTCTTGTGGGGATGATTCTTTTTTATAATGGTCATCTGGGTGGTTCATTAACACATGGTTCGGAATACCTTGTTGAATTTGCTCCTGCTCCAATTCAAAAACTGACAGGCAGATCTTCTCGGAATTTGCAAAACAGCAAACGAGTCACCTCACTGGATTCAGCAGATATTTTTTCTGACGCGATCATGCCCATTTTAAATTCAAAATGCATCAGCTGTCATAACAAGAATAAGAAGAAAGGGAATTTGCTGCTCACCTCCTATGGTGAAATAATGAATGGTGGTAAGTCGGGTTCCACCATTGTTGCCGGAAGTCTGGCCTCCAGTGAACTTTACAGAAGGATTACGCTTCCGCGCGATCATAAGGAGTTTATGCCTTCCGAAGGCAAGAAGCCATTGACGGAAGAACAACTTTCCATCATTGAATGGTGGATTGAAAAAGAAGCCCCGGAGAAAGGGGTGATCAGTACCCTCGCACCTGATCAAAATATGACTGCGATACTTGAAAAGTTTTTTGGCCTGGGCAAAGACAGTGAACAGGAAATGGCTGTTTCTCCTGGCGACACAGCGGTCATTACTGTTTTGAAGAAACAAGGATTCATCATCCGGCAGTTGGCAGCTAACAGTAATGCGCTCGAAGCAAGGCTTAATGAGAATACATCCGGCAAGGTAACGTTGAAATCGCTTCATGGAATAAAGGATCAACTGATGTGGCTTCAATTGAACAATTGCGGAATCACCGATGATGACCTGGTGAGCATTGCTGAATTATCAAATCTACGCAAGTTGAATGTGAGCCAGAATCCTATTTCTGATAAGGGCGTTAATGCCGTGATGGACCTATCAAAGCTGGAGTATCTCAATCTGTATGAGACAAATGTTACGGATCGTATCCTGGAATCATTAGTCGGGTTGCCTCGCCTGAAAGAACTTTATCTGTGGCAAACAAAAGTCAGCGATTCCTCAATAACTACATTGAAGAAAAAAAATCCAAATCTTAAGATTATCTATCAGACTCCATGAAGGTAATCTGTTCTTTATTCATGACAGAATAAGAATGGACTTCGCATGACATGAATGACCTTTAGTGGAAGAATAGTCTCACTTTTTGGGTGCCTGATAGAAACGGCAATCTCGATGATATAGTCCTGGGATACGATTCATTGACCGATTATCTAACTGGAAATCCATATTTCGGAGCACTAATTGGGCGTTATGCAAATCGTGTAGCTAGGGGAAAATTTAAACTAGAAGGGCGGGAGTTTCATGTTCAAATGAACAAGATCAATTTCGTAAATAATGGAGCCATCTGATTTGTGTGTAATTTTTCTTCTTCCCAGAGAATTAGTGACTTAAGTGCTAATGGGATTGTTGGGATAAGACTTGGGGCTACAGACTGATTTTGATCATTTAGAGACGAATTGAATTTTCTGATGCGCATCCGGCTACAGTCCATCTGATCATGGCCTTATAGCGATTCCTTTTAAAGTGGGGATGCGCAAACTTAGTATAAATAGTTATTCCCTATAATTCACTAGAAGAATTTATACCACGCGATGACATGTGTGGAGCAGCCTATTCGTCAAGTGAAGGGTGGGGGTGGCTCATCGTTATTATGCTAAGTTTTTTTTATCTTAGATGTTATCAAGTCTGTGTTGCAAAGCACGCCCGGGATCCGCTCAGATGGATGGCAAAGAGCCTAACGGTTGGTACTACTAAAAGAGATGTCATTAATTATTTTGTGACATAAATCGAAATCGCTGCCCTTTTTTGGGCAAAGATAGAGGCAGCATTGGATAATTTTTAGGTGGTTTTACATGCCTTTGCCTAACTACATTTTGAGTCAAAAATAATTTTATATGAATGAAGTGAATAGTTCAGCCATTGCTCGCATTCAAATGCGATTGACTCTTTGCTTCCTTTTTATTGCTGCGACCTTCGTGGGTTGTAATCCATCCGAAAAGAGATCAGCAGAAGTCACATTAAATCAGAGCGAAAATAAAATCGAAATGAGCAATGGTAAAGTTCAGTTGATTCTTACGTTAGATTCTGCAAGGGTGGCTCAGAGATTCTATGCCAGGTTTAATGATGAATGGAAATTAGTTTCATCGTCATTCAACCTTCCTGCTAAGACCAATCCAAACGTGATTCCACTTTATAAGAAAGGGCAGGGTGTTGCAGAAGAATATCGCTTGATGGCCAATGAAGGTTTTCAAAATGTAAAAGTCGTGGAAAACAATCCGAAATCGACTAAGATTCTATTGAGTGGAATTATAAAGGGAAACAGCATTGAACAAACAATTGAACTTAAGCAAGGTCAAGATTATTTTCATATTGAAGTAAACGCCACTCTTAACCGAGAGCCAAAAATTGAATTTCTGTTATCAACATTTGCATTTGCTTTGGCGGGGAAGCCTGACTTCACTTTTGTTCCAACAGTCAAACGATCGGATGAAGATGTAGTGGGCGATCGAAAATTCTTTGCCCCTGCAGCCATCGTGGAAAAAGATGGATTTATGGTTGGATTAGTTCCAGACCTTAATCTCATCAATGAGAACATTATCTTTGCAAAAGGCGCCCGCCCGCAGAAGCATCCCAGAATTTTTGCCATTCCTTTTGATACCACTAAGACATCGCTGCCCACAGCGCTTGATTTAAATTTAAAATCCGGTTTAACCGATCAACCTTTAATCGCCTATGGCCTGATGGATTACTGGACAGAGCAGCATGTGTACTGGCGTCATCTAAACAATGGAAGCCAGGTGAGAGAAATTTCAAGCAATAAATTAAAGTATGGATTTGACTTGTTTATTAAATCCCATGTGGAGAAGAACCGAGGTTATCAGCTTGTGTCTTCTTTTCTGTGGCAGAAATACGGACATAATTATTTTCAAAAACCCAAACCTCAGGCCATGCCTTTCGCAGAGTACGCGAAGGTTTGCTATCGTGCATCTTTTGATTATCAGGGATATGAGGTGGTGAGCCCTGTAAAGGAATCGGTTTGGCGCAAACAAAAATCGCTCGGTGATAAAAGTCCGAAAATTCGTAACAGAACCGGCCATCCGGAATTAGCCACGTGGCAGGAATGGGAAATGGATGGAATGCCGATGGGGGGCCTTCGGTTGAGCGCCCCACAATGGTATCAATTTATTTACAACACATCGTGGTGGAATAATGTGTGCGATGCCACCGGAATTGCTTTTTGGGGCAAGCAGCTTAACGATTCTTCATTAATCGAAAAGGCAAGGCGCATCATCAACTTCACACTTGCATCGCCACAAAATCAAGGCATATTTCCTTCCTTATACGATGTGAATAAGAAATCATGGGTTGGCAGTTTGTGGAAGTTTCCCATGGATCACTACAATCCGGATAGCACCGCACTATATTGGAATTGGACAGATGGAAGCTATCAAACCTCGGCAGCCAGTGTTACGGCCGGGTATCTCATGATGTATCGCAGAACGTGTGAGGACCATCCCAAGATAATTCCTTTTGTAACCCGTTATGCCGACTTTCTCATACGCAATATGCAAGCCAATGGATGTGTGGCGGAGTGGTTCGATCAAGATTTAAAATCTGCGCCCAGTATGCAATGGAACGCCAATGGGGGCGCTCATATTTGGGTATTGGCTGAATTGTATAAAGCCACCAACGAAAAGAAATACTTAGATGCCGCTAAAAAGATGGCTTCCTTCATGACCACAGAAGTATTGCCTCTTCAAAAGTGGTTCGACTTTGAAACGTTCTATTCTTGTGCGGTGAAGAAGGAAACTTTTTTTGATGAACGCACCGGTCAATTCCCGGCAAACAACATGTCGATTTCATGGGCATTGGAAGGATTTGCTTCGTTGTATGAGGCCACAAACGAAATAGAGTATTTGAAAACTGCACAGGCTATGGCCGATTATTCTATATTTTATCAAGCCGTATGGGCGCCTCATTATATTATTACAGCATATCCATTTGGCGGTTTCTCTTCGCAAAATAGCGATGCCGAATGGCTTGATCAGAGAAGCCATCGCTTTGCAAATGGACTCGTAAGAATTGGATTATTATCTGGCCGTCAGGATTTATTGGAACGTGGCGTTGCTGCGACCCGGTCATCGCTAACTCTGGTGAACCATCCGCGCCACATAGAGAACGACATTTATAAATACCCCAATTTTCCATTAGGGCTTGGACCAGAGAATATAGACCATGAAGGTTTCCCACAGATGCCGTTGCGTTCAGGGCCAAGCTGGTGTGAGGTGGGAGGCCTTGCCGCAGCGGCTCACGTTATGGATCAACTGGGTGGAGTCTACTTCGATGTCAAAAAAGATATTGCACTCGGTATTGATGGTGTATCCGTAACTCAACATTCGTTAGAGCAGAATGCCATTCACTTAGGATTACAATCACTGTTCACCGGGTTGAATGTTCCTTTTGATCAAGAGTTTGAGATTGAATTGCGCGTTGTGGGACTTGAGGATAAAAATTACCAATTTATTTTGAACAATGAACCATCGGTAGAGTTGAGGTCAACTCAATTGAGAAATTTGAAACTCGTTGTTACTCCGGATAATAAAATCAGAATCGCTAAAAAATAGAAGCTATTTCAAAATCATTTTTACTGTCAGTCTGAGCTTATTGAAGGTAAGCCTGTCGAAGACGATTGGCAGCTCCCCATTGAGGTTTCGGCAGGTTAAACCTGACAACGGGCTTATTTTTTGAGATTATTTTTACCACCTTAGAGAATCACCTCATTTATTAAAAGCATCCCATTGAGCAACTCCATCATTAATGCCAATTCGATTGGCCGATACCGCTGGCGGATATGCGCTTTGCTTTTCTTTGCCACTACCATTAACTATATCGACCGGCAGGTGCTTGGTATTTTGGCGCCCGGTTTACAAAGAGAATTTAGTTGGAGCGATTCGCAATATGGAATGATGGTGTCTGCATTTCAGGCTGCCTATGCTATTGGCTTTTTATTCATGGGCCACCTGATGGACAGAATTGGATGCCGGTTGGGATATATCATTTCGATTTCGATTTGGAGCATCGCGGCTGTGCTTCATGCGTTGGCAAAATCATTTACCGGGTTTGGCATCTTCAGGTTTGGATTGGGTTTAGGGGAATCAGGAAATTTTCCGGCCGCTGTTAAAGTATCGGCCGAATGGTTCCCGAAAAGCGAGCGCTCCCTCGTTAACGGCATTTTTGTTTCGGGAGCAAGTATTGGCGCCATCGTAGCGCCATTAATAGTTCCTTTCATTGCAATTCGATATGGTTGGCAATGGGCATTTATAGTAACCGGTTTGTTTGGGTTTATATGGCTTGCGTTTTGGATAGTCACCTATCGCAAACCAGAAGATCATCCCAGGTTATCAAGGGCAGAACTAAACTATATCAAAAAAGATCCAGAGGAATCGCAAGTTAGAATTCCTTGGTTGAAGTTGTTAACCTATCGCCAGACCTGGGCGTTTACCGTTGCGAAACTTCTGACCGATCCGGTTTTTTCATTCTTCTTTTTCTTTCTCCCGAAATTTTTCTACACGCAGCACGGCATCACTTTGGATAAGATTGGCCCGCCTATTATGATGATTTACCTGATGTCGGATGTTGGCAGTATTGTTGGTGGATGGCTTTCATCCTTTCTCATGAGGCGTGACTGGTCTGTTAACAAAAGCAGAAAGACTACTATGCTTATTGCTGCCATTTGCGTTACCCCTGTTTATTTCGCTTCGGTAACAGATGATCTTTGGACGTCAGTTGCTTTGATTGGATTTGCGCTTGCTGCGCATCAGGCATGGTCGGCCAATTTGTTTACACTTTCATCCGACATGTTTCCTCAACACGCGGTTGGCTCGGTTGTAGGTATCGGCAGCATGTTTGGCGCCATTGGCGGAATGTTTGGCGCCACCTTTGCTGGATTATTGTTAGAGGCAACAGGCAGTTATACATTTTTGTTTCTCGCAGCCGGTTGCACGTATCTCCTTGCACTGGGATTAATCCATTGGCTTGTTCCTCAGCTGAAAGCCGCAACGTTGGAGTAATTCCAGAGCACAGTAAGCAAAAAAAGTATCAACTTCTGCAAAGGCAATTTTTCCAGTAAAAAATAAACAGAGTTGTTGAATCCAAAACCACTATGAAGATTTCAACACTAATAGCTCTACTCATCGCTGTCACTTTCTTACCATGCGCTCGTATGGATGTCAAGCAGGAAGGATCGGCTAAGCAAGATTTTGTTAAGGGTCAATTCAGTTTCGATCTCAACTTCCTGAAAAAAAATCATCCTGATTTAGTGTTGTTGGGCCAAGACAACACCGCGGCTCAATTAAGGGTATCTCTAAAAACTCATTTTATAAAATCTCACGTAATGATTTACCTAATTCTTGTTTAGCATCTGAAAAAATTGTCTAGACTACATGCTCTTTAAGTTCACTTTTATCTATGTTAGCCTAAATAAATTGTAGGTAAGGTTCATTAAACCAGTCGTGGCTTATGCTCTACCAAAATTTTGAAACCTTATATACATTCGATTCATCGAGTTGGTCATAAACCCAAAGATGTGTTCTACCCGCGCCCTTGTTTTTGATTTCTTCTTATTTCGTTTTAGCTGTGCTTTGGTGAGCGGCTTATTGTGGTATCCTTTTTCATGGATCATGGATGTCATATTTTTTCCGCTCAATTCCTTTTCAATTCGCTCACTCCGGTAAGCACTATCGGCATATACTTTTTGTCCTCGATCTCTTTTGTCAATCAGTGATCTAATCAGTTCACTATCGTGAACGTTGGCAGGCGTTACTCTATAACCCGTAATCAGTTTAGTGTACTTATCCGCTTTCACGTGGTCTTTGTATCCATAGAAACATTCCCCATGGTGCGTAACCCATTTGGCATCGACATCTTTCTGATGTAGTTTATTTTCATGATCCTTCTCGTCTTCAGGAACAGTTCACTCATTGAGTTGTTGATTTTTATCGCGATTGTTGCGTTGAATAGGGACTTTTACCATAGAGATATCTACCATTCTGGCCTTATTGAGTATGACGCCACGCTTGGTCAACGCTTTATCTAGCAATGAAAACAACTTCTCTACGACATTGGCTTTGGCGAGTTCGTTTTTAAAGTTTCAGATCGTCTTGGCATCGGGAATTGTATCCGAAATAGTTAATCCTAAAAAACGCATGAACGACAGTGTACTGTAGAATGATTATAGCGAACGCGAATTTCAGTTGGAACATGGCGGACAATGGGTAAAAGATAAGAGCGCTGACACGGTTGCCCCACTTGGTTCGTTTATGGCCACCACCGATGAAATCAAAAACCCAAACAACCTGAAGTTATGGCTAAAGGTTAATGGCGAAATGAAGCAAGACAGCAGACATGGTTTTCCAGGTTCCATTTCTTATTAGCTACAGTAGTCAGTACATGACGTTACTCCCAGGCGATGTTATTTCTACTGGCATGCCAAAAGGTGTTGGCCTTGGTTTTAAGCCTCTTCAATACCTTAAGTCTGGTGATGTTGTTGAATTGGGTATTGAAGGTTTGGGTGCCTCCATGCAAAAAGCAAGAGCCTTTACTCCGCAAGTGTGCACTAAAAGTAATCCGAAATTATCTAATGATTAGTTTCTTTCGGACATCTGCATTCGAATCTTTAACACGAATTATGTAAAAACCACTTGTTAGATGGCTTATGTCAATCGAAGCGATTTGTTTTAAATCCAAGTGAGTATAACTTACTATAACCCCATTTGAATCATATATTTCGACTTTGGTATCTTCACTTTTGACAGCAACATACACAATCTGACTTGCCGGGTTGGGGAACACAATACTAAAATCGGAATTAATATTTAACTCACCCGGGCTCGGCTTGTTGGTTAATATAAAATCTCCAGTAGCATTTGGAAACCTGGAGAGCGTGTAGCCTTCCGGCAGGCTTTTAAATTTTGCTTCCCCAATAGAAACGGTATCGGAACCCGTTGGGAAGAAAATGCCCACCTCCTCGCCAGAAGAAGAAAGATTAAATGGAAGGTGATTGGGTCCTTGGTCTGTTTGACCGTCTGCCCAAAGCAATTGATATTGACCCGGCCCAAGATGCCACGGTTCGGCCCGCCTCAACATATGCTTTCCTTTTTTTGTAAGGTTGTCTGAAACTAACAGGCCCCTTAAATCTATACTTTCAGGTCCATTGTTATACAATTCAATGTAATCTTCAGATTCCCCCACATCGTCAATTGCATTTTGTTTAGCAGCACTTACTTCGTTTAATACTAAACCATTTAAAGCCCCGGTAGGAACAAAGTTGGCAACAACGGTAGTGTTACCTGTTGCAGTGTTATTAATTTCATCTTGGCTAAATTCTTGAACTGTATTATTGGTTGTAACGGTAATTCCAACAAATTTCCAGCCGGCATTGGCGTTCACCTTTATTGTATACTCTAATCCATTATAATATGCGCCATTGTCAAAGGCTTCCGTATCAATTCCATTAAGTGTAAACGTAGCTGCCTTCGTTGGTACGGAAGCAACAGAAAAGGTCAATGGAGAACCCAGTTGAAAGAAATCAGCCACGTAGCTTTTCATAAAGGCAAACCGCTGACTGGCGTAATCGGTTAATACCCCGGTTTTGTTTTCCCAATCGTTTATGCTACCACCCCAGCGCTGTTTATGATAAAACATTTCATCGGAGATTAATGACTTAAATTGAGTTATTGTTTTATTTATACTAGTTGGATTATAAATAGTATTCATTGCGGTCGCCATGGTCTTAATAAACCTTTTCCGGAATTCCGGGTTACTTAAGACCAATCGGATATGGCGCGTTGCCCAAGATGGATTTGGCCAGTGAGGCCAATTAGGGTCATTCGCTGAAATCCACGGACCGTTGGTTGCAGTGGCGAAATGCAGTGTAGGGACATCTGGAGGAACAGAAACAAATCCAAAATCGAGATCCCATAAAATCCATCTGAATTTTCCATTACTAGACCGCTGTCGCCAGAAGGTATGATTGTTACTTGGCCAATCGTGGTTGGCTATATAAATCTCAGTAATCAGATAGTTTATATATTCCTGGACATCTATATTTTGATCGATAAAAGAAAATGTTGCCGGGGCATTAATGTCTGATGAAGCCAGCTGATTCTCATAATCGAGGAAAATCGAACTATCACCTTCAATCTCAGGCAAAAAATCACGGATGGTCCAGGCTATTAAATCGATGTCATTCTTATCAATACCATAATTTGACGCTATGAAATCCTTATTTGGTTTTTCGCGCAAGTTCTGGATACCCCAATATTGCCCATTTAGGTAAAAAGCAGTCGGTTGGTACGCCAAGTAATCTAAATCCAACTTTCCGATCCCCAAGCTTTGCAAAAAAGCATCGCGAAACATCAATTGGTTAAAGTCGTTTCCTGAGTTTCGAAGGTTCAGGTCTCCAAAATCAGTAATGTTTGGCTTACTTTTAAAGAATGCATAATCAAAATCACCATCGCCATATTTTTTCTTTGGCATCAGAGCCAATGTTTTTTGTGGGTTATTCCGACTACAGGCACCACTGATCCGGATATCAATATCCTGGTTTATTTTTACTTTTCCTTCCTCATTAAAATATTCAAATGAAGCGTGCCTGTGCCAATCTTGGTTCCAGTTTACACCCCTGTCGAACTTGCAATTCCCTGTAATTCCATTGGTTCCGTCTGTGTATATTCCAATTGTATTATCCCACAGATAATTGCCACTGGTGGATAGGCTGACGGTTGGCAATGAAGTTGGGTGTTCATTAATAAGGTATGTTGCCGTTGTAGTTTCACTAAAAAGAAAATCGGGGTGAAACGCTTTTGCTTTTAACACAGCAGTGTTTGCCAATGAGATCGCTCTTGCATAAAAATCTGACATTTCAGTTGGTTCAGAACCATTTGTTGTGTACCGGATTATGGCTCCAGCCTGTGGATGACTTATGGAAATTGAAATAGAGCTGTTATATCTTCCAGATATCATAGAAAGTTGCGGTGGTGCCAGTTGCACCATAGTACTCCTCCATAGATTGGATTTTAATGGTGTTGGTGCATCAGTCAATATCCAGTCATTGCCAGATTCAGTCCTCTTGGTGTAACTCGTATTAGTGAACATTTGCGGATAGGTTACATGATCAATAACTGTTTGCGCGCCATTGGAAAGAAAAATAGTTCCGCCCTCAGAGGATAAAGAGAAGTTAGTGTGTAAGCCGGTAGATCTCGTGTCGCACCAAATTAGAAGGTAACTTTTACCAGTCATGGTTGTTCCATTAGGAATTACCCACTTGCTCAGGTCGGCAGTATCATCACTAACGTAATACCCTGAAACATCAATCGTTTGATCGGATAAGTTATACATTTCTAACCAAGGAGAGAAGTTGCCAAACTGTGAGTCTATAATTACATCGGCATTAGCAGAGCAAATTTCATGGATTATGATCTGACCCTGCGCTTGGATATTCCAAAGCCAAAGTAACAACAAGAGGGTAAGTATTTTCAAGGAGGAGTATTTCATTAGATTATTTATCTAATAAGGATGCTATATGCCATTAAAAATACTTTTAGCCATGCAATGCGGCTTATTTGAATAGATAAAGCAAAAAAAGTATCAGGAGTGGTAAATTGGTGAGTAGTGAAAGCTAGTGTCTGAGAGTAGTTTTGATGTATTCAATGTCAAAATATTTCGTCCGTATAATTGACGATTCCCAAAGACACGCTTTCACCATGTATTTCTTAACTAAAATTAATTATTATTGGAAAAATGCACCATTCTATCAAGCTACTTTTAGTATGGGCACTGTTGGTGGTGTGGACTGTTAGCTCTTACGGTTAAAGTTTGCGCATCACTGGAAAGGTGGTTGACTCCAGCGCAGGAGGATCCATACACGGGGTTAATATTTTTGTTAAAGGACCACGGATGGACAAGCAAGCCAGTGAGTATATCCGTGTAAAGGGATGATTGAAGAATCGTAACGGCCTTAGTATGCTGAGAGAGTTTTGTATCCTGCACTTTGTACGACCAGTTACCGAATTTACTTTTCTCAGACACGTTCAAGGAGAATAACAGCATAACCCATCGAGGGTGCTTTTTTCAATTTTGCTTGAACAATTGTATCCATTCCTTTTTCAATAGCGGCCAGAGTAGCTTCAGCGTTTTGGCCTTGCAGGTTTATAACGGTCAGACCCTGATCAGAAAGATATTCAACGTACGTAGCTTCATGTTCCTGTCCTCGTTGGATCAGTGCGCCCAAAGAAGGGTCGCGCCAGGTTGGGGGTTTGATTTCCTTCAACGCAACCTGTCGCTTGAGTTGAGTAAGCTGAGCACTGCTTAAATGATCAGATAGATCGGTGGCAGCTGGTGGGATACATTCGTCAGTAAATTTCATAACTCAAAATAGGAAAATGCTAACGAATTCGAGTCAACAGCATCCATAAAATCCAGAAAGAGCCAGATCATTAAGAACACTGGATGAAAAGCTTCCCTAAGCTAGTTACCGGGTTTCAAAAATACCTGGTGTAATTGTGATTGGGGGTTGGTCTCAAGTTCATGCAAGCAAGTTGCCTGTCTGTAACCCTTCCCAATTTGAATTTATTGTACCAATAAGAAAACCCCTCACTTTGTTCGTGTTCATCCAAAGCAGCTTTGTTGTTTAATACAATGGGATGTAAGTCAGTATCTACTTTCGTAAAGGTAAACACCAACATGGCCTAGGTCATGAGGCTTAAATCATAGTCAACGTTCAACAATTGATCAGGCTAACAACCACTACCATAAAAAAGAGGAGGTTAAGGCATACGCTGCTGTTCTTTTCATCAACGTGTATAGCAACCGCAAAAAAAACTTTGGATTGACTTGAAGAATACTGTTGACCGATCAGCTTTTGTGGTTTTCCTCTTATGAGGTTCTACACCTCATTGGTCTAATACCGCTTCGGCTTATTTCTGGGTTAGTCAATTTGATCAAATTAAAATGAGTACACCACGTTTACATATTAGAAGCCACCGATCGAAGGGCCACCGAGGAAGGAATAGTAGTACTTGTTCAGTATGTTAGAAGCGCCCATTTTGGTGATCACTTTATTGTTCAACATGGTTGTACTCAGCTGAGCATCGATGGTGGAGTAACTCGCTACATTTCCGGTTGCCAATGCTGACTGCCACAAGTACGCGGCTTGCTG
>CANIVF010000083.1 GCA_947470895.1 Bacteroidota bacterium
CAACTCCATGTTTAGCTCCCAATTTACGATAGGTCGTTTCACCCAACAAATATTCAGCGACTATCGATTCTTGTTCTTGAACAGTTTTATCTGATTTTCTCATATCGTTTACACGTTAATTCGTGTAAACCTATTTTAGGACGAGACAACCTATGAAATTGTTGTTTTGTTTACAGCCAGCAACGGAGAGGATTTTCTAAACAAGATGAAGAGCCTGAACACAGCCCGTCCACAGGCTGTGTTGATGGATATTGAAATGCCGTTAACAAATGGAATAGAAGCTGTAGCTATTGGCTCCTCGTTATATCCGGATACAAAATTCTTAATGCTCACGGTGTTTGATGACGAGGATAAAATCTTTGAGGCCATTCAAGCCGGGGCCAGTGGATACTTATTGAAAGATGAACGCGTGGAGAAAATCATTAACAGCATAAAGGAGATGGTAGAAGAAGGCGGAGCACCGATGTCGCCAGGCATTGCCCGAAAAGCCTTCGCTTTACTTTCAAAAGCAAGTTTGTCTGAAAAAGTCAGTGAAGACCAAACCGATTTAAGTGATCGTGAAATGGAAATACTGAAACTGCTGGTGGAGGGTTATGATTTCCGGGGCACCGCAGAAAAACTTTCCATTAGTCCGCATACCGTTCGCAAGCATATCGGCAACATCTACCAGAAGCTACACGTGAACTCCAAAGCTCAAGCTATCCGGCTGGCCATGAAGAAGCGTTGGATTTAAATAAACCTGATCTCCCCTGTTGGATCACTTTCCTTTTTCAACAAAAAAGCAGAACTTTTGAGCTTGATTAATTTTCTGATTAGGTACTTGTAACAAATCCCCAACACTTGCGACTTATTAGCCATTGAAACCCCCACTATGCAACTGATTATCCAAAACCTCAACAAAACGTACTCCAACGGAGTGCAGGCACTGAAAGACGTGAACATCACCATCAACCAGGGCATGTTTGGCTTGCTCGGCCCCAATGGCGCGGGAAAGTCGTCACTCATGCGCACCATTGCTACCTTGCAGGAAGCAGACAGTGGCAGCATTACTCTTGGCGATCTTAATGTGCTCACCCAAAAAGAAGAGGTGCGAAAAATATTAGGGTATCTGCCGCAAGAGTTTGGTGTCTATCCGAAAATCGATGCGGTAACATTACTGGACCATCTCGCTGTACTAAAAGGTATTACCAATAAGAGCGAACGCAAAGGGCTTGTGGAAGCATTGCTTCACAAAACCAACCTTTGGGCCGCCCGCCATAAAAATCTTGGTGGATATTCCGGTGGTATGAAACAACGCTTTGGCATCGCGCAAGCACTCATCGCTAGTCCAAAACTGATTATCGTTGATGAGCCCACAGCCGGATTAGATCCTGCCGAACGAAACCGCTTCCTGAACTTACTCTCCGAGATCGGAGAAAATACGGTAGTGATTCTATCCACGCATATTGTTGAAGATGTGAAAGAACTGTGCACCGATATGGCGATTATCAATAAAGGGCAAGTATTATACAAGGGTAGCCCCATGGATGCCATCGCAGAAGTGGAAGGCAAAGTGTGGAAGAAACGAATTGCCAAATCTGAGTTGGAAGAATATCGCAAGTCATTCAATATCATCTCTGAACGACTCATTGCAGGAAGACCCGAGATAACGGTATTGAGTGATACCCAACCCGATTCATCCTTTGATCACACCGCAGCCGATCTGGAGGATGTATACTTCACACACATCTTCGGTACAACAAACAAAGAAGTTGCAGCGCAATAAAGTAGGACGCAAGACTTAAGACAAAGACTTAAGATTAATCATTCAAGACTCCATTTATGTTTAAAGATATATTTCTATTCGAACTGAAATACAGGAAGGCACGAGCCGCTAATTACATTTACTTCGGCATCATGTTTTTGATGTGCATACTGGCCGTAACTACCGACATCGTGCAGATTGGTGGTGGTGTAGGGCAAGTGAAAGAAAATGCACCGATTGTGATCGCCCAGATGATTGGCATCATGGCCGTTTTTCTTTCCCTGATTGCGTCCGCCATTTTGGGGGTTGCCGTACTTCGCGATTTTGAACACAACACCGAAGCCATTCTCTTCAGCACACCGATGAAGAAATTCGCGTACCTGATGGGTCGCTATTGGGGATCGCTCGTGGTGCTGCTGTTGGTGGCGAGCAGTCTTCCGTTAGCATTCATGATCGGAGACCTGTGGCCCACGCGTGAAGCGGAACGCCTACTACCTTTTAATCTGATTACCTATTGGCAACCCTTTTTCATTTTTGTGGTGCCCAACATGTTCTTCTGCGGGGCTATCTTTTTTGCAAGTGGAGCGCTGAGCAGAAAATCAATCGTCATCTACACACAAGGAATTATCCTGTTGGTGTTGTATCTCGCCAGTCAAAGCATGCTGCGCGATCTGGAGCAAAAAGAAATCGCTGCCCTACTCGATCCATTCGGTGTGCGCGCCTTCGGGTTTCACACCCAGTACTGGACACCCGGAGAACGAAACACATTGCAGATTCCATTTGAGGGATACATTCTGTATAACCGTTTACTTTGGATTGGCGTGGGGATTTTAGTTTTGATCATCAATCATTTTGCCTTCAGCTTCAATGTGGTGCGTGGTTCTATTTTCAAAACGCGCGTGTTCAAAGATGAGCGCATCACCATAAAACCAGAGGAAACAAAAATACCCGTTGCTCAACAGTTCACCGGATTTTCCACTCACCTTGGGCAGCTGCTGAAGCTCACAATATTCTATTTTAAAATGGTTTTCAAAGAAATCCCGTTCATCGCTATTGTGGTGGCCGGCATGTTGCTGATGTTTCTGAATGCCATGAACATGAATGAACTGTATGGTACAAGTTCTTACCCTACCACCTATTCCGTATTGGGATTACTGGCAGTGTTCAACTTATTCTTTGTGATTATTGCTGTGTTATACTCCGGTGAGCTGATCTGGAAAGAGCGAGCCGTTAACCTAAACCTGATTATCGATGCGATGCCCATGCCTGACTTCATCAGTCTTATTTCCAAGTTTTTGGGTTTGTTACTGGTTTACCTGGTACTGCTCTTCGGATTGATCATTTGTGGCATCATTATTCAGGCATCGTATGGCTATTATAAATTTGAAATCGGAGTGTACTTCGGATCACTGTACACTGAAACACTTGCCTTCCTCGTGCTATACACGTTGTTATCAATGTTCATCCAGGTAATGGTGAACAATAAGTTTTTAGGATTCGCAATTGCAATCGCATTTTCTATTCTCGTTGGCTTTTTTGGTCAGATGGGATTAGAGCACCCACTCTTTCAGTTTGGAAGCGGCAGCCTGGGCACCTATTCGGATATGAACGTGTATGGTCATTTTGTAACCCCATTCACATGGTTGCAGGTGTATTGGCTTGCCTTTGTGGTATTCTTATTTGCCGTGGCTGTCATCTTCTCGGTGCGCGGTTCTGAATCGGTGATGAACATGCGATGGAAATCAGGAAAACTTCGCCTATCAAAATCATTGGTGCGTATGATGGCGATGGCGGTTATCCTGTTTGCCTCCACTGGATTTTATATTTTTTATAACACCAACATCCTCAATGAATACAGTAACTCGGATGATCGCGAAGACCTACAGGTTGACTATGAGAATACATTAAAGAAATTTGAATTCCTGCCACAACCTAAAATCACCAGTATCGACCTGAAGGTAGATATCTACCCATCGAAGCGTGATTTTACTGCTGAAGGTTATTTCATACTAAAGAACAAAACCAGTGAGCCCATTGCGGACATTCACATTCAGGAAAACGCAGAATCGGCACTAAAGACTGAGTATTTAAAGTTTGATCGCAAGAATGGGATCAAAGAAAATTTCGATAAGTTTAAATACACTATCTACAAACTCGAACAACCTTTACAACCCGGAGATAGCCTTCGCATGGATTTCAAAACCACCTTTGTTACGCAAGGCTTTGTTGAAACCAGTAAGTCTAACACTCAAGTAATTTTCAATGGTACATTTTTCAATAACATGTACTTCCCTTCTTTGGGATACAACGAAGGTTATGAAATAGGCGATGACAATAAACGGAAGGAAAAGAAATTGCCAGAGAAAGAACGGATGATGGAGCGCAACGATCCGCGTGGATTGGCTCAGAGTTTATTTGGTGATGATGCGGATCATATCAATTTCAAAATACAGATCAGCACCGACAAAGGACAAACGGCCATTGCCCCCGGATATCTGGCGAAGCAATGGGAAGAAGGGGATCGTGTCTATTTTCAATACGACATGGATGCACCGATGTGTAATTTCTTCTCCATGATTTCTGCCAACTATGCGATCAAAAAAGACAAATGGAACGATATCAATCTTGAAATCTATTATCATCCAGGTCACGAATACAACCTGGACCACATGATGGAAGGAATGAAAGACGCACTGGCTTATTATGAAAAGCATTTCAGTCCGTATCAATATCGCCAGGTGCGCATCATGGAGTTTCCTCGTTATGCCAGTTTCGCGCAGTCTTTTGCCAACACCATTCCGTTTTCAGAAGGCATAGGATTCATCGCCAAAATTGATGATCCCGACAAGGACATTGACTTTACCTACTATGTGACTGCACATGAAGTGGCCCACCAATGGTGGGGCCACCAGGTGATGGAAGCGGGTGTAAAAGGAAATGCGATGTTAAGTGAAAGTATGTCGCAATATTCTGCGTTGATGGTTTTGAAGAATAAGTTTACGCCAGAAATTATTGAGCGCTATCTCAAGTATGAACTCGATCGCTACCTGCAAGGTCGCGCCAGTGAGCGCAAGAAAGAACAACCCCTGGAATTTGTGGAAGGGCAAGGCTACATCCATTATCAAAAAGCCTCCCTGATTTTCTTCGCCCTTCAGGATTACATTGGCGAAGACAGTGTGAATGCAGCCTTCCAAAGATTCAATGAAGCGTGGCGATTCAAAGATGCACCTTACCCAACATCGGCCAACTTATTGGATCAGATCCGAAAAGTGACACCTGATAGTCTTCAATATTTAATTCATGATATGTTCGAAACGATCACGCTGTTTGAAAACAAAACAGAAACTGCGGAATATGAAGAAAAATCAAAAGACCAGTTTGAAGTTACATTGAAAGTAACCGCTGAAAAATTCAGAGCCGATAGTACTGGACTTGAATCCAATATTCCTATTAACGATTGGATCGATATCGGAATTTACGGAAAAAATATAGCCGGTAAGGATAGCCTGATCTATTTGAAAAAACATAAAATCACTCAGAAAGAAAATGAGTATAAAATTATGGTGAAGTCGAAGCCACGCAAAGCCGGCATTGACCCATTGCATAAACTTATTGATCGCCATTCGAGCGATAATACGAAAGGATTAATCAGAAAAGGGAAAGAGCCCGCTTCGTAAATCTGAACAAAGTGAATTTCGAAAGATCCCTGATTTGAGATGTATGCAAGTCAGGGATTTTTTTTGATCGGATTCTAACAAAACAATCCTGAATAATAATTTCAAAATATGACAGAAATCATGACATAATTTAAAACAATATCCCACCTTCCATCATGTTAAACTTAAACACATACCGCCATGATCTCTGTATTATCATCTACCGGAAAATATATTTTAGAACCAAGTCTTATGGATATGCATCACAGCAGTTTGGAATGGCTTTCCACCACTGTGCTTTGGAAACAAGAAGTGGCCTTCTTTCAAAAACTATTGGATTCCTATGTAGCGAAGGGAACTTCGGCTGACGAAAAAAAGCGAGTGAGCCACTTTCAAAATTTGATCACCTACTATGGCGGTGAGTTGATCGACACACTCCGCAAAAAAATTAAAAATCACGAGCACAAACTAGCCGACCTGCTTCAGGAATTAAAAGGAACCGACAAAGAATATTACGAAGAACATGGTGCCTTGCTGGAAGAGCTCAGCGCCTTTATGAAAACATTCAACTCATTCAAAAGCGAATTCTTTCCCTTTGTTGAGAAAAAACTTTAGCAAGTAAGTATAAAACCCTTACAGGCATTAGGTAACTATTTAATAACTTTAGCGCAGTTAATCCAATTTGTATGCGCTATTCAAAGATTGTTGGCTTAGGGCACCATGTGCCAGAAACCGTTATCACGAACGAGTATCTATCCAGTATAATGGATACTAACAATGAATGGATCATTGAGCGTACAGGAATACAAGAAAGAAGATATATCGATCCGACCAAAGACACGGTAGCCAACATGGCAGCCAAGGCAACACGCATGGCATTGGAGAGAGCAAATCTCACCGAGAAGGATATTGAATTCATTGTATTTGCCACCATCACACCCGACTACTTTTTTCCAGGCTCAGGCGTTTTATTGCAGCGCGAATTAGGTTTGGAAAGCATTGGTGCGCTGGACATCCGCAATGCCTGTTCTGGATTTATCTATGCGCTATCCGTAGCCGATCAGTTTATTAAATCAGGCATGTATAAAACCATTCTGGTGGTGGGTGCCGAGATTCAATCGACTGCTATTGACATGACCACTCGTGGAAGAAACACAGCCGTTATTTTTGCCGATGGTGCCGGTGCAGCGATTCTTCAACCGACTGATAAACCGGGCATACTTTCTACTCACTTACATTCCGATGGTCGTTTTGCCGAAGAGTTGTATGTACGCGATCCGGGCAGCAGCCGCCCAAGAGAAGAGCGCCAACCTGAGCAAATTCTGGATACAACACACTTTAAGGTGGTGATGAATGGTAGCCAGGTATTCAAGCATGCAGTAGTTCGCTTTATGGAGGTTATTAATGAAGCCCTGACGGCGAATAACATGACTAAAGATGATATTGATTTATTGATACCCCATCAGGCCAATTTGAGGATCAGTCAGTTTATCCAACAGAAGTTGCAGCTTCCTGATGCAAAGGTATATAACAACATCATGCGATATGGCAACACCACGGCAGCATCCATTCCTATTGCGCTCAGTGAAGCATGGGCAGAAGGAAGAGTCAAAGATAATGATTTAATTTGTTTAGCAGCGTTTGGTAGTGGCTTCACCTGGGCTTCGGCATTGATACGCTGGTAAGATTGTATTTAAACTTTTGTGTTATGAAAACTACCGTTTATAATCCAAGCGCTATTGAAACTGAACTTGCCTACGCGATGGTAAGTCTTCAAAAAGAAATTGAAAAAAACCTGAAAGATAAACGCATAAGTAAGGCAGTAGCTGATGTGAATCAGGACAACCCTACGGTTAAATTCAGCTTGATAGATCTTGAGGGTGATCATCATGAAGTGATTGTAAAAATTGTACAGATCCCGGGTACTCATTAAACAGTAACACAAAAGCCGCATGTCATTTCTGATTGTTCTGTTTAGCATTATACTTCTAATTTTACTCATCTCCTACTTTAAGGTAAATGCTTTTCTATCTTTCCTCATTGTATCCATTTGTGCGGGCTTATTATTAGGCATAAACCCTGCCCAGATCGGAGGCACCATACAAAAAGGAATTGGCGATATGCTTGGATCACTGGTTATTGTGATCATTGCGGGATCCATGTTAGGAAAATTAGTTGCTGAAACCGGAGCTGCTCAGAAAATCGCTTCGGGCATGATGGCCGTATTTGGTGAGAAGTATTTGCAATTGGCCTTGACCATTACTGGCTTTGTGATTGGTATTCCTCTATTTTATAATGTCGGATTTGTATTAGTATTTCCTATCATCGCTTCGGTAGTCTATCGGTATAAACTTCCTGCGGTGTTTGTGGGGCTGCCGATCGTTGCTGCCCTTTCTGTAACACATGGATTTCTACCTCCTCACCCATCCCCTGTAGCGCTGGTAAGTCAATTTCATGCCGACATGGGAACGACTTTATTTTTTGGTGCACTGATTGCCATCCCTACCGTTTTTATTTCAGGACTGCTGTATTCGAGAACACTCAAAGATATGAAGGCCACTTTGCTTTCTACTTTTAAATCGGAAGGCTTGCCCGAAGAAAAATTGCCTGGCCTTTTTAATAGTTTGTTTTCATCACTGCTGCCTGTGCTCTTGCTTGCCATTACCACAGGTTTGAATTTTGTGATTACTGATGGTTCACCATTCAAAAACATTGCAAAATTTTTCAGCGACTCATCCATGGTGATGCTGATTTCATTAGGCGTTGCAACGTATACATTAGGCCTCGGTCGCGGACAAAAGATGAAACACATTATGGACATCTATTCCGATGCCGTAAAAGATGTGCTCATGATTATTCTGATCATCGGAGGTGCAGGCGCTTTGAAAGAAACATTAATCCAAAGTGGCATCAGCAACGACATCGGTGCACTGCTGGATGGATTAAGTATTCATCCACTGATTTTGGGATGGTTAATTGCGGGAGTGATTCGGATATGTGTTGGTTCAGCTACCGTGGCTGGACTTACTGCCGCAGGCATTATTGCACCGTTGCTCTCTGCGCATCCTGAAGTGCATCCAAGTCTCATGGTGCTTTCAGTGGGTGCCGGCAGTTTAATGTTCTCGCATGTTAATGACTCAGGCTTCTGGCTGTTCAAAGAATATTTTAATTTAAGTATCAAAGACACGATACGGTCATGGTCTATGATGGAAACCATCGTGGCAATTTGTGGACTTGCTGGTGTGATGCTCATTAACGCGATCTTATAGCAACCTGAATATCTGGATCTGCTATACCTGCGCGCTGTTTTGTATCAAGTTACCTGCCTCGCATTACCATTTCAAGATTCACTTAAAACAATTCGTTGAATCTTACGAATCGCTTCAGCAAAACTATCCATGTCCTCTTTCGTTCCCAGCATGGCATGTTGTAAAATCCAAACAGCCTCTTCATAACACGCTTGCTCGGTATTTGGACAGCATACGTTTGTATAGTCTACATGTTCGGGTAATGCATAACACATAAAGTTCTTCTGTAGAAAAACGGGCTGCTTGTACAAAGGCTCAGGATAGCCCATGAAACTAGGTACGCCTTCTGCCGCCAGAAGAGCAGCAAATTCTTTTTTAGAGATATTGTTAAAGTACGCCTTGTCATATTTAAAAATGTAAATGTGATAAGTATGGACTGTTTCGCCATGACCACGTGTTAGCGGCTTTATTCCAGGTATGGAAAGCAATAAGGAATTTAAATAAATTCCATTTTCATTGCGCTTTCGCGTTTGTTCCTCAAGTCTTGTTAATTGAAGCGAAAGTATTGCGGTCTGTAGTTGAGTGATTCTGTAGTTGCATCCAAGAAAATGGTGTTCATACCATTGACCACCTTTCACCCGTCCCACATTTCGCAGAGAAGCCACCATGTTGGCCAGATCTTCATCATTAGTTACTATGATGCCACCCTCGCCACTGTTCAGATTTTTTGATGATTGAAAACTAAAACATCCTGCATGGCCGATACTTCCCAACTTGTTGCCCTTATATTCACCACCATGAGCATGACAAGCATCTTCAATTACTTTAATGTTATGCTTATTGGCGATGTCCATGATTGCATCCATGTTACAAGCTTGTCCTGCAAAGTGTACCGGAATGATGGCTTTGGTGCGGGGCGTGATTGCTTTTTCAACTTCCAGCACGCTCAGATTGTAGGTGTCCGAATCAATATCTACAAAGACCGGAACACAGTTCGCCTCAACAACCACTGAGGCAGTGGCAATAAATGAGTATGGTGGAATGATCACTTCATCGCCAGGTTTCACTCCACATGCCATAAGCGCAAGCCTGATCGCTACAGAGCCATTCACACAGGTGATCGCATACTTCGTCCCGCAGTAAGTCGCAAACTCTTTTTCAAACTCGGCCACCAGTCCGTCACAATTTGGATTTGCCCACGCGCCACTCCTTACAATTTCTGCAACTGCATTCACTTCTGCTTCGTCATAAATCGGCCACTGAAACTGCTTGTCTACTGTTTTGTTGCCACCGTAAAATGCTAATTGATTATTTGATTCCATGCGTAATTCTGCTTTACACTATTGTTGTTTAATCTCTTTGTCGTAACACTTTTTACCTTTCGCAAGTATGCGATGCCCCAGCACATTCTACAGCCATCGACTACACTTAAAATCCGAATGACTAATCCCGTTTAAGTTTCAACACTCTACCATCTTTCTATTTGCCTTACGATACCCTGTTAAACCGATTATTACTAATTTCAATAAACTTAGCTTTATATTCTTCGCTCCAAAAACTAATCATAATAAATTAATTAAATTTTATTGCAACCATCAATAAAAAAAGTGGTCCAATGCCAGACCGCCAGTCTGAATAAAAAGACCGCATTGAAATGTAACGGTTGACACGCATTGCAACCTTTCAAAAAATAGTGCAGTTCAAAATCAGAAAAAGAGAGCTTGCATTATTGCACGATATTTAAAATCTTAAGACATTACTAGTTAAAATCTAGAATCTCTAATTACTATGGACAACCTAACACCCGACCAGCGCTTCGCTCAATTGAATCTCACCATGCCACCACCCCCTGCTCCGCTAGGGGTTTACAAACCTTTCTTAATTGTCGATAAGTTTGTCTACGTCTCAGGTCATGGTCCTTTAAAAGAAGATCGCAGTTTCATCATCGGCAAAGTAGGTGTCGCCTTAACTGCCGAAGAAGCGAAAGTAGTAGCCCGTCAGGTTGGCTTAACTATTCTGGCAACTCTAAAGGAAAATCTGGGAAGCCTCAACAATATAAAAAGAGTCATCAAAGTATTGGGTATGGTGAATGCCGTGCCTGAATTTGAACGCCATCCGTTTGTGATCAACGGATGCAGTGAATTATTCGCATCTGTTTGGGGCCCCGATAATGGTGTCGGTGTTCGAAGTGCAGTAGGCATGGGATCGTTACCGGATAATATTCCGGTAGAGATTGAAGCGATGTTTGAACTACATCAGATGAGCTGGCTATGAGTGATTGGTATAACATTGAAAACATTGATCAACTTGACACACCAGCACTGGTTATTTATCCTGATCGTATAAAAGAGAACATCCGGATACTTAAAACTTTTGTCCCTGAAGTTCATCGCTTGCGACCACACATAAAAACAAATAAGTGCGCAGAAGTTTGCAAGATGATCATGGATGAAGGTATTTATAAATTTAAATGTGCCACCATTGCAGAAGCTGAGATGCTGGCATTAATCGGTGCACTTGATGTGCTACTTGCCTATCAACCTGTTGGTCCGAAAGCACTCCGACTTATTGAATTAATTCAAAAGTTTCCCAATACCCATTTCGGATGCTTAGTCGACAACTTTAATTCATCTTCGTACCTGGCAGCACAAGCAGAAAAAAAAGGTTTGAAGATTTCGGTTTACATCGATGTGAATGTGGGCATGCACCGAACTGGTATTTTACCTGAAAATGCTATTGAGTTATTTGCGCGTTGTCACTCGTTAAATGGAATTGATATCAAAGGGCTTCATGCCTATGATGGCCATTTACGAGATACTGATTTAGAACTCAGAAGAGCAAAATGCGATGAGGGGTTCAGGAAAGCAGAGGCAGCAAAAAATCAAATTGATAACCAGTTTGGTAAATCGTTGATCATGATTGCAGGAGGAACACCCTCGTTTCCTATTCATGCACAACGACAGCATGTGGAGTGCAGCCCGGGAACATTTATCTTTTGGGATAAAGGTTATCAACAACTTTTGCCAGAACAACATTTTATATTTGCCGCCCTTGTGGTAACACGCGTTATCTCAAAACCAACCGAAGACACGATAACGGTTGATCTTGGTCACAAAGCCATTGCTGCTGAAAATCCTCTTTCAAATAGAGTATATTTTTTAAATGCAGAAACGGTAGAGCCTATTGGACAAAGTGAAGAGCATCTTGTTTTGAAAACCAGCCATGCTTTTCAGGTAGGAGATGTATTTTATGGGGTTCCGCATCACATTTGTCCAACGGTAGCCTTGCATGAAACCATGTCCGTTGTGGAAAACCATCGGGTAATCGCTAGTTGGAATGTGGTTTCGAGAAAGAGAAAAATCAGCGTATAAAGTGTATCTGCGTTCAAAAATATAACCTTGACAGACCTATGCTTGAGATCATCGATCTATTTAAAAATGAGCTGATTAATTTCTTCTCACTTCATGAACTCATCAAGCTAATTGATTCAGGTAATTACAGTTCGTTAAGAACATGGTCGGGAATTACCGGGGCACTTTCTCCACTTATTCCATTTATTGTAGTAGTGGAAATCATTCTTGCTTTTGCCCATAAGAAATTCCGCACTTCAGAATATAAGATCACCTTCTTCATTTATCTTTTTAATAGAATAGTAGGCCGCTACATCTCATTTGGTCTTGTGGCGTTTTGCATCGGTCTCTTTTCTTCTTTTGTCATTATTCAAGGATCACCTACCTGGTATTGGTTCATTTACAGTTACATCGTGTGGGAGTTTTCGCATTTCATTTATCACTACCTTGCTCATAAGGTCAGGTTGTTTTGGTGCCTTCACTCCACTCATCATGCTCCTGAAACGATGAACTTGTCAGTAACCTATGCACACTTTATTTTAGAGGGGCCGTACGCTGATCTCATTCGTACCTCCATCTGTATTTTGGCAGGCGTGCCTCCGGCTATGCTGTTTGCCATCATGTTCATCGATGGAACTTGGGGAGGCTTTATTCACGTTGGTGAAAATTTTATTAAGGATGCGCGTTTCGGGTTATTAGGAAAAATCATTCTTACACCATCTCATCATCGGGTGCATCACGCCAGAAATCCATTGTATATGGATACTAATTTTTGCAATCTGCTCAACATTTGGGATCGCGTTTTCAAAACGTATCAACCTGAGAAAGACGAAATCAGTATTGAATACGGCATCACCCGAAAAATCAATGCACAAAACTTCTTCGATGTGTATTTTGGTGAACTTTACTATCTCTGGAAAGATATTGTGGCCGCTCCCGGTTTATTAAATAAGCTGAGATATATTGTTATGCCGCCAGGCTGGCATCACTCCGGTGACCATAAAACTGCGCAGCTCATACGAAGTGAATATTTAAAGAATCAGAACATAACTAAAAAAAGTGATGTCGAATAAAATTTCAAATGACCATCCTGATTTTAACAATCAGGTCGCTATTATCACAGGTGGTAGTTCCGGCCTCGGATTAGCCATATCAAAGGCATTGATTCATTCCGGGGCATACGTAGCCATTCTCGACTTGAATATTCATCCTGATATTCAAAATCATAGCCATGTGTTTTTTCAAGCTGTTGATATTACTCAGGAGGACAAACTGCAGGAAGCCATCAACATCGTTTGGGAAAAATTTGGAAGAATCGATATTTTGGTCAACAGCGCTGGTGTTACAGGAATAACTAATCTCAAAAGTCATGAGACTTCCACAGAAAATATCCGGAAGGTTTTTGAAGTGAATTTCATGGGAAGCTATTTCGCATCCAAACATGCGTTGCCACACATGCTGAAAAATAACTACGGCAGAATTTTGCACATTGCGAGCATTGCCGGTAAAGAAGGTAACGCAGGAATGCTCGCCTATTCTTCATCAAAAGCTGCCGTGATCGGAATGGCGAAAGTGCAAGGGAAAGAATATGCCGAAACAGGCATCACCGTTAATGCGCTTGCTCCTGCTGTGGTACAGACTCCGATGGTCGATATGATGCCAGCCGAACAAGTGCGTTACATGACCGACAAAATACCAATGAAGCGTTGTGGCACACTGGAAGAGATTGCTAACATTGTACTTTACATTGTATCTCCAAAAAATAGTTTTACAACCGGATTCACATTTGATCTTTCTGGCGGAAGAGCTACCTACTAATAACTTAAAAATATGACGCAAGAAAAGATTGAATCCTCAGAGATTACCATTGGCGTAGTTGGTCTTGGCCTCATGGGGTGCAGTATAACCACCTGCTTGCTCATGGCTAATCATAAAGTGGTAGCGGTTGCTCCCGTTCCGGTAGATATGCTTCATGCCGGAGATAGAGTCCGGCATCACTTAATCAAATCAAAAGAAGAAGGTCTCATTAATATAATGCCAGAACATTATTTGAATAACCTGACAATTACCGAAGATTATTCAAAACTTGCACCATGCACATTAGTTATCGAGTGTACGCTCGAAGATCTTGAGATTAAGAAACAAGTGTTTGCTAAGATTGAAGCGGTCATTTCGCCCGCAGCATTACTAACCAGCAATACTTCCGCCATTCCTATTAGCATACTGCAAAGTCTTACCACAATTCCTGAACGCTTCTTTGGATTGCATTGGGCAGAACCATCGCACACCACACGGTTTTTAGAAGTTATCTGTGGAGAAAAAAGCAACGTTACCCAAGGAGAATTTCTTTATGAACTATCGCATCGCTGGGGTAAAGAACCAACCCTGGTGAGAAAAGATATTCGCGGTTTTATCACCAATAGATTGATGTATGCGATGTATCGCGAAGCTTGCTACCTCGTGGAAAATGGTTTTGCAACAGTAGAGGATGTCGACCGTGCTTGCCGAAATAACCCTGGCTATTGGATGACACTGGTAGGGGTTTTCAGATGGATGGATCTAACGGGAGTCGATGCGTATCATCGCGTAATGAAAGACCTGCTACCCGACTTATGTACCTCAAAAGAAATCCCTAAGCTTATTGATGATGTTGTGAAGGCAGGAGGCAAAGGCGTTTCAAATGCAAAAGGTTTTTATGAGTACACATCGGAAGAGGCCCACCTTTGGGAAGAAACGTTTCGTGAGTTTGCATTTGAAATACGAAAACTTGCATTGAAATACCCAGCAGATGTAGTAAGTAAAAAATTAGCAGCTAAAGAGTAAGCAGCAATGCACCTAAAAAAATCTTAACATATGGCAAATCCTTTTATTGTTGATGCCCACCTTGATTTAAGCATGAACGCCATGGAATGGAATCGCGACCTGCGCAAATCTATCACTGACATTCGAGAGCGAGAAAAGGGAATGACGGACAAAGCTGACCGTGGCAACGGTGTGGTCAATTTTGAAGAACTGAGAAAAGGAAACATTGGATTAGTGGTGGCCACCCAAATTGCACGTTATGTAGCACTAGGAAATCCGCTGCCCGGATGGAATTCTCCTGAGCAAGCATGGGCTCAAACCCAAGGACAAAGAATGTGGTACAAAGAGATGGAGTCATGTGGAGAATTAACACCCATCACAGATCTTGAGTCGTTAGAAAAGCATTTGGTAAAATGGGAAACAGATTCTTCTGCAGATAAATCGATCGGATATATTCTGAGCCTGGAAGGAGCCGATTCAATGATTACGGTGGATTATCTCGAAAAAGCATACTGGTATGGACTACGTGCTTTGGGGCCTGCACACTACGGCCCGGGCAGATATGCCATGGGCACGGATGCAACGGGAGGTCTCCGCCCAAAAGGAAAAGAGCTGTTGAAAGAAATGGAACGACTCAATATCATTCTTGATGCCACTCACCTTAGTGATGATAGCTTTTGGGAAGCATTGGATAACTTTAATGGTCATGTGTGGACAAGTCATCACAACTGCCGAGCATTGGTGGATCACAATCGCCAGCTTAGCGATGATATGATTAAAGAATTAATCAGTCGTGGTGCCGTTATCGGTGGAGTGTTGGATGCGTGGATGATGGTACCGAATTGGATACGAGGAAAATCCAATTCCATAGAGTTGAATTGCAATCTCAATAAATTAATGGATCACTACGATCATATCTGTCAGCTTGCTGGAAACGCCAATCACATTGGCATTGGCTCCGATCTGGATGGAGCGTATGGCAAGGAGCAATCGCCTTATGATATCGAAACCATTGCTGATCTTCAAAATATTGAAACCTTGCTAGCGAAGCGGGGATATAGTGAGGCCGACATCAAAAAAGTAATGCACGGAAACTGGCTGCGTTTTTTACGTAAGGCCTGGTCATAAAAAAAGAGGCTCAGGTTCATCACAAAATTGGATGACCTGAACCTCTGGTTACTAAATAAAGATATGCTATTGATTTGGGCTTTCTGTATTGATTTTCACTGGCTTTTCGTAACCAAAAATTTCATCCAGCGAAAGTTGCTTCACCGCCCCATACTTGCTTAAATCTTTAAAGTTTATTTTATCCTTACTGCCAATCAGAACGATATTGTATTTATTGATCTTCAATTGTTCTTGCTGGAATTTAGCAACATCTTCTAGCGTAAAGTTCTGAACCTTCTCATACACATCTTTGCGTACGTCATAAGTTATTCCTTTTTTGCGAGCAGACTCATAATTAAATAAAATGTTGGCTTTCGTAATACGTTGACTTTCGATTTGATTCAGGATAGCATTACGCGCAACGTCAAATCCATTTTCTGAACGGGGAAAATCCTGTAACAATCCCATCATCGCTTTCATGGCTTCTGGCTGTTTATCCGCCTGCGTACCGATGTACGCATAGAATAAATCACTGTCCTTTGGTTTTGCTGCTGTGCCGTAATAAGCAAAAGCTGAATAAGCCAACCCCTGTGCCTCGCGAAGTTCCTGAAAAACAGGAGAACTCATACTGCCTCCAAAATATTCATTGAACATGCGGGCTATGGGAATCTGTTCTACATTAAAATCCTGCTCTTTGGAAAGAAACATGATCTCCTCCTGCACCATGTCGTAATCAGCCCAATACACACTGGGCAAAGCTACCTCTTGCATCTTAAAATCCACAGGAGGTGGCACTGTCTTCAATTGTTCAGGTAAGCTGTGATATGTATTCAATGACGTGATTAACTCCTCTCCTTTCATTGGGCCGTAATAGAGAATTCGATGTTGTGTTTTGGTAAAATCCTTGATGATATCTACGAGTTCCTGCGACTTTAACTCACCGAGTTCCTTATTACCTACCACATTTGTAAAAGAAGATTTAGGTCCATACAAACCATAATTCATCAGTCCACTAAACATAATCGACCACTTGTCTTTCTTCTGATCATCGCGCTTCTTGAATATGCCCTCGATCATCTTGTTTAGCGCTTCATCATCTGCTTTTGGGTTCGCCAATAGCTTCTCAAAAAGACTGATAGACTTCTCCATATTCTCGTTTAGTCCTTCGAGGTAAACATAGGTTTCATCACCGGAGGCAAACACATCAAATGTGCAACCTAATTTGTAAAACTCTTTTTGCAATTCTTCAGCCGACATATCTTCAGTGCCTATATATTGAAGATATTCCACCGCCACATTCATTTTCGGATTATTATTAGTGCCCACATCCGATAAATAATACAATGTGAACAAGTCATTCTCGCTATTGGGCGTATACAACACCTCCACCTCTTTATTCATTTTCAGGGTGGTAACATCCTTAGCATAATCCAGAAATACAGGCTTAAGTTTCTCGACCTTATTGCTGGTAATTTTTTCATGAAATGGAGATTTATCCTCCTTATTGAGCGAAACTTTTGTGATGGATGGCTTACTCACTTTGAGGGCACTGGTATCCTTGCCATTACGCTTATAAACGACCACATAATTATCCTTATAGTGCTCATTGGCAAACTTGACAACATCCTCTTTCGTGAATTTCATCAAATCATCAACTTCCTCAATATAATTTTGCCACGGTATATTGTTGGTAAAAGCCATCACCAAATTGTTGGATCGTGAGTAATTGTTTTCAGAACTCTGTATACTGGATTTTTTCAAATCATTGATGGTCGCCTGCAGGAGCCAGTCTTCAAACTCACCCTTTTTAACAAGCTCGATTTGCTCCAGTAATCGTTTCTTCACTTCATCGAGTGACTGACCTTCGCGCGGGCGACCTGAAAATGTATGAATAGAATAGTCGTTGAGATAATCCACATAACTCGTGGGCTCAATTACTTTTTGTTGTTGCTTCAAGTTAATATCAATCAAGCCAGCCTTTGAATTGGAGAGAATCATATCGGTAAGGCGAAGAAGTTTTACATCTTCACTATTCCGCCCATCAAAACGAAAACCCATTTGAATCCAGTCAGCATCGGGTCCATATACTTCCTTTGTTATTGATGTTGTTATAGGTTCCTCTTCACCCTTATTCCAGTTCGGTAAAGATTCATTCGTTTTCCAATCTCCAAAATTTTTATCAATCAGTGTGATGGTTTTATCATAATCAAGGTCACCGCTCATGCAAATCGCTACATTATTAGGCCGGTAATACGTATCGAAATATTTTTTTATTTCGGTAATGGAAGGATTTTTTAAATGATCAATCGTTCCAATAACCGTTTGCGTTCCATAAGGATGGTTTGCAAACATCGCCTTGTAAAGTGCTTCGTAAGTCTTCCAGTAATCATTATCAATGCTCATATTTTTTTCTTCATATACGGCCTCGAGCTCGGTGTGAAATAATCGGGGTACAATTTTCTTAAAACGATTCCCTTCAATCGCCAACCAATTTTCAACCTGATTAGCCGGGATATCATTGATATAAACTGTTCTGTCTTCTGTCGTGTAAGCGTTGGTGCCCTGTGCACCAATCTCACCTACCATTTTATCATATTCGTTGGCAATAGCAAATTTCGATGCTTCACTGGAAACCTGATCAATCAATTTATAATACATGGCACGCTCTACCGAATCGGTAAGTTTACCATAGCTGGTAAACATGCGCTCGATGCTATCTAACAATACGGTTTCACTCGCCCAATTCAGGGTGCCGAAGTCAGCCGTACCCTTAAACATGATGTGCTCCAGATAGTGTGCGAGTCCAGTGCTTGTTGCTGGATCATTTTTTCCTCCCGCCTTCACAGCAATTTGAGTTTGGATTCGGGGTGCAATCGAATATTGACTCAGATAAACCTTCAACCCGTTCTTCAGGGTATAAATCCTCACTTTCAATGGATCATTCGTTACATACTCGTAACTGTAACCATTACTCTCAGAAGTCTTTGCTTCATATTTGCTATTCTCTGAACAGGAAATGACAAATAGTGAGACTGCCACCGCATAGAAAACCAGTTTTATTTGATTCATCATAGTTTTGTGATTTGGAGATATCTAAAAGTAGCTAATTTTAGAGAGCAGAAATGGCTAAACTGGTAAAATAAATGTTAACCTTCCCAACTTAGTTTGGCGAGATACGTACCTTTAACAAGTAAATAGGTTGTATGAAAAAGAAGCTTGTTGGTGTCTCTATTGTTGTTGTCGCTGTGCTTTCGTTATCGTTCACCCCGCCCGCAGAACGATATTTCGAAATTGCCAAGAACCTTGAAATTTTTGCTTCGGTATTCAAAGAGGTGAATAATCTGTATGTGGATGAAATCAACCCGAATAAAACTATTCGGGTAGGTATTGATGCCATGTTGGGCTCTTTGGATCCATACACCAATTTCATTTCCGAAGATCAGATTGAAGATTTTCGCACACAAAACACAGGACAATATGGTGGAATTGGTGCGCTAACCCGCACTATCGGTAATCGCACAGTGGTAACGATGGTTTATGAAGAATATCCAGCCTTTAAAAACGGGTTGAAAATTGGCGATGAAGTGTTGAAGATGGACGGTGTTGAACTTTCAAAACTTACACTGGATGAAGCCAATCAATTGATGAGAGGTCAGGTAGGTACTCCCGTGAAGCTCACCGTGAAGCGAATTGGAAAAAATGATCCATTCGACATTGACTTCAAACGTGAGAAAATTAAAATCAGTAATGTTCCATATTTTGGAATGATCGCACCAGATATGGGTTATGTGCAACTCACTGAATTCACCGTTGATGCGGGTAAGGAAGTAAAAAATGCAGTAGTAGCATTAAAAGAAAAAGGAGCTAAATATATTATTATGGATTTGCGTGGCAATCCTGGAGGTCTTTTGCATGAAGCGGTTAATATCTGTAACATCTTTATCCCCAAAGGAAAAAAAGTGGTGGATACCAAAGGAAAAGTAGCTGAAAATAATATCACCTACCAAACCTTAAACAATCCGGTGGATTTAGAAATACCTGTGATTGTACTGATCAATCGCGGCAGTGCATCCGCTTCTGAAATTGTTGCGGGAACCTTGCAAGATTATGATCGGGCTGTTGTATTGGGAGAAAAATCCTACGGTAAAGGCCTAGTTCAAATCCCCAGACCACTCTCCTACAATTCGCAGGTAAAAATTACCACCGCTAAATATTATACTCCAACTGGGCGCTGCATTCAGGTATTGGATTATTCGCACCGTAGAGAAGATGGAAGCGCGGGAAGCATACCTGATTCTGTAAAGAAAGAATTCAGCACCACACACGGAAGGAAAGTATTTGATGGCGGAGGTGTTGATCCCGATATAAAAATTGAATCACTACAGCCTGCCATGATTACCCAAGTGCTTTTTCATGACGGATTAATTTTTGATTTCGCAACACAGTACGCGAATGCGCATGCTACTATTCCCGATGCAAAAAGTTTTTCACTCTCGGATCAGGAGTATCAGGAATTTGTGACCTGGTCAAAAACTAAAAAAGTCCCCTATCAATCTACGTTAGAAACAGAACTCAATGAGTTGATTGCTCACGCCAAAAGAGAAAGATCATACGATGACTTGAAGCCTCAGCTTGATCAGATCAAGGCACGCATTGAGGATAGAAGAAAAAATGATCTTATCAATTTTAAAGATCAGGTCAAACCACTTTTAGAAGAGGAAATCGTATCACGTTATTATTTTGAAAAAGGCACTGTGGAAGCAAAGTTCAAAAACGACAGTGAAGTAAAAAAAGCCATGGATGTTTTGCGTAACCAATCTGAATACAAAAAGATTCTTGGTATCGAATAACCTTATGAGGAAGAATGGCAGATTAAAACAGTGGATCGTTAGCCTTTTACTTTTAGTGATTCTTATAGTCACCATGCACTCTTGCCTCGAATGAGGAGATCTATCAGCTAAAACCTGAATTGGAAACCATGCTACCGTTGTGGTCGAGAGTATTAACACCAACTATAGTAATGCAAGGAAAAAAGGACAGGCTCGTTCCTTACGAAAATGCATTCTTTGCAAAGGAAAAATTAGTAAACGCTCCAGTCACATTAGTTTTGATTGATTCAATGGATCACTTTGTGCCCTGGTCAAATCTTGAACTCATCCATCGTGCTATTGCTGATATGATAAACCGAGATCATGCATTAGAAAAATAGAATTCGATATAACTCTATGAAAATCAGGCTCTTTGAGCAAGTATTATTCCAAACCATCCTAATGCTATGCATTAGAAACTAACTGATTGATTCTCATAGAGAAAGAAGTTATCCACAA